>NZ_CP102480.1:300000-600000 GCF_024662015.1 Nisaea acidiphila | reverse complement strand
CCAGCATCGGGGTGAGGCGCAGCAGCTCCGCCATGGTGCCGACCCGTTCGCGGATCGTCGCCTCCGGCGCGCGCGCCACCCGGAGCGGCGAGGCGATGTTCTCGTACACGCTCATGTTCGGGTAATTGATGAATTGCTGATAGACCATCGACACGTTGCGCTGCTGCACGGGCGTGCCTGTGACATTCCTCTCGCCAAACCAGACTTCGCCCTCAAGCGGGCGTTCAAGCCCGGCCATCAGCTGCATGAGCGTGGTTTTTCCGGCAAGCGTAGAGCCGAGCAGGATGTTGAAGCTTCCGGGCTCGAGCGTCAGGTCGGTCGGGTGAATATGCACCGCGTTTCCGACACGCTTGGATACGCCTTTGAGTGTAAGTGCCATGGCCTGTCGAGAGGTCGGCGGATCTCGTCGCGGGCCATCCCGCAGTATCCGCATATCTAAGGAATTCTAGCCCGGAAGCGGATCTTCAGGAACCGCGCCAGGGTCCAGAGAAAAGTCCGGGGCCGGATCGAGGGATACGGCCCCGGGAGTGAAGTCTCCGAGCTAGGGAGATGAGATCAGTTCTGCGCCCAGCGCTTCACCAGTTCGTCATAGGAGACGGTCTCGCCTTGCGGCTTCTCGTTGGCGAGCTTGGCTTTCGCGCCGCCCTTGCCGAGCCATTCGGACGGATCCTTCTCCGGGTTCAGACGCGGGCCGCAGCCGCCATAGGTGTTGGCGCCCTTGTCCGCGCGTTCCATGCGGGCCATCACCTGGTCCATCTCGCTGGCGAGACGGTCCATCGCTTCCTGCGGGGTGAACGCGCCGGAATTGACGTCACCGATCTGCTGCCACCAGAGCTGGGCCAGTTTCGGATAGTCAGGCACGTTCACGCCGGTCGGGGTCCAGTTCACCCGGTCGGGGGAGCGATAGAACTCGACCAGGCCACCGAGCTTCGGCGCGCGTTCGGTGAAGGAGGCGTGGTTGATGTCGCTGTCCCGGATGATGGTCAGACCGACATGGCTCTTCTTCAGCGAGACGGTCTTGGAAACCACGAACTGGGCATAGAGCCAGGCAGCTTTGCGGCGATCGACCGGAGTGGACTTGAACAGCGTCCAGGATCCGGCATCCTGATAACCGAGCTTCTGTCCTTCTTCCCAGTACGGGCCGTGCGGTGACGGAGCCATGCGCCAGAGCGGATTGCCATTCTCGTCGACGGTGTTGTTGCCTTCGCTCTTCGGCGCCACCATCGAGGCGGTGAAGGCGGTGTACCAGAAGATCTGCTGGGCGACGTTGCCCTGACTCAGGGCCGGAAGCGACTGATAGAAGTCGTAGTCGGCCGCGCCCGGAGGAGCGTATTTCCGCAGCCACTCGTCCCATTTGCGGATCGCGTAGACCGCGGCGGGGCCGTTGGTGCCGCCGCCACGGGTGACGGATGCGCCTGCCGGATTGCAGGAGCCTTCCTCCATCCGGATGCCCCATTCGTCGATCGGACGGCCGTTCGGCAAGCCCTTGGAGCCGGCACCGGCCATGGAGAGCCAGGCATCGGTCATGCGCCAGCCGAGGTCGGGCGCGCGCTTGCCGTAATCCATGTGGCCGTAGACGCGGACGCCGTCGATTTCCTTCACGTGATCGGTGAAGAATTCTGCGATGTCCTCATAGGCCGACCAGTTCACCGGAACGCCGAGCTCGTAGCCGTACATTTCCTTGAACTTGGCTTTCAGCTCCGGCTTGCTGAACCAGTCGTAGCGGAACCAGTAGAGGTTCGCGAACTGTTGGTCCGGCAACTGGTAGAGCTTGCCGTCCGGGCCGGTGGTGAAGGACTTGCCGATAAAGTCGTCGACATCGAGCGTCGGGTTGGTGACGTCCTTGCCTTCGCCGGCCATCCAGTCGGTGAGGTTGACCGCGAGCTGCAGGCGCGAATGGGTGCCGATCAGGTCGGAATCGTTGATATAGGCGTCATAGAGGTTCCGGTTCGTCTGCATCTGCGTCTGAACCGCCTGCACCACCTCGCCCTCGCCGAGCAGCTGGTGGTTCACCTTGATGCCGGTGATCTCCTCGAACGCCTTGGTGAGGGTCTTCGACTCATATTCGTGGGTCGGGATCGTCTCGGACAGGACGTTGATTTCCATGCCCTGGAACGGCTCGGCCGCCTTGATGAACCACTCCATCTCGGACTTCTGCGCGTCCTTTGAGAGAGTGGAGGGCTGAAACTCATTGTCGATCCATTTTTCGGCCTCGGCCATGCCCGCCACGGCAGCGCCCGGCAAAGCGAGCAGCGCCGTGACCGCAACGGCGGCCATCAGAGCTTTTTTCATTGCTTTTCCTCCCAGCTTGAAAGCTTGGGCGACTATCAAGCGAAAAAAAGCGAAGGTCAAGCGATGCCAATCGAATCTGATGCGAAAGTCTTGGCTTGCAGGTTTGGAGGGACTGGACGGGCGGGTTGCCCTCTCAGAGAATCACCCTTTTTTCAACTAATTGGCCTGGTTTGAGTTCGGGAAAGCAGCCTCATACACTCGTATTCCTTGGGGGTTTGAGGACTGTGGGCTTGTCAGGCAATCGAAAGAAAACGAATATAGGGTGAGTTTGCGGGCGAATTACGTGTTTGTGCGGTTTCGTTTTCGCATTCGAGTGTTGGTTCCTGCTCCGAATCTTCGATAACGAACTTAAACGAAAGGATGCGAGATGGATCCGGTTTCGCCGCGGCAGACCGATATCCTCAGAAAGGCCCGCCAAGTCGGGCGTGTCGAGGTTGACGATCTCGCGCTTCAGTTCGATGTCACGCCGCAGACCATCCGCAAGGACCTGAACGAGATCTGCGACGCCGGTCTGCTGCAGCGGGTGCACGGCGGCGCGGTCTATCCTTCCGGCGCGATCAACTACGCGTACGATGCGCGCCGCTCGCTCGCGGCGGAGGAAAAACGCCGGATCGGAGAACGCGCTGCTGCACTTATCCCGGACAACAGCTCGGTAATTCTGAATATCGGCACCACGACGGAGCAGGTGGCTTTCGCCTTGCGTGACCGCGAAGGGCTGATGGTCATCACCAACAACATCAACGTCGCCAACATACTGCGCGAGTCGGCCTCGACCGAAGTAATCATCGCTGGTGGGCTGGTGCGCCGCTCGGATGGCGGCATTGTCGGCGAGGCGACGGTCGATTTCATCCGCCAGTTCAAGGTGGATTACGCGGTGATCGGGGCCTCCGCGATCGACGAGGACGGCACGATCCTCGATTACGACTATCGCGAGGTCCGGGTGGCACAGGAGATCATCTCCCATGCGAGGCGCACCATCCTGGTCGCCGATCACATGAAATTCGACCGCAATGCGCCGGTGCGGATCGGCCATCTGAGCGAGATCGATGTGCTCGTCACGGACGGCGAGGTTCCGGAGAGCGTGCGGGAGATCTGCAGCGCGCACGGTGTCGCGATCGCGCTGCCGCCACTCGACCCGTCGGCCGCCAACGACCAGAGTTAAGAAGGAACGCTTATGTACGATATCGCCATCATTGGCGGCGGCATCAATGGCTGCGGCATCGCGCGCGATGCGGCCGGCCGCGGGTATTCTGTCTGCCTTGCCGAGATGTCCGATCTCGCGAGCGGCACCTCCTCCTGGTCGACCAAGCTGATCCACGGCGGACTCCGCTATCTCGAGCATTACGAGTTCCGTCTGGTGCGCGAGTCGCTGGAGGAGCGCGAGGTGCTCTGGGCCATGGCGCCGCATATCGTGCGCCCCCTCCGCTTCGTGCTGCCGCATCACAAGGGCCTGCGCCCGGCCTGGCTGCTCCGGCTCGGGCTGTTCCTCTACGACCATCTCGGCGGGCGCAAACTCCTGCCGCCGACGAGGGTGCTTGACCTGACGCGGGACGAGGCCGGGGCTCCGCTGAAGGACATGTTCCGCAAGGGGTTCGAATATTCCGACTGCTGGGTCGACGATGCCCGGCTGGTTGCGCTCAACGCGCGAGATGCGGCCGACCGAGGGGCCGACATCATGACCCGTACCCGGGTCGTGAAGGCCGTGCGAGAGGTCGGTCACTGGCGCGTGACCCTGCGCGATCTGGCGACCGGGACCGAGCGCGATGTCGAGGCGCGCCTGCTGGTCAATGCCGCCGGTCCGTGGGTCGACAAGGTGCTCTCGGAGGCTGCGGGCTGGAATGCGGCACACAATGTCCGGCTCGTCCAGGGCAGCCATATCGTGGTGCCGAAACTCTACGATCACGACCGCTGCTACATCTTCCAGAATGCAGACGGCCGGATCTTCTTCTCCATTCCCTACGAGCAGGACTTCACCCTGATCGGGACAACCGACCGGGATTTCGACGGCGACCCGGGCGAGGTTGCGATCACCGAGGAGGAGAAAGCCTATCTCTGCCGCGCCGCGGGCGAGTATTTCAAGCGGCAGGTCAAGGTCGAGGACATCGTCTGGACCTATTCCGGCGTCCGGCCGCTATTCGACGACGGCGCCTCGAAAGCGCAGGAGGCGACGCGGGATTACGTTCTGCGCGAGGAAGGCGATCCCGCGACCGGCGTTCTGGTGAATATCTTCGGCGGCAAGCTGACGACTTACCGGCGCCTTGCCAATTCGGTGATGGCGAAGATCGAGGCCGTGCTCGGTGCGAAGGGACCGGTCTGGAGCGGGACCGAGCCGCTGCCGGGCGGAGACTTCCCGGCGCTGGACTTCTCCGAACAGCTCGATGCCGTGCGTGCGCGCTATCCGTTCCTGGACGACGGCACGTCGCTCCGGCTCACCCGGCAATACGGGACGCTCGTGCCGGAGGTTCTCGGCGAGGCGGCGGGCATGGCCGATCTCGGCCGCGATTTCGGCGCCGGCCTGACCGAGGCCGAGGTGCGCTATCTGATGCACCGGGAATGGGCGGTGACGGCCGAGGACGTGCTTTGGCGCCGCAGCAAGCTTGGCCTCCGGCTCGACAAGGATCAGGCCGCAGCGCTTCAGGGCTTCATGTCGGAGGCAGCCTCCCGCGCAGCGTGACGCTGCTTTGCATGTAATCTTCTTGCCGCTATCGGTTGCCGTCCGCATGCTGCTTCCCCGGCCATCCGGCCGGCAAATCAATCCCTTGGGAGGGAGCCCAGAGATGACCGGGCCGAGAGCGGGTGGCATCGGAGCCGCCTTCTACGGGAACGCGTATGTGTTGCTCGCGCTGACCACGATGATGTGGGGCGGCAACGCGATCGCGGGCAGAATGGCGATCGGCGAAATCTCGCCGATGGCGCTCGTTCTGCTGCGCTGGGCCGGTGTCGTTGTCCTGATGGGATTTGTCTCGCGCAAGAAGGTTTTGGCCGAATGGCCGGTGATGCGCGAGAGGATCTGGTTTCTGCTCGCTCTCGGGGCCTGCGGTTTCACGCTGTTCAACGGTCTTTTCTATGTCGCGGCCCATTCCACGGTCGCGATCAATATGGGGATTTTGCAGGGCGCGATCCCTGTCTTCGTGCTGCTAGGTGCACTCACGGTCTACGGCACGCGGGTCTCCCTCGTGCAGGCCGGGGGCGTCCTGCTGACCATGGTCGGGATCACGCTTATCGCCTCTCAGGGCGAACTGGAAAGGCTCGCCGCACTCCAGTTCAATCGGGGCGATCTGCTGATGGTCGGAGCGTGCGCCCTCTATGCCGGCTACACGGTGGCGCTGCGCAAGCGTCCGAACGTATCCGGGATTGCCATGTTCACGGTGATGGCGGGCGCCGCCTTCGTCACCGCGCTGCCGCTCGCCGCGATCGAGGTCTATCTCGGCGATTTCCAGTGGCCGACGCCCAAGGGGTGGGGGATCGTGCTCTTCGTCACCTTGTTCCCGTCCTTCCTGGCGCAGATCTTCTTCCTGCGCGGCGTCGACCTGATCGGCCCCGGCCGGGCAGGGGTCTTCGTCAATCTGGTACCGATCTTCGCCGCGGCCTTCGCCGTCGTCATCCTGGGCGAGGTCTTCGCCTGGTTTCATGCGGCGGCTCTCGTCCTCGTTCTCGGCGGTATCGCGCTCGCGAACCGGACCAAGAGCTAGATTCCGCCAGCACGGGCTTGCCCTTTTCAGGCGACTGCGTATGACTGGGCAAAGATTGAATGTCCGGCCGGACTGCAATTTGCCGCCGGAGCCTGAGGAGAGAGTTTCCGTGAGCGCACAACCCGTCACCGTCGTCGATCATCCGCTGGTCCAGCACAAGCTGACCATCATGCGCAAGGCCGATACGGCCACCTCCAAGTTCCGCCATCTCCTGAAGGAGATCGCGCACCTGCTCTGCTACGAGGTGCTGCGGGATCTTGAGCTCGAGCGGATCGAGATCGAGACCCCCATCGAGACCATGATGGCGCCCCGGCTCGAGGGGAAGAAGCTCTGCTTCGTCTCCATCCTGCGTGCCGGCAACGGCCTGCTTGACGGCATGCTCGATCTGGTTCCATCCGCCCGTGTCGGCCATATCGGCCTTTACCGGGATCCGGAGACGCTGAAACCGGTCGAGTATTACCTGAAGCTCCCTGAGCACCGGGACGAACGGCTTTTCATCGTCGTCGATCCGATGCTGGCGACCGGCAATTCCGCGGTGGCCGCGATCGAGCGGCTGCGCGAGGCGGGGGCGACCAACATCAAATTCGTCTGCCTTCTGGCCGCGCCGGAAGGTATCGAAACCTTCCAGAAGGCGCTGCCGGATGTGCCGATTTTCACCGCGTCGATCGACCGTGAACTGAACGATCACGGCTATATCATGCCGGGGCTCGGCGATGCCGGGGACCGGATGTACGGCACCAAGTAAGTCGGAGATGACAGCTCCGAAGCCTTTGGGGGGAAGGCGGGTCCTCGACCTGACCAACGTGCTGGCGGGCCCGTTCTGCTGCCACCAGCTCGCCCATCTCGGCGCCGAGGTGATCAAGGTCGAGGTGCCGGGGAGCGGCGATCTCGCACGTCAGCTCGGCTCCGACCCGAAGCTGAACGAGGCCCTGATGGGGGTCTCCTTTCTGGCGCAGAATGCCGGCAAGCGCTCGATCACCCTCAATCTGAAATCGGTTGCCGGAAAGGAAGCCTTACTGCGGCTCGTCGGCACGGCGGACGTCGTGGTGGAGAACTTCCGCCCCGGCGTCATGGACCGGCTCGGGCTCGGCTTCGAGATCCTGAAGACGGTCCGCAAAGATCTCGTCTATTGCGCCATCTCCGGCTTCGGCCAGGACGGGCCGATGCGCGATTTGCCGGCCTATGACCAGATCGTGCAGGGGCTTTCCGGCATCATGAGCATCACCGGCGCACCGGACACCGCGCCGTACCGGGTGGGGTTTCCCGTGGCCGACACGATCGGTGGCCTGACCGCGGCGATGGCGGTCTCCGCGGCGCTTGCCGAGAAGCACCGGACGGAGCCGCGTTTCATCGACGTCGCCATGCTGGAAGCCGTTCTGGCAACGATGGGCTGGGCGGTTTCCAACTACCTGATCGCGGGCAATCCGCCGAAGCCGGTCGGCAACGACAACGTGACCTCGAGTCCGTCGGGAACCTTCACGACCGCCGACGGATTGCTGAACATCGCCGCTAACAAGCAGGAACAGTTCGAGGCGGTCTGCCGCATCGTCGGGCGGAAGGATCTGATCGCGGATCCGCACTTCGCGACGCGTCTTGCGCGGCTGGAGAACAGGGCCCAACTTGCGGACCTGCTGACGGAAGCGCTCGGAGCCGATACGGCAGCCGCGTGGGAGACCAGGCTGAACGCGGCCGGAGTACCTGCGGGACGGGTACTGACGGTGCCGGAAGTCCTCGCGTCTCCCCAGATCGCGAACCGGGGACTGATGGAAACCTTCGACGCGGTCCCGGGGACCGGACGGGATGTCAGCGTCGTGGTGCCGGGTGTTAAGATCGACGGTGCCGCACCGAGGGTCGATGCCCCGCCGCCCGAACTCGGCGTGCATACCGAGGAGATCCTTGCCGATCTGGGCTATTCGGACGAGGAGATCGCGGATCTCAGGTCCGGCGGCGCAATCTGAGAAAGGGAAAGGGGGGGCGATGCAAACCGCATTGATCGTGATCGACATGCAGCTCGGCTCTTTCACGCCTTACAGCGCTCGTCATGACACGCTCGGGACGGTCGCCCGTATTAACGACCTTGCGGGAAAAGTGCGAGCCAGGGGCATGCCGGTGATCTTCGTCCAGCATGACGGGCCGGAGGGGGATCCTCATCATCCAGACGAGGCGGGCTGGCACATGCTGCCGGAGCTTGATGTTCGTCCGGGTGATCCGGTCGTGCGCAAGACGTCGTGCGATGCCTTTCTCGGAACCGATCTGGCCGAAGTGCTGGAGCGGGAGGCGGTGGCACAAGTGATCGTGACCGGCTGCGCGTCCGACTATTGTATCGATACGACGGTGCGCGCGGCACTTGCGCGGAAGATCCGGACCGTCGTCCCGTCCGACACACACACGACCGCCAACCGGCCGCATCTCGATGCTCCGAGCATCATCAAGCACCACAATGCGATCTGGTCGAACTTTCTCTCGCCGATCGGTCCGGCGACCGTCATCCCCGCGGCGGAAGTCAGGCTCGACTGACGATCAGGCGCTGGCCTTTTTCGCCTGCCAATCCTTCAAGGCGGCATGCGCATGGCCGTCGCTGCCGTCCATTGCCTCGTCATGGCCTTCGCGTTTCGCCGTCAGCTCGATCACATAGCCGTTCGGATCGCGGAAATAGATTGAGTCGATGAAGCCGTGATCGGCCACGCCACGGGTCTCGATGCCGGCGGCCTTGCCTTTCTCGTACATCGCCTTCAGGTCGTCCATGCTGACTTCGAGCGCGATATGCAGGTCGAAATCGTGCTGGTTCTTGAACTCGAAAGGCCTGTCGGGGGCCTCGAAAAAGGCCAGCGCGGACCCGTCTTCCATCTTGTAGAAGGAATGCAGCGTGCTGGTTGCGCGGCCGCTCTTCGTTTCCTTGATCTCGAAGGCATGCACCAGGGGCAGGCCCAGGAAATCTTCGTAGAAGGCGCGGGTCTCTTCCGAATCCCGGCAGCGATAGGCGTTGTGGTGCAGCCCTTTGATCATGATGTCCTCCCTTCGCTCAGTGTCTGTCGTATGTCGCTTGTTCGTTCAATAGATCGATCAATTTGGTCCCATGTTCCAGTTGTCTCCTACGAACAGACTTTTGAATTGGAGAAACAATACCCGACTTCGGTGGTGGGTTTATTAAAATTAACTATCCGCTAAGAATGCGCGATTACTTTAACTGCGCTGCTGTTTCACAGCTTTTTCGCGCGGTCGAGGGAATGAACCGAGATAAACAGGCAAAGTCAGGCCCAGACGATTGCCACGAGGTGCAAGAGCGTCTTGAGACTTTTGCCGACGTATCGAACGGCTGGTTCTGGGAAACCGACGAAAACCACTGCTTCACATACATGTCCCGCTCCGTGGAACGGCTCGTTGGCCGGCCTCCGGAATGGCACTACGGCAAGTCGCGGGCGGAGATCGGCGGGCAGAACCTGTCGCCTGAAGTCTGGAAGGCACATCTCGAAGATTTGGCGGCCAGGCGCCCGTTTGAGGATTTGGTTTTCCACAGGACGCTTCCGGATGGCGAGATCTGGATGCGGACCAGCGGCAAGCCGAGATTCGGTTCCGAAGGCCAATTTCTCGGGTATAGCGGGTTTGCGTCCAATGTGACCGATGAGATGCTTGCCCGCCGCGAGGCGCACCTTCTGAGGGAAGCGATCCAGCAGATCCGGGATCCCTTCGTTCTCTGGGGGCCGGACGACAGACTCGTCGTCTGCAACGACGCCTATCTCGAGCTAAACGACCGGATCCGGGACATGCTTGTTCCCGGCGCGGCGTTCGACGAGGTGCTTCGTGCCGTCGCCTACCAGGGAACAGTCGCGGCCGCGGCCGGCCGCGAGGAAGCGTGGATCGCGGAACGGTCCGCCCAGCATCAATTGCCGCAATTCTCCTACGCCACCGAGATCGGGGGCAACTGGCATTTAATGATCCATGAGGAGAGGCTCTCCAACGGCGCGGTGGTCTGGATTGGCCTGGACATTACGCAGCTCAAGAATGCGGAACGCCGGGCCGATGAACTGAACCGACAATTGAACGAAGCTATCGAAGCGCTTCCGGACAGCTTCTCCTACTACGATTCTGATGACCGGTTGATGTTGTTCAATAAGGGATATGCGGATTTCTTCCGGCAATTTGGTATGGAAGCGAAGGTCGGGATCCCGTTCGAGGAAGCGCTGCGGGCCGGGGTCAGGTCGGGCTTTCACGCAATAACGGACCAGGACGAGGAGGAGTGGATCCAGGAGCGCCTAGCGCGGCATCGCTCGAAGGATGTCGCGCGCGTCGACCAGTATTTCAACGGTGGCTGGGTGCGCATCATCGAGAACAGTACCAGCGACGGCGGCCGCGTCGGTCTGCGGGTCGACATCTCCGAGCTCAAGGCGCAGGAGGAGGAACTTCGCCGGGCGCGCGAAGAAGCCGAACTCGCAAATAGCGCGAAGTCGATGTTTCTCGCAAATATGAGTCACGAAATTCGGACACCGCTGAACGGTGTGATCGGTCTCAGCCGTTTGCTCGCAGATACACCGCTCAACGATCAGCAGCGCGACTATATGCGGAAGATCGAGGCTTCGTCAGAGAGTCTTCTCGCGATCATCAACGACGTTCTCGATTTCTCGAAGATCGAGGCCGGCGAAATGACGATTGAGACCGTCAATTTCAATATCCAGAACGAGATCAAGCGGATCGACGACATCATATCCCTGCGGGCTGCGGAAAAGGGGCTGTTGTTCGAGACGTTCATAGATCCGAACACGCCGGGGAGCCTGCGCGGCGATCCGGTCCGTATCGGTCAGATTCTCCTGAACTTCCTCAGCAACGCAGTGAAGTTCACCCCCCGTGGCAAGATCACGCTCTCTGTCCGGACCGAAAGCGTCGAAAACGGGAAAGCCCTGTTGCATTTCGAGGCCAGCGACACCGGCATCGGCATGACCGAGGAGCAGGCGGCCAAGGTCTTCAGTTCATTCACCCAGGCCGATACCTCGACGACGCGCAAGTTCGGGGGAACCGGCCTCGGGCTTTCGATCAGCGCGTCGCTGGCGGATCTTCTGGGAGGCGAGATCTGGGTTAAGAGCACACCCGGTGAGGGGAGTTCGTTTCATTTCTGCGTTCCGCTGGAGATCGGCGTCGGCCCGGACGAAGCCGAGCTTCCCGAGCAGCTGCGCGCGCTTGTCGCGGACGACAACGACACTGCACGGTTCGTTGTGGCGGAAATGCTCGGCGCAATGGGGATCGGTTGCGTGCAGGTCGTGGACGGTGAACAGGCTGTTGCCGCCGCGCGGCAGCAAGGGCCGTTCGATATTGTGCTTCTGGACTGGATCATGCCGAAGCTCGACGGGCTCAGTGCCTGCCGGCAGATAATCGAGAATGACGAGGCGGCCGGAAATGTCCCGCCGAAAATCCTGCTGTTCTCCGCCGAGGCACGTGAAGAGATCAGGGAGAAAGCCCGTGCGTCCGGTGCGAGAGGCATGCTGGCCAAACCGATCAGTTCCTCAACATTACATGACGGTATCGTGGCCGCGCTCGCGGGCTCTGACTTTTCCGCCGGACGCGGCACTCATACCGACGCTCGGCCGGAGAGTCTCTCCGGCCTCAAGGTACTTCTCGTCGAGGATAATGAGATTAATCGCGAAATTGCGACGGCCGTTCTCGGGAAGGCGGGAATAGCGGTCAGCCAGGCCGAGAACGGTGCCGTTGCGGTTAGTCTTCTGCGGTCTTCCGGTCGTGCCGCCTTCGATGCCGTTCTGATGGATATTCAAATGCCTGTGCTTGACGGCTACGCGGCGACGGAGATCGTTCGTGGAGAGCCCGAATTCGACGATCTGCCGATCATCGCGATGACGGCCAACGCGCTTTCCGACGAGCGGGCGAAATGTCTCGCGGTCGGCATGCAGGATCATGTCGCCAAGCCGGTGGACAACAAAAAACTGTTCACCGCCCTTGCCCGCTGGTGCACGATGGGCGGCACTAAAATGCATCCTGCGTCAGGGAACGGCGGGATTGCAGAGGCGCAAAAAGAACGTCCGGCGAGATCCGGAGAAACCGAAGTTGAAGAGAGTGCCGTTATGTCTCCGGAAGAGCTTGCACAGCGCTATGAGCCGATCGCGAAGATGATCGGGGACGAGTCCATGGTCGGCAGGTTTCTCGGCCAGTTCCGCGAGAGTTTTTCCGAAGCCCGCACTGTGATTGACGGACATGTCGCGGCGGGGGAACTCGAGGAAGCCTCGCGCTATGCGCACCAGATCAAAGGCGTTTCTGGGAACCTGCGCCTGAACGATGTTTACGAGCAGGCGCAGAAGGTCGAGAGCAGCCTGAAGGAAGCGGACTCGCTTTCCGGCGATCTGTCATCGGAGCTGGAAACGCTGCTCGCCCTCATCGAAACCGAAATGGGTTATATCGAGGCCTATCTCACCACGAAGAGTTAGGCCTCGAAGCTGATCAGCCTCTTGTAGAGGTGCCAGGTCGCGTGTCCGAGCACTGGCAGCGTGACGATCAGTCCGAGAAATGCCGGAATCATTGAGATATAGAGTGTGAAGCCGATCACTGCGGCCCATCCGATCATCACGACAGGGCTCATGGTGACGGCCTTGAAGCTCGTGATCATTGCGGTGATGAAATCGTGTTCCTGCTCAAGCAGCAGCGGGAACGAGATGACTGTCGCGGAATAGAGGATCAGTGCGAGCACGGAGCCGAAGATGTGACCGAGGCCGAGGAACATCAGCCCGTCAAACGTCGTGAAAATGACCTGCAGGAATCCCTCGAAGCTGGTGAAGGACTGGAACCCGAGGAAGATCGCGAGCAGCACGCGGACCTGGTACATCCACATGATCAGCATGAACATGGTCACAAAGGCCATCCAGCCGAGTTCACGCCGCCGCTGGGCGAAGATCACGCCGAGGATATCCCTCCAGACGAGGTGTTGGGCGGCGCCGTGGCGGCGGCTTACCTCATAGAGACCAACTGCGGCGAAGGGGCCGATCAGGGAGAAGCCGACCGCCGTCGGGTAGGCGAGGTAGGAGAGGTCGAGCGCCCAGGCCATGGCCAGGATCCCGATTCCTCCGAACGCGAAGAAGGCGCCAAAAAACAGGCCGAAACGGGCCGTTGCCAGGAAATCGCCCCAGCCGGCGGAGAGAGCCGCTCCGATATCCGCGAATGTGGCGGCCCTGACCACTATTTTTGGCGGATATATGGTGTCTGCTGTCACTGCTCATCCTCCCCAACATCTTTTTTCGGCGAGTCTACGCCGCCGGGCCGATTTGCGAAAGCGCTTCACGCGACCGTCCGTTCGCACGCCAGAACGGTTTCGTTCCAGTTCGTCAGCGCCAGTTGCGAGCAACTTCTTGACCGAGGGTCGTTAACGGATATTGTGTTTGCGAAACGCAATTTCGCAAATGAGCGGCGGACGCTATAAGCCGCTCTTTGCAAGGGGTCCGGACCGCATGAACCATGCGAAACCGGGTCGTCAGGGAGCCTAGAGGAGGAATTTCATGGGCATTTCTTTGCATTCAATCCGGCGCGCCGCGCTTGCCGGAGCGGTCCTTTCGGTCGCTCTCGGCGGGACTGCTCTTGCGGACGCCAACTTGCCGAAACAGCTTGCCTGGACGGCGTACGGAACCGGTACCGCCGGCTATAACCAGTCGGTCGCGATCGGTGGCGCGCTGAAGTCAAAACTGGGCGTCAACCTTCGTGTCCTGCCGGGCAAGAACGACGTTTCCCGGACCGAGCCGCTGCGTCAGAACAAGGTTCAGTTCTCCGCGACCGGCGTCGGCGCGAGCTTCATGGCGCAGGAAGGGGCGTTCGATTTCGGCGCCAAGCGCTGGGGCCCGCAGAAAATCCGTACGCTGATGATGAATAACGGTGCCATCGGTCTCGCGGTCGGTGTCGCAGGCGATATCGGGGTCAAGGAATACAGCGATCTCAAGGGCAAGCGGGTTGCGTGGGTCAAGGGCTCGCCGTCCCTCAACGTGAATACCGAAGCCTATCTCGCCTATGGCGGGCTGACGTGGGACGATGTCGAGAAGGTCGAGTTCGGCGGCTTCGGCGCTTCCTGGGCCGGCATGGTGAACGGACAGGTCGATGCAGCTTTCGCCTCCACCAGCTCCGGCAAGGCTTACGAGATGGAAGCCAGCCCGCGCGGGCTGCTCTGGCCGCCGATCGATGCCGGCAACAAGGCCGGTCTGGATCGTATGTCCGGTATCGCGCCGTTCTTCCAGCCGACCATGGCCAGCGTCGGCGCGACCATCAAGAAAGAGTCCCCGGTTCCGACCGCTGCCTATCCCTATCCGGTTCTGGTTGCCTATCCGGAACAGGAAGAGGACCTCGTCTACAATATGACGAAGGCGATGGTTGAGCTATTCGACGATTATGCCGGCAAGGCGCCTGGCATCAACGGCTGGGCATTGGACAAGCAGAACCTGAAATGGGTCGTGCCGTACCATGCCGGTGCCGTCCGCTACTACAAGGAGATCGGCAAGTGGGGCGCTGAAGAGCAGGCCCATAACGACAAGCTGATCGAGCGCCAGGAAGTGCTTGCGACGGCCTGGAAGGACTTCCTTGCCAAGGGGGCGTCGGACGATGCCTGGAACGCCGAATGGCGGGCCGCGCGTCATGCCGCTCTGAAAGCCAAGGGCTTCAACGCGGTTTTCTAAGGCCGCACTCCACCTTACGGTCTCGGGACGGCGCCGGTCGCGCCGTCCCTTACCGATTCCCGTCAGCAAGATTTTCAGGTTGAGGCGCTCCGATGAGTGAGCAGATTTCCCCGTCGTCCGGTGTGGACGATCAAGACGCCGAGGCAGGCGAAAAGCAACGCACGCGGTCTCTGCATGGCATCGCAAAATGGGTGTTCGTTCTGTTCACGGCGGCAGCGGTCCTGCTGTCCATCAACCAGCTCTTCAATCTCCAGTTCTTCGCCGGTGTCGTCATCCTCGAGGGACGCTATCTCTTCCTGTTGGCGGGATTGTTCCTGTCGCTGACATTCCTCTCCTTTCCGCTGAAAGGAGAGCCGGGTGCCTCGGTTGCCTGGTATGACTGGTTCCTGGCCGCACTTGGCGCCGGCGTGGCCGGATATTTCGCCTACACCGCCGATCTCAGTCTTGAGGAGGGCTGGGAATATGCCCCGCCGGAAACGGCGCGCTGGATCTCGATCCTGTTCTGGCTGCTGATCCTGGAAGCCACCCGCCGCGCGGGCGGTCTGGTGATCTTCCTGATCGTTTTCGTCTTCTCGCTCTATCCGACGTTTGCCGACGTTCTGCCGGGACCGATTTCCGGATTTGCGCAGCCGTTTCTGGACGTGATCCCCTATCACATCATTTCCTCCGAGAGTTCTTTCGGCATTCCGATGCGGGCCTTCGGGAACCTGGTGATCGGCTTCATCATCTTCGGCGCGGCGCTGCAGTACACCGGCGGTGGGGCCTTCTTCAACAACCTGGCGCTGGCGCTTGTCGGCGGTCTGCGGGGAGGCGCCGCAAAGGTCGCGATCTTCGCCTCCGGCTTCATGGGCTCGCTCTCCGGCAGCGTGATTTCCAACGTGCTGACGACAGGTGCGATCTCAATTCCGGCGATGAAGAAGACCGGTTTCCCGGCCCGGTACGCGGCGGGCACCGAGGCCTGCGCCTCGACGGGCGGCGTGCTGATGCCGCCTGTGATGGGCACGACGGCCTTCGTCATGGCTTCGTTCCTCGGCCGGCCGTACCTGGAAATCGCGGCCGCGGCGGCGGTGCCGTCCATCCTCTACTATTTCGGCCTCTTCGTGCAGATCGACGCCTATGCCGCGCGACATAACCTCAAGGGCATCCCGCGCGAGCAATTGCCGTCGATCTGGGAGACGATGAAAGAAGGCTGGTATTACCTCTTCGTCTTCGCGCTGCTCATCTTCCTGATGATGTTCCTGCGCCAGGAAACCTGGGCACCGTTCTTCGCCACCGCCCTGCTGCTGGTGATCAATCAGGCCTCGAAGAAGCATCGCTTCGACATAAAAGGCTTCTTCAATCTGATCTACAGCATCGGCCGCGGTCTGACCGAGCTCGTGGCCGTGCTGCTCGGCATCGGTCTCATCGTCGGCGCTTTCTCGGCGACGGGCCTCGCAGGTACCCTGGTGAACGACCTGATCTTCCTGGCCGGCGGCTCCGTCTTCATGCTGCTGATCATGGGCGCGATCACGAGCTTCATCTTCGGTATGGGGATGACGGTCACCGCCTGCTACATCTTCCTGGCGGTGGTTCTCGCGCCGGCGCTTGTGAAGGCCGGCCTCAACGAACTGGCGGTCCACCTCTTCATCCTCTATTGGGGCATGGTCTCCTACATCACTCCGCCTGTGGCCCTCGGTGCCTTCGCCGCGGCCACGATGGCGCGCACGAATGCGCTTTCCGCGGGCGTTGAAGCGATGCGCCTCGGCAGCATCATCTATTTCGTGCCGTTCTTCTTCGTACTGAACCCGGCACTGATCGGGGAAGGCAGCTGGGTTGAAGTCGCGGTCGTTTTCGCGACGGCGGTCTTCGGCGTCTACCTGATCGGCAGCGCTCTGCAGGGTTATGTTGCCGGCTTCGGGCGGATCGGAACGGGGCCGGTGGCGCTCGGCGCCAAGATCCTGTTGCTGCTTGGCGGCCTGTTCTTCGCGGCCCCGGGCGATGTGATCCCAGGAGTATCGCATCTTCAGATGGGGCTGATCGGCGCGCTTCTCGGGGCGCCAGTCCTGATCTATGCCCGGATGAACCGGCGTCGGGAAAGTGCGGTCGGCTGAGGTCGTCGCAATCTGGTGCGGCGGGGGGCGGGTCTTCGTTGACCCGCCCTTTCCGCAACGAAAGGCATCGCTTGTGCTGGTGAACCCTGCGCCTCCGATGCCATCCGCCGCGTCTACCGCGCCGCAGGGTTTCTCTAAGTGAGTCGCGTAACGAAGCCGTTGCTTTTACATGACTTTCTGATGTCGCTTCGTTTCGTTTTCCGCGCATTTTCCGGGCAAGATCCGCTGATATGACCGGGCGCCCGCCGCCTGATCCGAAATGAGGGTGGAAATATGCGCGGGCGGGCGCGAAGATGCCGCTCCGATTCCCAAGGCCGGTGGGGGACATCTCATCGCGCCAGGGCGGTCCCCGCCCAGTTCCCTCCGTGCTTCACGTGATCTGCCTGGATTGAAATTGACCGATACTCTCATTCCGATTTTCGACGGCCATAACGACACGCTTCTCCGACTGGTGCTCGGGAAGACCGGGGGCGGTGCCGGGAGCTTCTTCGAGCAGGGGGAACGGGGACATATCGATCTTCCGCGGGCGCGCAAGGGCGGCTTCTGCGGCGGTCTTTTCGCGATGTTCACGCCGTCCCGGATTTCGGAAGGCGAAGAGTTGGAACTCTCGCCGCGGGATCCGGCCAATTTCGCCCCCGTATCGCAAGCTGTGGCCGAGCCATTCACGCAGCGCATGATCGATATGGCGCGGTCGCTCGAGGAACGCTCCCGGGGAACCGTCGTGATCGCTCATTCGATAGCCGAGGCGCGGCGGGCGATGTCCGACGGCAAGCTCGCGGTCATCCTGCATATCGAGGGCGTCGAATGCCTGAAGACGGACCTCTCGAACCTGCACGGCCTCTACCAGGCGGGCCTGCGCTCGCTTGGACCGGTCTGGAGCAGGAAGAACGATTTCGGGGACGGTGTGCCGATGAGTTTCCCGTCTTCGCCGGATACAGGCAGCGGCCTGACCGAGGCGGGCGAGAATCTGATCAGGGCCTGTAACACGATGGGCATAATGGTCGACCTTTCGCACATCACCGAGAAGGGGTTCTGGGACGTCGCGCGCCTTTCGACCAAGCCGCTCGTCGCGTCGCACTCGAACGTGCATGCGATCTGCCCGTCGCCGCGCAATCTGACAGACGCGCAGCTTGAGGCGATCAGGGCCAGCGGCGGCCTCGTCGGGGTTAATTTCCATGTCGGGTTCCTGCGGACCGACGGCCAACAGAATGCGGCGACGGATCTGGATCAGATCGTCGCCCATACGGACTATCTGCTGGAAAAGCTCGGCGAGGACGGGGTCGCTTTCGGATCCGACTTCGACGGCTGCACCGTTCCGGACGGGATCGGCGACGTGACCGGCCTGCCGCATCTCATCGACCGGTATCGTCTGGCGGGATATGGCGAGGAACTGATCCGCAAGATCGCTGCGGAGAACTGGCTGTCACTCTTGGCGCGTACCGGGATCTGAGCCCGCAGCCGGAAGAGGAGATCCCGGACCCCCTTGGCGGAGGTCCGGGACGAAAAGTCTGTTAGTCGACCTTCAGGTCGGCGGCAAAAGACCGGCCGCGGCGGGAATCTTCTTCCAGCTCGTAGGTGATCTTCGTGCCGTCCGGCAGATCGGTCAGGCCGGCGGTCTGCAGAGCGGTGATGTGCACGAACACATCGGACCCGCCGTCATCCGGTTTGATGAAGCCATAGCCTTTGGTGGTGTTGAACCACTTCACTGTCCCTGTCGGCATAGTCGTCTCCTTCGTAATGCAATGCCATTTTGGGGGCCACCCCGGTGCCCCGGGGCGGCGGTGACTGTATCTCTCTCCTACGCGGCCTCGCGGCGATCCCTGGACTTCCGGCGGAGCTTCCCGTCTCCTCCGGCAGCCGGTTTCTGCGGCCGTGTCTTGTTGTTTTGCGGCTTGCCTTTCGGTGCGCGCTGCTGCTGTTGCGGCGGCTTGTCCGAAGGACCCTTTGCGAACGGCTTTCCATTCCGTTTGCGACCGCGACTCTTGCGGGCGCCGTTTCCTCGGCCGTTTTTCGGCTGGCCGCCATCGTTCGCGGCCGAGCCTTCCGGTGCGGTGCCGCCCACAACCTCGATGCGCTGCCCGATCAGACGTTCGATATCCTTCAGATACGCGAACTCGTCCGGCGCGCAGAGCGAGAGCGCACTGCCGTCGGTGCCGGCCCGCGCCGTCCGGCCGATCCGGTGGACGTAGCTTTCCGGCTCGTTCGGGAGCTCGAAATTGATCACGTGGGAGATGTCGCTGACATCGATGCCGCGGGCCGCGATATCGGTCGCGACAAGGGCACGGACCGCACCCTGCTTGAAGCGGCCGAGCGCGCGCTGGCGGGCGCTCTGGGTCTTGTTGCCGTGCAGAGCCTCGGACTCGATGCCGGAGGCGGTCAGCATCTTCGAGATCCGGTCCGCCTTGTGCTTGGTCCGGGTGAAGATGATCACCTTGGCATAATCCGGGTCCGACATGACCTGCAGCAGCAGGTTCTTTTTCGCCGGCGCCTCGACATGGTGGACTGTTTGCTTGATGCGGTCGACCGTCACCACTTCCGGGGTCACTTCGACCCGTGCCGGCTCATCGAGCAGGAACTGGGCAAGCTGTTCAACCTTCGGCGGCATTGTGGCCGAGAAGAGCAGGGTCTGCCGCGCCTCGGGAACCAGCCGGGCGATCTTCCGGACATCGTGGACGAAGCCCATATCGAGCATCCGGTCAGCCTCGTCGAGCACGAGGTGAGAGACCGCGTCAAGAATGACGGCGTTCTGCTGCACGAGGTCGAGAAGGCGGCCGGGGGTTGCAACGAGCACATCGGCGCCGCGGCCGAGGGCCGCGCGTTGCGGGCCGAAGCTGACGCCGCCGACGATGACGACCTGTTTCATCTTCAGGTGGCGGGTAAAGGTCGCGATATTCTCGCCGATCTGAACGGCGAGTTCGCGGGTTGGGGCCAGAATCAATACCCGGACCGTCTTCGCAGGCAGGCGCCTGCGGCCATCCTTATCGCTTTCCCAGAGATGCTGCAGGATCGGCAGCGAGAAGGCTGCAGTCTTGCCGGTCCCGGTCTGGGCGATCGCGAGCAGGTCGCGCCGATCGAGAACCAGGGGAATGGATTGCTGCTGAATGGGGGTCGGGGTTTCGAACCCTGCGTCCTGTAGGGAACGCAGGAGCGGCTCGCACAGGGCGAGCTCGGAGAAAGTCTTACAAGTCACTGAGTCTTAAAGTCCATCGCAACGGGCGCTATCGGGTCGTGAAACCATAGACAGGGCATCGTATTTGCCGTCTTCCACGCGCACCTGGAGCCAACGGAGTTTCATCCAATTGCGGGGTGACAGAAAGCTACCGTTACCGAAGCCGTCGCGCGATCACCGCCACATCGCCATAGGAATGGTGGTTAATGTCCGAGAAGTCAAGGACTTGATTTCACCCGGCGGGCTTGAGGGACGCTGTTCACGGATCCGTGAACGCCTCACACGATGCTGAGATTTTCCGCTGTTTTCTTAAGCTGGGCCTTCAGAATTTTGCCTGTCGCCGTTGCTGGAAGCGCCTCAAGAAAAACGTAATGGCTCGGGCATTTGTAGGGCGCGAGGTTTGCTCGCATATGTGCTTCGAGCTCGGATTTCTCGATGATCCGGCCTGCGATGGGCTGCACAAAAGCGACGACTTCCTCGTTGTCGCCGACAACGCGTCCGACGACGGCGGAGAGTGCGATATCCGGATGCGCGGCGAGCACGCCCTCGACCTCCGCCGGATAGACATTGAACCCGGAACGGATGATCAGTTCCTTCAGTCTTCCGACAACATAGAGGTTGCCGTCTCCGTCCATGCGGCCGAGATCGCCGGTCTTGAACCAGCCGTCCGAGGTCACCGCTTTGGCGGTCTGCTCCGGGTCGCGGTAATAGCCTTTCATGACATTTGCGCCACGCACCCAGATTTCCCCGACCTCTCCCGCCTTGCGCGGCAGTCCGGTCTCCTGATCCGCGATACGGCATTCGACCCCAGGCAGGACAGGGCCGACAGATTCGTCGGATACCGGACTTTCCATCCGCGTCGTGGTGACGGTCGGGGAGGTCTCCGTCAGCCCGTAGCCGTTATGCAATGGCTGGTTCCACATTTTCTCGACGCGTTCCTTGATGGCGAGATCAAGGGGGGCGCCGCCGGCCGAAAGATAGCGCAGCTTCGGCGCTGGAAGCGGTGCCCCCCGCTTTGCCGAGAGTTCGAGCAGGTGGGCATACATGGCCGGCACGCCCTGAAAGATGGTGACGCCGTCTTCCTCGAGCGCACGCGCGGCTTCCATCGGCACGAAGCGGGAGACGGTGCGCAGATGGCCGCCATGGGCGAGCGTGCCGAGAAAGACCGAGGCGAGGCCGAAAACGTGCGAGGTCGGGAGTACGCCATAGGCGAAATCCGACGGCCCGATCTTGCGGATGCTGCCTGAGGCCTCGGCGATGAACAGGAGGTTGCCATGGGTCAGCATGACGCCTTTGGGCTGGCCCGTGGTGCCGGAGGTATAAATCAGGGCCGCAACCTGTTTGGTGCCGTCGGCATCGAGCGGTTCCGCCTGGGCCGCCTCGTTCAGCGGCGCGATCATCAGATCGCCGATTTGCCCGGCATCGAACGGAACCGCGTTGGCATTCGCCGCATGCGCCGCCGCATCGGGCGAGACGCCGGTCGTGAAGATCGTGGTGCGCGCGCCGGAATGCTCCGCGATCTTGGCGATCTCGGCTTCGGTCAGACGCGCGTTTATGAGAACGGTCCATGCCCCGATCCGCGACAGCGCGAAAATCATGACCTGCAGTGCGACGGAGTTTTCGTTGACCAGAAGAACCCGGTCACCGCCGCGCACGCCGTAGTCGCGCAATGCCGTCTCAGCCTTCAGCACCGCCGCCTTCAGGCCCTGGCCGTCGAGACTTACCGTGTCATCTGTCAGCAGCGGACGGTCCGCGGAGTCCTCCGCCCGGCGGTCGACGATCGCGTGCAGGTACGAGCCTTCGGGAAAGCTGCGTTCGAAAGTACTGGTCATTTCCGGTCCGTAAGCGTGCGGGGCGGGCAAGCTGCCCGATCAGGGTCTCAGGGATTGGCGGCGACAACGCGGAAGCTTTGTCCGCCCATGGTCAGGGTCTCTGCCAGACGAACCAGGCGCGGGCCGAGGTCCTCTTCAAGCAGCTCCTTGGTCAGAAGAAAGCGCGGGCCGCCGCAATTGAGGGCGAACACCGCCGAGCGGTCCGGCAGGACCACAGGCACGCCGACCGCGTGCACGTCTTTATGCCAGTCTGCCAGCGAGAGGGTGAAACCGCGGGTCGCGACGTCCTCGACCGCCTGATCGACACCGTCTTTCAGGAAGGAAAACCGCTCGGGGTCCTTGCGCTCGATATGGTCCATCAGATAACCGCGCTCCTCTTCCGGCAGGGCGGCGAGGAATGCCCGGCCCATCGCCGTTTCCGCAATAGGGATGCGGGAGCCGACATCCAGGCGCAGCGTCAACGCGCCGTCGCCCCGGCAGGTCTCAAGATAGAGCATCGTCAGCCGGTCGCGTGTGCCGAGCGAGATGGCGGCATCCACGTCGTTCGCCATCTCCTGCATAAGCGGGCGGGCCCGCGAGCGGATGTCGAGATTGGCGAGGAAGGAGTAGCCGAGCGACAACACGCTTGGCCCAAGTTGATAAAGCCCGGTCGAGTCGTCGAAGGTGAGGTAGCCAAGGGTCTTCAGTGTATGGGTCAGCCGCGAGACGGTTGGCTTCGGAAGCTTGGTGCGCTCGGCCAGTTCCTGATTGCCGAGCCCGCCGTCGCCAGGTTCGAAGGCGCGCAGAATTTCGAGGCCGCGGGCAAGGGCGGTAACGAACTGGCGGTCTTTTCCGTCTTCTGTCGGATCGTTGTCGCGGGACATCGTGTCTGGCCGTTTCCTTCTTTCCATGCCGCGGCCCCTGACCGCGGCCCCGCCTCTGGTCTCGGGCGGGTTTCGTGAAATATGCCATGGAGGGCGTGAAGAGGTCAATTTGCGGAACGCTGTTCCGCGTGTCGAAACTGAACCGGCCCGGGGCCCTTGCCGAATGTGCGTTTTCCCCCACCCTCGCGGCGATGTCATTTCTGGTGGGCGGAAAGCTGTATTAGCGTGCGCGCCGCATTTGCCCTGGTGGCTTTCATGGAGTTTCTGCCGTGCCCGTCCTGCTTCGCCTCGCCCTCCTCGCGCTGACTGTTTTCCTTCTGCCGCTCCTCACTCCGGCAACGGCCGGCAGCTCCAAAGCGGATTGGGACAAGATTGTCGCAGCCGCCAAGGGACAGACGGTCTATTGGAACGCCTGGGGCGGCGACACGCGGATCAATGCCTATATCGCCTGGGCGGGGGAGCAGGTCGCCGAGCGTTACGACTTGGAAGTCGTGCATGTGAAACTGACGGACACGGCCGAGGCCGTCTCCCGGGTCCTGGCGGAGAAAACCGCTGGCCGTATCGAAGGCGGGGCCGTCGACCTCATCTGGATCAACGGCGAGAATTTCGCCGCGATGAAACGCAACGGCTTGCTTCTGGAGCCATGGACTGAAGGACTGCCGAATTTCGCGCTGACAGATCAGGCCAACAACCCCGATCTCGCGCTCGATTTCGGCGTGCCGGTGGACGGCCTGGAGATGCCCTGGTCGCGGGCGCGGCTCGTTTTCTATCGCGACGAGGCAGCCCTTCCCGAGCCGCCGCGCAGCAGCGCGGCATTGCTCGAATGGGCCAAGAAAAATCCAGGGCGTTTCACCTATCCGCTGCCGCCGTCCTTTCTCGGAACGACCTTCCTGAAACAGGTTCTCCTGGAGCGTGCGGCAAACCGCGATGCGCTCTACCGGCCGGCCGGCGAGGCGGATTTCGCATCGGTCACGGCACCGCTCTGGGACTATCTCGATGCGCTGCATCCGCTGCTCTGGCGCAAGGCGCGGAGCTTTCCGGAAAACGCCGGCGCCATGCGGCGCCTGATGAGCGACGGAGAGATCGAGATCGCGTTCGCCTTCAGCCAGTCGGAGGCGACGGCGGGGATCGAGAGCGGCGAGCTGCCGGAGACCGTTCGGAACTACGTCTTCGATGTCGGGACCATTGGCAATGTCAGCTTTGTCGCCATTCCCTTCAATGCCGCGCACAGCGAGGGAGCGCGCGTTCTGGCCAACTTCCTGCTCTCGCCGGAGGCGCAGCTGCGCAAGCAGGATCCGGAATTTTGGGGGTCGGCGACGGTCCTGGCACTGGACGCGCTGACGGCCGACGAGGCGGAGGCCTTCCGATCGATGGATCTTGGGCCTGCGGCGCTCCCGGCGGACCGGCTCGGCAGCATGCTGGCGGAACCGTACCCGAGCTGGACCGACGCGCTTGAGGAGGAATGGAACCGGCGTTACGCAGTACGGTGACGTTTATCGCAACCTGTCCGGATCCATGCTGAGAGCTTCTCCGTATCTGGTCGCCGCCATTCTCGCCGGACCGGTGCTTGCCGGGGCGCTCGGCGCGCTGGTGCCGTCCTTCGGGTACCTGCCGGTACTGGGTCATGCCGATTTCGGCCTCGACGTCTGGCGGCGCTTGTTCGATTGGCCCGGCCTTGGCGGCTCGGTCCTGCTGTCGCTCGCCTCGGGACTGGTCACGGCCGGGGTCTCGCTCGGGCTGGCGATGCTTTTCCTCGCGGTCTTTTTCGAGACTCGGGCTTTCGGCTGGCTGCGGAAGGCGATCGCACCTCTGCTCGCGGTGCCGCACGCGGCGGCGGCCTTCGCGCTCGCCTTTCTTATCGCGCCGTCCGGCTTTCTCGCCCGGCTGCTCTCTCCCTGGGCGACGGGCTGGCAGCGTCCGCCGGATCTGCTGATCGTGCAGGACGAACTCGGGCTTTCCCTGATGGCGGGCCTTGTCATGAAGGAAGTGCCGTTCCTGCTGCTCATGGCGCTGGCGCCGCTGGCGCAGATCCGCGCAGAGCAAAACATGCATATGGCGCGTGCGCTCGGATACGGCCGGATCTCGGCATGGTTCAAGACCGTGGTGCCGGCGCTTTATCCGCTTCTGCGCCTGCCGGTCTACGCGGTAATTGCCTATTCCTCGGCCAATATCGATGTCGCCCTCATTCTCGGTCCGGTCGCGCCGCCGCTGCTCGCCGTCCAGGTGTTGCGCTGGTCGAATGATCCCGAGCTGGATTACCGCCTGCTCGCGGCCGCCGGTGCGGTCCTGCAATTCGGCGTGACCGCAAGCGCCATCGCGCTCTGGGTTGGTATTGAGCGGCTCCTCATGGCGACGGGGCGCGGCTGGCTGGAAAGCGGCAAGCGCACCTTCGCAGAAGGAGGGCTGCGGGTCGCCGGTCGGACATTGTTTCCGGCGCTGTTGCTCGCCGCCGCTCTCGGTGTCGTCGCGCTCGCCCTCAGCGCTTTCACGCGGGTCTGGCGTTTTCCCGACGCCTTGCCGCGCCGCTGGACTTTCGATCACTGGCAGAAAGTTGCCGAGACGTCGGCCGAGCCCGTCTGGGCGACGATTTGGATCGCTGCCGTTGCTGCCGGACTCTCCCTTGCGCTCGTTCTCGCGATGCTGGAGAACGAGCGCCGTGCCGGGAAGAGGGCGGGCCGGCCGCTCGAGTTTCTCTTCTATGTCCCGTTGCTGGTGCCTCAGATCGGGTTTCTGTTCGGGCTGGTGTTGCTTGCGGAGCTCGCCGGTCTCATGCCGGGTGGGGGGCTCGTCGCGGCCGGACATGTCGTCTTCGTGCTGCCTTATGTCTACCTGACCCTGTCGGAATCCTACCGTCGTCTCGACCCCGCCTGGAGCCGTCTCGCACGAACCCTCGGCAAAGGCGAAGGTGCGGTATTCTGGAAAGTCACGCTGCCGATGCTTCTGACACCGGCGCTTGCGGCGCTCGCGGTCGGCCTCGCCGTTAGCATCGGGCAGTATCTCGTGACCCGTCTTCTCGGCGCCGGGCGGATCGATACCGTCACGACGGAGGCGATCGCACTCGCCGCCGGCGGCGACCGCAGGCTGATCGGGGCCTGGGCCCTGACCCAGGCGGTGCTGCCGATCCTCGGTTTCGGACTGGCGCTCGCCGTGCCGCGTCTGGTCTGGCGCCATCGTCGCGGCATGTTGGGAGAGACGCAATGAGCGAAGGGCTGGCCCTCGACCGGGTCCGGATCAGGCTCGGCAACACAGAGTTGCTGTCGCTGGAGCGGAGCGTGCGCCCGGGCACGGTGCTGACCGTGATGGGGCCGTCAGGTTCCGGCAAGTCGACGCTGCTTTCTTACATTGCCGGCTTCCTGACCCAGCCGTTTACGGCCGAGGGCCGGGTGCTGCTCGATGGCGAGGACATCACGGACCGGGCTCCGGAACAGCGGCATGTCGGGTTGCTGTTTCAGGATCCGATGCTGTTTCCGCATCTGAGCGTCGGCGGCAATCTTCTGTTCGGGATGCCGCCGGGCCTCTCCGGGCGCCGCGCGCGGGCTGCCGACGCGCTGGCCCGGTTCGGCCTGGAGGGGTTTGCCGGGCGGGATCCTGCGACCTTATCCGGCGGGCAGGCGTCCCGCGTCGCCCTGTTGCGGCTGCTGCTTTCGGAGCCGCGCGCCGCGCTTCTGGACGAGCCTTTCTCGAAGCTCGACAGACATCTCAGGGCCGATATCCGGACGTTCACCTTCGATCGTTTGCGGGAAGCACAACTGCCGACGGTTCTGGTGACCCACGATCCGGAGGACGCCGAAGCGGCGGGCGGGCCTGTGGTGGAGCTGACCTTCTAGAAAGACGGCAGGCGCGGCGCGACAATCGTCGATTGGATGATCGACGTGTTGGTCGAGGCGACCTGGTTGATCTTGTCGATTAGCGGCTCGAGATCGGCGATATCCGGGACCTGAGCCTTGGCAAGGAAGCAGTCATCGCCGGTGATGCGGTCGCAGGAGACGATCTCCGGCGCCGCCTCGAGGATAGCGGCAGTCTCTTTCAGCTTTCCCGCAATGGGCCGGATGCGCAGCCAGGCGCCGATTCTGCAGCCGAGCGCGGCGGCGTCGATCCGTGCCGCATAACCGGTGACGATACCCGCTTCCTCGAGCCGCTTCAGCCGCTCGGACACGCTCGGGGAGGAGAGCCCGACACGGCGGGCGAGGTCGGCGATACTTGCCCGGCCATTTTCCGAAAGGGCGAGAAGAAGCTGTTCGTCGGTCCGGTCAAGAGGGCCGTTTTCGTATCGAAGTCGTCTCAACAGTTTTTCCTAATTACAAAAGGAAAAAAGATTCATAAACCTATCATCGACTATAGAGAATTGGCCAGAGCGGTTTCAATCTTTCGGCATGTCAGATGTCGAGAAGATTTCCCGGACGGGCTTCCGCCGCGCATTGCCGGTCGCGCCTCCGCCGCATCTCTGGTTCATGATCAGTGCCGTCTTTCATTATCTCGGACCGTCCTTCGCGGTGCTCCTGTTCCCCCATGTCGGCGTGCTCGGCGTAGCCTGGTTCCGTATCGGGTCCGCGGCGCTGATCTTCGCTCCGATGACCCGGCCCTGGCGCGTCTTCGCCCGCGCGGACCGGCGCATGCGCCTGATCCTGCTGGCGATGGGGCTTTGCCTCGCGGTTATGAACACCTCCTTCTATCTCGCCCTCGACCGCCTGCCGATGAGCCTTGTGGCGGCGATGGAGTTCGTCGCCACCATCGCCATCGCCCTTGCCGGCACCCGCAGCCTTCGTAATCTGGCGGCGCTGATGCTGACGGTCTTGGGCGTGCTGCTGCTGATCGATGTGCGCTGGCAGAGCGATCCGGTGGGGCTTTTCTGGTCCGCCCTGAACGCGGCCCTGTTCGGACTTTACGTCATTCTCGGGCACAGGCTGGCTTCTGAAGGCGCCGGGAACGGCGTCGAGCGTCTCGGCGCGGCGATGGCAGTGGCGTTCATCTTTCTGCTTCCGGTGGGGCTCTCCGAGGCCTGGGCCGTCCTCACTGTGCCGGAACTGGTGCTGGCCGGGATCGGTGTCGGCCTTTGTTCCTCCGTCATCCCCTATATCTGCGACCAGTTCGCCATGGCGCGGCTACCGCGGGCTTCCTTCGCGCTTCTTCTGGCGCTGCTGCCGGCGACGGCAACGGTGATCGCGGCGCTGGTGCTGGCGCAGTTCCCGTCGTCGCTGGATCTCGCCGGCCTCGCACTCGTCATGACCGGTATCGTCATCCATCGTCAGAGTGACGCGGCTTAGAGCGTCCGTTCTTCGGGCGATCGCAGGAGAGATATCACGGTTCAGCGCTGGACCCCGCTTTGCCCCAAAGGCTATCCAGAGTTCGGGTAGTTGAAGGGGAGATAAACCCATGACCGATCTCGTGAACCGTCGCTGGCTGCTGGCCTCGCGGCCCGAAGGCGAACCGAAGGCCGCCGATTTCCGTATGGAAGAAGCTCCGGTGCCGGAGCCCGGGGCGGGCGAATTGCTGATCCGAACGATCTACCTTTCGCTCGACCCGTATATGCGGGGGCGGATGAGCGACGCGAAATCCTATGCCGCTCCTGTGCCGATCGGCGGCGTTCTGGAGGGCGAGACGGTCGGCGAGGTGGTTGTCTCCAATCACCCGGATTACGCGGTTGGCGACGTCGTGCTGAACCGTATCGGATGGCAGAGCTTCGGCCTCTCCGACGGGACCGGGTTGCGCAAGCTCGACCCGGGGGCGGCACCGATCTCGACCGCTCTCGGCGTGCTTGGGATGCCGGGCCTGACAGCCTATGCCGGACTGAAGAACATCGGCCAGCCGAAAGAAGGCGAGACGGTCGTGGTCGCAGCGGCCTCGGGCGCGGTTGGATCCGTCGTCGGGCAGATCGCGAAGATCCGCGGCGCCCGCGCGGTCGGTATTGCGGGCGGTCCGGAGAAATGCGCCTTTGTGAAGGACGAGCTCGGATTCGATGCGGTCATCGACCATCGCGCCCCTGATTTTGCAGCCCAACTCGCGGCGGCCTGCCCGGACGGGATCGACGTATATTTCGAGAATGTCAGCGGCAAGGTTTTCGACGCCGTGTTCCCGCTCTTCAACCCCTTCGCGCGCATGCCGGTATGCGGGACAATCGCGTTTTACAACGCGACAAGCTTTCCCGAAATGGAGACCAAGGTGCCCGCTTTGATGCGGGCGATTCTGACAAAACGTATTAGAATTCAGGGATTTATTGTTTACGACTTTGCCGCGGATTATCCGGATTTCGCGCGCGACATGGCCGGTTGGATCGCGGATGGGCATGTGACGTACCGCGAGGACATAGTCGACGGTTTGGACCGGGCACCCGTGGCCTTCATGGGCCTGCTCAAAGGCGGCAATTTCGGCAAACTCGTGGTCAAGGTAGGCCAAGACCCAACGCGGTCATAAACCGTAAGGGAAATTCTGTAATAGTCTGGCTAGGGGAGTATTGAGGCTTGTGGGGTTCGCCACGGCGTCGGCGGTCGGTCGTACTTAATTTTAATTTGCGGCCAATTTACGATCGCGTGCTGTCGTGGGGCGATGATGGGGCTAATGAAGGTAGAACTGACGATCGCGGCGAGTAGCGCGTGTACGGCTGAGGCGCTTGCCATATGAAGTTCGGCGTATTCTTCACCGTCGTTCTGGCGCTCTTGTTTTTTGACCTGCTTTCCTCCCATCCGGCAGAGGCTCAGTATGCGGCGCCCCCGGCGCCCGACCGCTCGGATATCGAGAAAGCCTACGATGCGGCTTTCCGGACGATGTTCGAGGACCCCGGGGACCTCGACAAATCTTTCGCTTTCGCGCTGCTCGCCATCCGGCTCGGTGACTATGAAGGCGCGATCGCCACACTTGAACGAATGCTGCTGATCGACCCGGAATTACCCCGGGTGAAGATGGAGCTCGGGGTTCTCTATTTCCGGCTGAAATCCTATCAGGTCGCGAAGGGGTATCTGGAACAGGTCCGGGATGACCCGAAAGCGCCGGATCTGGTGAAGTCCCGTGTCGCCGAGTTTCTGGAGGCGATCGATGACCAGACGTCTCCACATCGTTTCCGCGGATCCGTTTTTGCCGGCCTGCGGCACCAGAGCAATGCAAATGCGGGTCCCGCAAGCGGCAAGGTTCGCGTGCTTGGCCTGGATGCGGATCTGGACAGCACTTTCACCGATCAGGCGGATGTCGACCAATTCGTCTCGGCGAGACTCCTGCATTTCTACGATTACGGCGTGGAGCCGCGGATCCAGCTTGAGAACGAGGTGGTCGGCTATCTGTCCAACCAGGTCACTCAGGACCAGCTGGACACATCGATCCTGCAATTTCGCTCGGGACCGAGATTTACGATGGATCCCGATTTTCTGAGGGGGCTCGATATCCGGCCTTTTGTACGAGCCGATATCGTAAACCTCGAAGACAGCCGTTATTACACGTCCTACGGGGCAGGTTTTGACGGCAATTATGTGATCAGTTCCGAAACGGGTCTCTTTTTCGAGACCTATATGACGCGCCGGAACTACAACAACACCGCGACCTATCCGACAAACAAGGAAGAGCTGAACGGGCCGCGAGGATACGGCGGGGTGACCGTCAGCCACATTCTGTCATCAAACACGCGAATGTCATTCACCGGTGCGGTAACGCGGGACAGTTCCGATGCGGCAGGCCGTCGATACTGGCGCTATGAAGGTTCCGCGAGCGTAACCCGGATATTCGAATCTCCGCTTCCCGAACATACAGGTCCGTGGAGCCTGTCGGCGATCGGCAAACTCGCCGCGGTACCCTATGACGAGCCGCTCGATTCCATCGATCCGGACGTGACGCGGGACGATACCGAATGGCAGGTCCAGCTCGTGGGGAGCGTGCGCGTGCGTGACAATGTCTCGCTCGTCGCGAGCGGTCTCTTCAAGCAGGTCGACTCCACCATTTCGAATTACGAATACGATAACTGGGCATTCTCCATGGGGGTGGCGGTCCAGTTTTGACGCGGGGACTGACAGGTGCGGCCTGACCGGTGCGCCTCGGAAGAGAGGAAGTGAACATGGCGAAGAACAGCCTTCTCAATCTGGCTCTGAAGACGACCGCATTGACGGTGCTCGCAACCGTCTTGGCGGACGGCTCCGCCACGGCTTCGAACCGCCAGGTCGGGGTTGCGTCCGGTGCGACGACGCGCGCACTCGGTACGCCGCCGAATGCGGATGAGCGTCTCCTCGATACCGGAACGAAGATGTACTACGAGGAGAAGGTCGTTACTGATCCGACCGGCCGGGCGCAACTGCTCTTCGAAGACGGTTCCTCGATGACGATCGGTCCGAAATCCGATCTGGTGATCGACCGCTTCGTCTACGATCCGGACTCTCGGACCGGCGAGATGGCGGTCAGTCTGACGAAGGGGATCGTCCGCTTTGTCGGTGGCCGGATCAGCAAGAAGAGGGCGGTCCAATTCAAGACACCGGTCGGGACCATGGGAATCCGCGGGGGGATCGCGGTTATCTCCGTGGAGCCGACGGGCGGAATAGAGGTCGATTTCCTCTTCGGGCAGGAGATGACCCTCGAGGTCAACGGCACGGTGCAAACGACCACGACGCCCGGAACCTTCATTTCCGTGGCAAGCGCTGGTTCAGCCCCGTCCGAGCCGCAACGCCGGTCTCCCGAAGCGCTGAACCAGCGCCTTCAGGCATTCGAGGCGGGATCGTCGGGGGCAGCGGCCGACGGGGGAACGCCGGAGAGCTCCGGCCAGTCCGCCGATCCCAACCAGGGCCAGACAGCGGGTCAAGTCGCGGTCCAGAGCCAGACGGCTCAGCAGGCCGCCGGTTCCGGTCGGGAACTGGCGACACAGATCGAAACGCAAGTTGCCGAGCTTGCCACTTTCGAGCGACAGCAGGAGGAGCTGGCACCGGCCCGCTTCGATGCCCCTTCCGGAGGTTTGACGAATGGCGAAAGCGTCGAACAGGACCGGGATGTCCTTGAAGTTCCGCCACCGCGGCCGGAAGCGGACCGGCCGCAGGATTTTGTGATGGTTACCCCGACGCCTGAAGTCGAGGAGACTCCGGTCGCGCCGGCTCCAGTGGCGCCGGTTGCGCCTGTTGCGCCCGTGGAACCTATCGAAACCACGACCGAAACGACCACTCCGCCGACGTCGTTCTCGCGGTCCTACTCCGGCTTTGCCTTCCGCGGTAACAGCTCCTTCGCGACCCAAGGCGCGAATGTGACGAACGGCATCACGCCTCTGACGGACCGGCGGCTTTCGTCGGTGAGCGTTTCCGGCAGCGACCAGGATGTCGGCGGTATCCTGACCGGCTCGTCGACGGCGGGCAGTTATCGGCTGTTCTACGCCGCGCCGACCGCGAGCGCACCGACTTCGATCACGAGCTGTCCGAGCAGCCTCGATTGCTCGTCGCAGATTGCCGGTACGACGCCATCGTCGCTCAGCGGCAAAATCGAACACGAGAACGACCCCGTATTCGTCGGTTACATGCTGGATGTCGACAGCGAAAAGGAAATCATCGCGGTCGGTCAGGCTTACACCGGTGCGTTCTCCAGCGGCGCGACCAAGTACAAGCTCGCAAGCGACCCGTTTTTCGCCGACAGTCTGCCGTTCGCTCGGAGCGAGGTCAGCGGTCTCGCCACCAACAAGGAGCCGGCCGGAGTTATCTATTGGGACAGCTCGGCCGGGACCAAGCCCTTCGTTTCCAGCTCTTTCGAGTTCAATGCGAGCGGTGGGACTTCGATCGGCAGCGTGGTGATCGGGCGGGTCGGGAACAATGCGGGCGGTCTGCATGTGTCCGGCTTCGGATACGGCATGTCGGACGAGGCCGGAACTGCTGCGCCGGAATTCTACAAGGGAGGGGCGTTTTCGGCAGATACCTCCGGCGGCCGGGATTTCTTCGGCAGTACGTCACCGGACTATTTCGTCCTGTCGACGATCGAGGATGCCGACACATCGAACAGTGTGCCTGCTGGGATGGTAGATCAGACCGGGGTCGGGACGACCTATTACCCCGTCGTTCCCGTTCTCAAGTCCGGCACGGTCACGGTTTCCGGTTCCGACCGGACCTTCGCAAGCAACACCGTGACGGGATTCACCGCCGGCGCCGGGACGGTCGGCGGCACAGCCGAGGCGTTCACGACGACGACGGCTACCGGCAACACGAGCCTTTTCACGGTTTCCTCGTCAAACGACACGATCGACGTCTCTGTTTCTCTCGCGGGAAACACGGGGACAACGATAAGCACATCAACCAGCAGTTCTGTCTCTGGCTACATCTCTGATGATGTATTCGCGTCTCAACTGACAGCAGGGACGATCTCAACAGGCTCGGAGGCGAACATTGAGGGTGTGTTCGCGACACATGGAGACAACTCGGCCTCGTTCGATCTATGCGCTTCTTGTGATTACCTGAAATGGGGATTCTGGGGGTTACGCATGGATGACCAGAATGCAACTCTGCATATGGCGACCTGGGTGGCAGGGGTTGCAACGACAATCGGCGACTTGGGAGGTGTGACCTCCGGAAATGCCACATATTCGGGCAACGTGATTGGAACAGTCATTGATTCGAGTGGCGCGACGTCTCTCCAAACAGGAGATTTCTCCGCAAAGATAACGTTCGGTGCTTCCACTGCGGATGTCGATCTGCTGAGCTTCAATTTTGATACGACAAACAATCCGAATTCGTTTACGGGGCCGGGTAGTGTGGATGCCACGTTCACACAAGCTTCCCAGAATGGTTTCACCATTACGGATAGCACGAGCAATACCAGCCTGACGCAGACTTTGATCATGAATGGCGCGACGTTTGGGCCTGCTGGAGGAACTCCGCCTCCAGAACTCGGCGGCGACTTCAAAATCACAGGCACGAATTACCATGCGGCCGGCGTCTTCGGCGGCAAGAAATAACAGGATCGCAACGCGGACAATTGACAGCGCCGCTCCGACACCTGACCGTGGACGCAATCAAGCGTCAGGGCCGGGGCGGGGGCAATGTCCGAGCGAGCGATTGTCGATGCATATGCGGAAAAACCGTGGGAGCACCCCGAGCGGCATAAGCCGGTCGTGCGCCTGCGTGGGATCGTCAAGCGCTTCGGGCTGTTCGAAGCTGTCTCCGGTGTCGATCTCGATGTCTATCGCGGCGAGATCTTCTCGCTGCTCGGCGGCTCGGGTTGCGGCAAGACGACTTTGCTTCGGATGTTGGCCGGGCTCGAAACGCCGAGCGAGGGCCGGGTCGAGATCGACGGCGAGGATGTGACGGAACTCGCGCCCTACGACCGGCCGGTCAACATGATGTTTCAGAGCTATGCGCTGTTCCCGCATATGAATGTCGCGTCGAACGTCGCCTTCGGGTTGAAGCGCGACGGGGTGCGCGGAACGGAACTCGAAGACCGGGTGGCCGACGCGTTGGCGCAACTGGAACTCACCGACTTCGCAACCCGCAAGCCGGATCAGCTCTCCGGCGGGCAGCGCCAGCGCGTGGCGCTCGCCCGCGCCATCGTCAAGCGGCCGAAGATCCTGCTGCTCGACGAGCCGCTGGGCGCGCTCGACAAGAGGCTTCGGGAAAGCGCTCAGTACCGCCTGATGAAGCTGGCGGACGATACCGGCATCACAATGATCGTCGTCACCCACGACCAGGAGGAGGCGATGGTGCTCTCGACCCGGGCGGCGGTGATGGACAAGGGGCTGATCCGGCAGGTCGGGACGCCGGAGGCGCTTTACGAACGGCCGGGTTCGCGTTTCGTCGCGGCCTTTCTCGGCAATATCTCGCTCTTCGAAGGCGTGGTGACCGCGATCCGCGACGGCATCGCGGAACTGGCGGTGGAGGGTATGGACAATCCGCTTTTCGCCTCGGCGGGAGACGTCTCTGAGGGCATGCCCGGTGCGGTCGCGGTGCGTCCGGAGAAGGTACGGATCGCCCTTGAGGGCATGGCGCCGCCGAGATTGGTGAACCGGCTTCAGGGGACCGTCGAGGGGCTTGCTTATCTCGGCGACGTCACCTCCTACCGGGTGCGTACGAGGCAGGGACATCTGGTCGAGGTGACGCGCGCGAACAGCGAGAATGCGGCGGACCGCGACGTCGACTGGGACGACCGGGTCGAGATCTGGTTCGAGCCTGCCCACGCAATGCTGCTCGGGACCGACTGAGATGGCTGCCGTCTCCGAAGGACGCCGCCCGTTCTGGCTCTCCGGCAGGGGGGTGGTGACCGGCATTCCCTATCTCTGGCTCTTCGTCTTCTTCCTTGTTCCTTTCGCCATCGTGTTCCGCATCTCGCTCTCGGAGCCGATGATCGCGCAACCGCCTTATTCGCCCCTGTTTGGGGCGGATGGTGGCTATCAGGGATCGTTCTTCAATTACGAACTGCTGTTCGACGATGCGCTCTACCGGGCGGGGTATCTCAATTCGCTCTGGGTCGCGGGCTGCGCGACGCTGGTCACATTGCTGATCGGCTACCCGATGGCCTATGCCATCGCGCGGGCGGGCGCGCTGGCCCGCAACCTGTTGCTGATGGCGGTGATGCTGCCGTTCTGGAGTTCCTTCCTGCTCCGGGTCTATGCGCTGAAGACGCTGATGGCCGATACCGGCCTGGTAAACGCTCTGCTTCTCTCTCTCGGCGTGATCGACAGTCCGATCCGCATGTTGCAGACCGATTTCGCGCTCTATGTCGGGATTTCCTACACCTATCTGCCGTTCATGATTTTGCCGCTCTACGCCACGCTGGAGCGGCTCGACTGGTCGCTGGTTGAGGCGGCGGAGGATCTCGGCTGCCGGCCCTGGAAGGCATTCCTGCTGATCACCCTGCCGCTTTCGATACCGGGGATCATTGCCGGCGCCATGCTCGTCTTCATTCCGGCGACCGGAGAGTTCGTCATTCCGAACCTGCTCGGCGCTTCCGACACGCTGATGGTCGGACGGATGCTCTGGGACACCTTCTTTAACGAGAGGGATTGGACGCTGGCCTCCGCGCTTGCCGTGGTGCTGCTGCTCTTCCTGGTCCTGCCCATCATGCTGTTTCAGGTCGTCCAGCAACGCCGGGGTGCCACGTCATGAGAAGGACCGGCGGCCGCGTCGCGCTGCTGACCCTGGTGGCCGGCGGATTTGCCTTTCTCTATCTCCCGCTGATCGTGCTCGTCCTGTTCAGCTTCAATGCCTCCAAGCTGGTGAGTGTCTGGGGCGGGTGGTCCGTAAAATGGTACGGAGAACTGCTCCGGAACGAGCAGGTGCTGATGGCGGCCTGGCTCTCGATCAAAATCGCGGTGATCAACGCGACCGGAGCGACCCTGCTCGGCACCATGGCGGGACTTGCGCTGGCGCGTTTCGGAAGGTTCGGCGGGCGATTGCTCTTCACTGGCCTGATCGCCGCGCCGCTGGTGATGCCGGATGTAATCATCGGCATCAGCCTGCTGCTGACCTTCGTCTCCATGGAGCAGCTGATCGGCTGGCCGGCGGGGCGCGGCGTAGACACGATCCTGATCGCCCATATCACTTTCTCGACTGCATTTGTCGCCGTTGTGGTGCAGGCGCGGGCCGGCGGGCTCGACCGTTCGATCGAGGAGGCCGCGATGGATCTTGGCGCGCGGCCGCTGACCGCTTTTCTGCTGGTGACATTGCCGATGCTCGCGCCGGCCCTGGCGTCCGGATGGCTGCTCGCCTTCACGCTCTCGCTCGACGATCTGGTCATCGCCAGTTTTGCCTCGGGGCCGGGCTCCTCGACTTTGCCGATGGTGATTTTTTCCAAGGTCCGGCTCGGGGTGACGCCGGAAATCAACGCGCTCGCCACGCTGCTGATCGGCGCCGTGGCGCTCGCGGCCGGGGGGGCGACCTGGGTGCAGATTCGGCGGATGAGCCGGGGATAAGGCATCCTTGGCGATCTTGACAGATCGACGCGCCGTTCCCCATACCTTCGCGGCAATTTCAATAAACAAGAAAACGAGGACGGGATGGAAATCGGTTTGCTCATTTCTAATGAAGCCGTAGCGGCGACGAGCGGCAAGAGCTTCGCGCGCAGGGATCCCGTGTCGGGCGAGGTCGTCACGACCGCGGCTGCGGCTTCTCAGGCCGATGTCGACAAGGCCGTCCGCGCTGCTGCCGCCGCATTCGAGACATGGTCCCGCACCGGTCCGTCTGAACGCCGCGCCGTTTTGAACAAATGCGCCGATGCGCTTGAAGCCAGGACACCGGATTTCATCGAGATAGGCCGCCGGGAAACCGGGGGCACCGGGCCGTGGCACGGCTTCAACGTCATGCTTGCCGTGAAGATACTGCGCGAGGCGGCAGCCATGACAACCCAAATCAAGGGTGAGATCATCCCGTCCGACAAGCCCGGGACGCTGTCCATGGGGCATCGGCAGCCGATCGGCGTGCTGGTCGGAATGGCGCCCTGGAACGCGCCGACGATCCTCGGTGTCCGCTGTTTCGCTATGCCGATCGCCTGCGGCAACACCGTCGTCATGAAAGCCTCCGAACGCTGTCCAGGCCTGCACAGGCTGATTGGTGACTGCATGGTGGAGGGTGGTCTGCCGGAAGGCGTGCTGAATATCGTGACGCATGCGGCAGAGGACGCGCCGGAAGTGGTCAACGCGCTGATCGATCATCCTCTGACGAGGCGGATCAATTTCACAGGGTCTTCCCATGTCGGCCGGATCATCGCGGAGCGCGCCGCGAAGCATTTGAAACCCTGCCTCCTGGAACTCGGCGGCAAGGCGCCTTTCGTCGTTCTTGACGATGCGGATATCGGCGCGGCGGTGCGCGGCGCCGCTTTCGGCGCCTTCATGAACCAGGGTCAGATCTGTATGTCGACCGAGAAGGTGATCGTCCTTGATGCGGTCGCCGACGAGTTCGCGGCCGCCTTCGCTGAAAAGGCAGCGTCATTGAAGACCGGCCGGCCCGAGGAGCAGGTCCATCTCGGGTCGGTGATCGACCGGAGCACCATCGACCATGTGACGCGTCTGATCGAGGACGCGGTGGCCAAGGGGGCGCAGGTCATTGCGGGCGGCGCGCCGGATATCGGAACCATCATGCCGGCAACCATCGTCGATCATGTGACGCCCGAGATGGAGATCTATTCGGCCGAGAGTTTCGGTCCGGTGACCACGATCATCCGGGTCGACGATGTCGATGCGGCAGTGGCGGTGGCCAACGACACCGAATACGGATTGAGCGCTTCTGTCTATGGCTCCGACATCCGCCGGGCCATGGATGTCGCTCGGCGGATCGAGTCGGGCATCTGCCATGTGAACGGGCCGACGGTCGCGGACGAGGCGCAGATCCCCTTCGGCGGTGTGAAAGCGTCGGGCTATGGCCGTTTCGGCGGAGTCGCCGGCGTGGCGGAATTTACGGAACTTCGCTGGATCACGGTCGAAGACCCGGATCAGCATTATCCCATCTGAGCCGCTTCGGTGCTGTCCCAGGCGCCGCTGTATCGCTCGAAAAACCGCGGTGCCAGGCTTCTCAGCCGCTCGTCGCTGATGCGCCCGCTGCGCTGAATGTAGCTGTGCGCAAATTCGGCGGGTCCAAGTTCCAAGTGCCGGGCGAAATCCTCATACCATTCGGCACTGCGATTTGCGGCGCCGACGATCTTGTCGCATATCGGCTTTCGGGCCGTCTCGAAGTTGGTGAGGGCGGCCGGAATATTGTCCGGCTGCGCAAGCAGGGCCGAAGCGAGCGCCAGGGCATCTTCCATGGCAAGCCGTGTCCCGGAGCCGATGGAGAAATGCGCGGTGTGAGCCGCGTCTCCGATCAGCACGCATTTTCCGTCATGCCAGGTCTGGCAGGAGAGTTTGGGGAAGCGGCGCCAGTGTGACTTGTTCGAGATTAGGCGATGGCCGGCGAGAACGTCCGAGAAAACATCCTCGCAATATGACCGGTTCCCGGCTTCGTCCATGCCGTCGAAGCCGGCCGCGTTCCAGGTCGCGGCATCCGTCTCGACAATGAAAGTGCTGAGGTCGGCGGTGTAGCGATAATGGTGCGCGTTGAACGGACCGTCTGCGGACCGGCGGAAGGACTGGGTCAGAGTATCGAATGGGCGATCCGTCCCGTACCAGATGAAGCGGTTCTCCAGTTCCGGCAGTTCGGCACCGAAGACCGAGCCGTCGCCTCGGACCAGTGAGTTCAGGCCGTCGGCGCCAACGATCAGATCCGCGCCTTCAATTTCGGCGAGGTCCGTCAGTTCGGTCTCGAAACGCGGATCGATACCGGCAGATCGCGCACGATCCGTGAGGATCCGGATCAGTTCCAGCCGCCCGATGGCGGCGAAACCGATGCCGTCGATCGCAATCCGCTCGCCTTCGAGATCGAGCGTGAGGTCCCGCCAGGTTTCCATGGCGGGGAGGATCGCGTCGTGGGTCTCCGGATCGTCCGCCGCCATGAAGGCGAGCGCCGTGTCGGAAAAGACGACGCCGAAGCCGAAGGTAGCGCCTTCCGGATTGCGCTCGTAGAGCCGGATCTCGGTCTCCGGCCTCCGGCGTTTCATCAGGTACGAGAAATAGAGTCCGGCAGGTCCGCCGCCGACAACCGCGATACGCATGAGCATTTCCCCAGATTCGTTGCCGGCATTCTTTCCGCTGTCGATCGCTCTGACAACACCGAGCCTGGGTTGAAACCGTTTCCATCATGGGTATATGAAAAATCCTATCAGATAGGAGATCTATTTTGCCAATTGCGAACCGGACAAGCAGAAAAATTGCCTGAGGAAACCATAAGGTATGAATCGAACCGGTGGCACCTGCCGACATATTTGGACAGTCCGGCTTTTCAGTTCTTGGCGGATGGCGCGCCGGATCGGTGGGATGCGTGGATCCGTCAGACCATATTAGTGACTTCGCCGAACGGTTCCGGTCATGCGGCGCGGACATGGACCTCTTGATTCGGTATTGGGTCATGGATTTCTACAGGAGATGCAGGTCGGTACTTCAGGCGACTGCCGAAAGCAGGGCTTATTCGTTGCTGTGGAAAATTTCCACGGTCGGACCTGTACTCATTCTGACCGTGAGCGGTTTCGATCTTTATTGCTACCTTGAAGATCCAGCCTTCTACCCGATCAATTAGATTTCCTGCCGTCAGAGTGTTGGCGCCGCTGTCCCAAGCTTGCTCTCGCCCTTCAGTAAGGGCTCTCGACGTCCCCCATCTCGACATAGACGCTCTTCAGCTGCGTGTAGTGCTCGATCGCGGCGCGGGCGTTTTCGCGGCCGATGCCGGATTTCTTAACCCCGCCGAAGGGCATCTCGATCGGGGTGAGGTTGTAGGCGTTGATCCAGCAGGTGCCGGCTTCCAGCGCGGCGACGACCCGGTGCCCGCGCTGGATGTCCTTCGTGAAGACACCGGCGGCGAGACCAAATTCGGTCGCGTTGGCACGGGCAACGACTTCCTCCTCGGTATCGAAATCGAGCACGCACATGACCGGGCCGAAGATCTCTTCGCGCGCGATGGTCATGTTGTCCGTCACGTCCGCGAAGACGGTCGGCGCGACGAACCAGCCTTCCTTGAAGGAGGGAACAGTCGCGGCATCGCCGCCGATGATCACGCGGGCGCCTTCCTCTCGGCCTTTTCCGATATAGCCGAGCACCTTCTCGAACTGCGGTTTTGAGACGAGGGGGCCGAGATGGGTTTCCTCGTCCATCGGGTCGCCGAGCCGGATCTTCGAGGTGCGTTCGCGCAGCCGGTCGAGGAACTTCTGTTTGATGTCCTTCTGCACGAAGACGCGGGTGCCGTTGGAGCAGATCTGTCCGCTCGAATAAAAATTGCCGAGCATCGCGCCGGAGATCGCGTTCTCGATTTCGGCGTCCTCGAAAACGATCAGCGGGGACTTGCCGCCGAGTTCGAGCGTCACGTGCTTCAGTCCCTCGGCCGCCGCCGCCATCACGCGTGCGCCGGTCGGAACTGATCCGGTAACGGACACCTTGGCGACACCCGGATGCGCGACCAGCTTGGCGCCGACATCGCCGAAACCCTGCACCACGTTGAAGACACCGTCGGGCAGGCCTGCCTCCTTGTAGATCTCGGCCAGCTTCAGCGCGGTCAATGGCGTGGTTTCCGACGGTTTGAAGATCATCGCGTTGCCGCAGGCAAGCGCCGGCGCGGATTTCCAGCAGGCGATCTGGATCGGGTAGTTCCAGGCTCCGATCCCGACGCAGACGCCGAGCGGCTCGCGCTTCGTGTAGGCGAAGGAGCCGCCGAGATCGGTGAACTCGCCATGGATGTCGGCGGCGATACCGCCGAAATACTCGAGGCAGTCGGCGCCCGAGGCGGCGTCGGCGACCAATGTCTCCTGCAATGGCTTACCGGTGTCGAGTGTCTCAAGCTCGGAGAGCTCCCTATTGCGCTCCCGGATGATCTCGGCTGCCCGGCGCAGGACCCGGCCGCGCTCGGCGCCGCTGAGGGCTGCCCATTCCTTCTGTGCCGCGCGGGCGGCGGCCACAGTCTTGTCTATGGTGGAGCCGGCGGCGGCATGCATCTTGGCGATCACCTCGCCAGTCACCGGATAGAGGCTGTCGAAGCCCTTGCCGCCGGGGCTCTCGACATAGGAGCCGGCGATGAAGTGGGAGGCTATCGGTTGCGCGCGCATCTCTTGGTCCTTCTGGTCGCGGAGCAGCTCAGCGGTCTGACGTCTGCCAGCGCGGATTGATCCAGGGCTGCTTGTTCGACGGCGCGAGTGGCGCCTTGCCGAGAATATGGTCCGAGGCCTTCTCGCCGACCATGATCGACGGGCCGTTCAGATTGCCGTTCGGGATCCGGGGAAAAATCGAGCTGTCGGCGAGGCGGAGCCCCTCGACCCCGATCACGCGGTTCTCCGGGTCAACCACGGCCATAGGATCTTCCGCCGCGCCCATGCGGCAGGTGCCGCTCGGATGGTATGCGCTTTCGACGGCCTCGCGGATGAAGTCGTCGAGGGCCTCGTCGCTGGTGACGCCGTCGCCGGGAGCGATCTCCTTGCCGCGGAAAGGCGTGAAGGCGTCCTGGCCGAAGATCTCGCGGGTCAGCCGGATGCAGTGCCGGAAATCGGCCCAGTCCTCCGCGTGGCTCATGTAGTTGAACTGGATCCTCGGCGCGTCCAGCGGATCGGCGGAGCGCAGGGTCACCGAGCCGCGCGACTTCGAGCGCATCGGTCCGACATGGGCCTGGAAGCCGTGGCTCTTCGCCGGCGCCTTGCCGTCATAGCGGATCGCGACGGGGAGGAAATGGTACTGGATGTCGGGATATTCGACGCCGGGCTTGGAGCGTAGGAAGGCCGCGCTCTCGAAATGGTTGGTCGCGCCGAGGCCGGACTTGAAGAGCAGCCACTCAAGACCGATCAGGCCTTTCGAGACCAGGTTCAGCTTCGAGTAGAGGCTGATCGGTTGGGTGCATTCCTGCTGGATATAGAGTTCGAGATGGTCCTGCAGGTTCGCGCCGACGCCGGGCCGATCCGCGAGCACATCGATGCCGTGCTGTTTGAGCTCCGCCGCGGGACCGATGCCGGAGAGTTTCAGAAGCTTCGGCGAGTTGATGGAGGAGGCGGCGAGGACCACCTCGCAGGTCGCGGTGACGGTCTCGATGCTGCCGCCGCGGCTGATCTCGACCCCGGTCGCGCGCTTGCCGTCGAACACGACCTTGCGGGCGAGGCCGTTCACCAGCGTCAGGTTGGGCCGCTTCAGTGCCGGTTTCAGATAGGCATTCGCGGCCGACCAGCGGCGCCCCCGATGGACGGTCATTTCCATCGGTCCGAAGCCTTCCTGCTTCTCGCCGTTATAATCCTCTGTCAGCTCGAAGCCGGCCTGTTTTCCGGCCTCGACGAAGGCGTGGTAGAGCGGGTTCTTGCGCGGGCCGCGGCTGACATGCAGCGGGCCGTTCGTGCCGCGCCAGCCTTCCTGGCCCCCGTGACTGGTCTCCATGCGCTCGAAATAGGGCAGGACGTCCTTGTAGGCCCAGCCCTTGGCGCCCTGTTCCTCCCAGTGATCGTAATCGCGCGCGTGGCCTCGGACATAGACCATGCCGTTGATCGAAGAGGAGCCGCCGATCACCTTGCCGCGCGGGCAGGCGAGACGGCGGCCGCCGAGATGCGGCTCCGGCTCGCTCTCGTAGCCCCAGTCGTAACGGCTTATGTTCATAGGATAGGAGAGCGCCGCCGGCATCTGAATGAAGGGACCGATATCGGTCCCGCCGTACTCGATGACGATGACGGAATGCTTGCCGTCGGCGGAAAGCCGGTCGGCCATGACCGCGCCGGCCGAGCCGGAGCCCACGATGACGAAATCTGCCTGCATTGGCGTTACTCTCCGCGCGGGAACCGCGCGTTCTCCTCGAGCACGTTGAGATCCATGTGGTTGCGCATGTAGCGCTCCGATGCTTTCTGGAGCGGCTGGAAATCCCAGGGGAAATAGGCCCCGTTGCGCAACGACTCGTACACCACCCAGCGCCGGGCCTGGCTGTCCCGCACCTCGCGGTCGAACTGCTCCATGTCCCAGCGTGCCCGCATCTCGCCGATGAAGGCGTTCAGCATCCCCTGATGAGCCGGATCTTCAGCGAGGTTCACCAGCTCTTCCGGGTCCGCCTCCAGGTCGAACAGCTGCGGCGGATCGAGTTCGCAGTGGTTGAACTTGTACTTTCCGCGCCGGATCGAGACGAGAGGGGCGTAGGAGCCCTCGGCGGCATATTCCATATAGACCGGCTCCTCACGTGCCTCGCCTCTTGTCTGCGGAACGAGCGAATGGCCGTCGGTCCAGGGCGCGACTTCCGAGAGGTCGATGCCTGCAAATTCCGCAAGTGTCGGCGTGAGATCTATGGTCGAGACGGGCTCTGTCACCGTCCGGCCCTCGATCCCAGGCCCGGCGATCATCATAGGCACCCGGGCGGAGCCTTCGTAGAAGCTCATCTTGAACCAGAGTCCCCGCTCTCCGAGCATATCGCCGTGGTCGGAAACGAAGATCACCAGCGTGTCCTCGTCCATCCGGCAGCGTTTGAGCGTATCCAGCAGCGCCGCGATCTTCTCGTCGAGATAGGAGATGTTGGAGAAATAGGCCCGGCGCGAGCGGCGTACATTCTCTACCGTGATGTCGAAATTGCGGTAGTCGTTCGCGAGATATAGCCGCTTGCTGTGCGGGTCCTGGACCTCGAAGGCCATTTCAGGAACCCGCGGCAGCAGCGCCGGGCAGTCTTCGTACAGATCCCAGAACTTGCGTCTCGTAACGTAGGGATCGTGTGGATGGGTGAAACTTACGGTCAGGCACCAGGGGCGTTCGTCGGTACCGCGGGAGAGCTGGTAGAGCTTCTGCTCCGCGTTGAACGCGACTTCGTCGTCATACTCCATTTGATTGGAGATCTCGGCGACGCCCGCGCCGGTGACCGAACCGAGATTGTGATACCACCAGTCGATCCGTTCTCCCGGCTTGCGGTAGTCCGGCGTCCAGCCGAAATCGGCCGGATAGATATCGGTCGTCAGGCGCTCCTCGAAACCGTGCAGCTGGTCCGGACCGACGAAATGCATTTTGCCGGAAAGGCAGGTGTAGTAGCCGGCGCGGCGCAGGTGATGTGCGTAGGTCGGAATGTCCGAAGTGAACTCGGCCGCGTTGTCATAGACCCGCGTGCGCGAGGGAAGGCGGCCGGACATGAAGGAAGCGCGGCCGGGCGCGCAGAGCGGGCTTGCCGTATAGCTGTTGGCGAAGCGAACGGAGCGTGACGCCAGTTCGCGCAGAGCCGGGACATGTAGGAACTCAGCCGGACCGTCCGGAAACAGCGTGCCGTTCAGCTGGTCGACCATCAGGATCAGGATGTTGGGCTTCTTGGTCACTCAGCTCGTCCCGGCGGCGAGTTGCGCGTCGATGTAATCTTCAGTGAGCCGGATCGCGGCTTCCCGGTCGGGGTCGCTGTCCAGCAGGGCGTGGCGGAGATAGAGACCGTCGATCATCGCGGCGGTCCCTTCGGCAATCCGTTTGGCGCTTTCTTTGTCGGTAAGCTGGGACAGTGCGTGACGCAGGTTGCTGCGCAGGCGGCGGGCATAGATCGAGAGGACGCGGCGGGCGCCGCCCATGCTCTGCGCCTTCACGTAGAATGTCAGCCAGGCCGAGATTGTCGCCGGGCGGAACTGGTCGGAGCCGAAATTCGCGCGGATGATGCCGGTGATACGCTCCCGTGGCGTCCGGGCAGTGCGCAACGCGGCTACGATCTCGCCGTTCAGTTCGTCCAGCAGATGCCGCATTGTGGCGACGATCAGCTGATCCTTGCTGCCGAAATAATGGTGGGCGAGAGCGGTCGAGACCCCGGCCTGCCGGGCGATCTCGCTCATCGTCACTTCGAAGGATCCACGTGCGTGGATCGCCTCGATCGCGGCAGAAATCAACGCCTGACGGCGGATCGGCTCCATTCCGACTTTGGGCATTCCGAGCGCTTCCTTTCGCGCTGACCGTATTTTTGATTGACTGCTCAATCAATAAAAATCTTGCGCCCGATCAGTTATGATGTTTGCCTGACCGGAACGATAAATGGGGGCACTACAAACAGGGAGCCAAAGTCATGCTGAAATCCAAAGCTGTATTCGCTGCCGCGCTGACCGTGGGACTGCTGTCCTCCGGCGCCGCTTTCGCCGACGGACATTGCGAGACCGTCCGCTTCTCCGATGTCGGCTGGACCGACATCACGGCCACCACTGCGGCGACGACGACCGTGCTCGAGGCGATGGGCTACAAGACGGACGTGAAGGTTCTGTCCGTTCCGGTCACCTACGCCTCGATGAAGAACAAGGATATCGACGTCTTCCTCGGCAACTGGATGCCGACCATGGAAGGCGATATCGCGAAATACCGCGACGAAGGCTCGGTCGACACCACCGGGGTCAATCTCTACGGCGCGAAATACACTCTCGCGGTCCCGAAATACGCCTATGACGCGGGCCTGAAGAGCTTCGCCGACATTGCCAAGTTCAAGGACAAGCTCGACGGCAAGATCTACGGCATCGAGCCGGGCAATGACGGCAACCGCCTGATCCTCGACATGATCGAGAAGGATGCCTTCGGCCTGAAAGGCTTCGACGTGGTCGAATCCTCCGAGCAGGGCATGCTGGCCCAGGTCGCCCGCGCGGTGAAGAAAGAGGAGCCGGTGGTCTTCCTCGGCTGGGAGCCGCACCCGATGAACGCCAATTTCGAGATGGCCTATCTCTCCGGCGGAGATGACTATTTCGGCCCGGATCTGGGCGGTGCGACGGTCTACACCAACACGCGCGCCGGCTATTCCGACGAATGCCCGAATGTCGGCCGTCTGCTCGACAATCTGATGTTCTCGCTTCGCATGGAAAACGAGATCATGGGCGCGATCCTGAATGACGGCGAGGAGCCGAAGGATGCGGCGAAGAAGTGGCTGAAGGCCAATGCCGGTATTCTCGACGCCTGGCTCTCCGGCGTCAGCACGCTCGACGGTCAGGCGGCTCTGCCGGCCGTTCGTAAGGCCCTCGGTCTCTGAAACTCCGCATGTTGCGGGAAGCGGTGCGGCCGCTTCCCGTTCAGCCGTCTTGTCGTGACGGTGCGGGAGAGGGCGTATCATGGAATGGCTGACCGATAACAAGCTGCCGGTAGGCAAGGCGGCGAAAGCTTTCGTCGACTGGCTGACCGATCACGGCGCGTGGTTTTTTGACGGGCTTGCCGCTGGGCTCGAATTCATGATCGAGGCCATACTCTGGGTGCTACAGGCGCCACACCCGCTGGTCGCAGTCGCGATCGCGACCGGCATTGCCTATGCCGTTCGCCGCAATCTCTGGTTCCCGCTACTGGTCGCTGTGGGCCTCCTGTTGATCATCAATCAGGGCTACTGGGAAGAGACGACGGAGACGGTCGCTCTGGTGCTGGCTTCTTCCGTCGTCTGCATGGGGGTCGGAGTACCTCTTGGCATCGCCGCCGCGCGCCGGCCCTGGCTGTTCTCCGCCATGCGCCCGGTACTCGACCTGATGCAGACCATCCCGACCTTCGTCTATCTGATCCCGGCCCTGATCCTCTTCGGCCTCGGTATGGTGCCGGGGCTGATCGCGACGGTCATCTTCGCCATTCCGGCACCGATCCGGCTGACGCATCTCGGCATCTCCTCCACGCCAAAGATGTTGATCGAGGCCGGCGAGGCCTTCGGCGCGACGCGCATGCAATTGCTCTGGAAGGTGGAGCTGCCCTATGCCCTGCCGCAGATTATGGCGGGCCTGACCCAGACGATCATGCTTTCGCTCTCCATGGTCGTCATCGCCGCGCTGGTCGGCGCCGACGGGCTCGGGGTCCCGACGCTGCGGGCGCTGAACCAGGTCAATATCGCCAAGGGCTTCGAGGTCGGGCTGGCGATCGTGCTGATCGCAATCATTCTAGACCGGATGTTCCGCGGCCGGGAGGGAGACGGGAAATGAGCCGGTCCGCAGTCCGCTTCGACGAGGTGAATATCGTCTTCGGTAAGGACCCGGCTTCCGCTCTGCCGTTGATGGACCGCGACATGGAGCGGGCCGAGATCCAGGAGGAGACCGGTCAGATCCTCGGCGTGCACAATTGCAGCCTCACGGTCGAACCCGGCGAAATCGTCGTCATCATGGGCCTGTCCGGATCCGGAAAGTCGACCTTGCTGCGCGCTGTGAACGGTCTCAATCCGGTGGTGCGCGGCGCGGTCTGGGTGGATGACGGCTCGGCGGAAATCGATGTCGCGACCGCGGACGAGGCAACGTTGCGCCGGCTCCGGACCAGCCGGGTCACCATGGTATTCCAGAATTTTGCCCTGCTGCCATGGCGGACCGTGGCGGAGAATGTCGGGCTCGGGCTCGAACTCGCGGGCATTGCCAGGGGGGAGCGCGAGGAACGCGTGGCGAAGCAGCTCGAACTGGTTGGGCTGGACCAATGGGCGGACCGAAAGGTGCACGAGCTCTCGGGCGGGATGCAGCAGCGTGTCGGGCTTGCACGGGCCTTCGCGACGGAAGCGCCGATCCTGCTGATGGACGAGCCGTTCTCGGCTCTCGATCCGCTGATCCGGGCGAAGCTGCAGGACGAGTTGCTCGATCTTCAGGCGCAGTTGCAGCGCACGATCATCTTCGTCAGCCACGATCTCGACGAGGCGCTGAAACTCGGGTCTAAGGTTGCGATCATGGAGGGGGGGCGTATTGTCCAGTTCGGCACGCCGCAGGAGATCGTACTGCAGCCGGCGAACAGGTATGTCGCCGATTTCGTCTCCCATATGAACCCCCTGAACGTGCTTCAGGCCGCAACGGTCATGCGTCCGGTGGATACCGGAGGACCGGTTCCGGGCGGGGCCGTCGCTCTCACCGCGGAAGACTGGCCCGAAGGGGCGATCCCGATCGCGGAACCCGACACGCCGCTGGCGGATTTGATGCGTGCGCGGACCCGCACCGCGGAGACGATCCGCGTGATTGCCGACGGCAAGGTGATCGGCGAAATCGGCGACGGCGAAATCTACTCCGCTTTGCTGAAAGAATAGGCTAGGAATCTGCACTATAGTTCAGTGCAGGGAGGAAGCCCGTGACGGACAAGGGCATCGTGATCGTCGGCGCCAGCCATGGTGGTGTGCAACTGGCGGCCAGTCTCAGGGAAAAGGGATATGAAGGTCCGCTGACCATGCTGACGAGCGAGCCGGACTTGCCTTACCAGAAGCCGCCGCTCTCCAAAGGCTATATCAAGGAACCGGACCCGAAGCCGACTGTGCTGCGTCCGGAAAAGTTCTACACCGACCGGGACATCGACCTGCGCCTCGGAACCGAAGCGACCGCTATCGACAAGGTCGCGGGATCCTTCACGCTGGCCGACGGAAGCTCTATTCCGTGTTCGCGGATCGCGCTGGCGGTGGGCTCGCGCCCGCGCCGGATACCGGTGCCGAATATCGATGCGCCGGGCGTGCTCGAACTCCGGACCTATGCAGACAGTCAAGCGATCAAGGCGGCTTTCGACGCCTCTTCGTCGGTACTGGTGATCGGCGGAGGCTTCATCGGGCTTGAAATCGCTGCGACGGCGGCGTTGCTCGGCAAGTCGGTTACCGTCCTGGAAGCCGAAGCGCGGTTGATGGCGCGCGCGGTCTCGCCTGCGGTTTCCGCATACTTCCTCGCCTATCTGTCGGGGCTCGGCGCGGATATCCGCCTGAATGCGAGAGTTGCCGGGATCCGGGTTTCCGGTGGCAAGGCATCGGGCGCCGATCTCGCCGACGGTTCGTCGATCGAGGCCGATTGCGTGATTTCCGGCACCGGGGTCGTGCCCTGCACGGAGCTTGCCGAGGCAGCCGGGCTTGAGATCGAGAACGGAATTTCTGTCGGTGAGACGATGCTGAGCTCGATTCCGGAGATCGCCGCAATCGGCGATTGCGCGAGCTATGTCCATTGGCAACTCGGCCGGCGGGTTCGTCTCGAATCCGTGCAGAATGCGGTGGATCAGGCGAAGACCGCTGCTGCGGCCCTGCTTGGAGAAGCCGCGCCGTACCATGAGGTTCCCTGGTTCTGGTCGGATCAGGGGGAGGCCAAATTGCAGATCGCCGGCCTCTCCGACGGCAGTGAAGAGGGCGTGCTTCGCGGTGATCCCGAGAGCGGTTCCTTTTCGGCATTTCTCTTTGCAGACGGTAAGTTGCGCTGCGTCGAATCCGTGAACAAGGCAGGCGACCATGCGCTTGCCCGCCGCCTGATCGCGGCTGCCGTCCCCTTGACGCCGGAGCAGGCCGCGGACCCGGATTGCGACCTTCGCGCACTGGTGAAACAGGCCCGCCGCTGACCTGGCAAAGCTGCGACATCGGCGACGCAATTTATGTATTCCATGGCATAAAGTGTGTGGTATACCAGAGCCCACGCTCCCGGTTAAGGGTGCATCCTCCGTTGGTCGAACGGCCGGGGAACTCTGAATGAACGACACTTCCGCGTTGATGGTGACGCCCATCGCGGCCGAGGTCAGTCTCAAGGACAAGACCTATGCGGCCCTGAAGGACGGCATCGTCTCGATGAATATCTACGATCCCGACGCCAATCTCCGGCTCGACGAGCGTCAGTTGTCGGAACAGCTCGGAATCAGCCGTACGCCCCTGCGCGAGGCGCTCGCCCGTCTTGCCCAGGAAGGCTTGGTCGACATCCAGCCGCGCCGCGGCGTTTTCATCGTCCGCAAGACCAAGGCCGAGATCATTGAGATGATCAAGGTCTGGGCCGCTTTGGAAGGCATGGCGGCACGGCTGGCGACGGAAGTCGCTACAGACAGCGAGATCAGCCAGCTTCGCCGGATTTTCCAGGAGACGGAGAAAGGGCGACTGGAGATCGACGAGTATTCGACCCGGAATATCGAGTTTCATCAGGCCATCCTGAAACTCGGCCATTCGCCGCTGATCGAGGAAATGATCGATAAGATCTTCCTGCATGTTCGCGCGATCCGAAACCGGACCATCGGTGAGCAGGACCGGATTGCACGGTCGATGCAGGATCACATGCACATTGTCGAGGCGATCGAGGCACGCGATGCGGAGGCGGCCGAACGGCTGGTCCGTGACCATGCCCTCGCGCTCGCCCGGCATGTCGCCGACAACGTGGACTATCTCGGATAACCAAAGATCAAGAGGCGCGCCGCACGGTAACGGGCGCCTATAATAAAGGGAGCTAGAAATAATGAGCGATACCGCCACCGATACCCTTAAAGAAAAAGATCGCTCCGGCGAGGTCGTTTCCGGCGGCCATCTGGTCGCCAAGGCCCTGAAGAACGAGGGTGTGGACACGATCTTCACGCTTTGCGGCGGGCATATCATCGACATCTATGACGGCTGCGTCGACGAAGGCATCCGCATCATCGACGTCCGGCACGAGCAGGTCGCGGCCCATGCCGCGGACGGCTATGCCCGTCAGACCGGCAAGCTCGGTTGTGTCGTCACCACGGCGGGCCCCGGTTGCACCAACGCCATCACCGGTGTTGCGACCGCGTTCCGCTCCGAGAGCCCGGTGCTGCATATCGGCGGCCAGGGCGCGCTGACCCAGCACAAGATGGGCTCGCTGCAGGATCTGCCGCATGTCGATATCATGGCGCCGATCACCAAATTCTCCGCCGGCGTGCGCTCGACCGAACGGGCCGGCGACATGGTCTCCATGGCGGCGCGCGAATGTTTCGCCGGCGCTTACGGGCCGTCCTATCTCGAGATCCCGCGCGATGTGCTCGATCGTGAGGTGCCGATCTCCAGCGCCGTCATTCCGGAGCCGGGCAAGTATCGCGCCTCGGTGAAGTCGATCGGTGATCCGGCCGATATCGAGAAGCTGGCCGACCTGATCGTCAAGGCGGAACGTCCGGCGATCCTCGTCGGCTCCCAGGTCTGGATGAGCCGCGGCCACCAGGAAGCGATCGATCTGGTCAAGGACCTGAACATCGCCTGCTACATGAACGGCGCGGCGCGCGGCATGCTGCCCCAGACCGACAGCCACTATTTCAACCGCACCCGGCGTCTTGCCTTCCAGAAGGCGGACCTGCTGCTGATCGTCGGCACGCCGTTCGACTTCCGTATGGGTTACGGCAAGCGGATCCGCGAGGATCTGACGCTGGTACAGATCGATCAGGATTACCGCACGGTCGGCAAGAACCGCGACGTGGATCTCGGCCTCGCCGGCGATCCGGGTGCGATCCTCGCTGCCGTCCACGCGGCGATCAAGGGCCGGGTCGACAACGGCTCCAAGGGCCGCGAAGGCTGGCTGAAAGAACTGAAGGCGGCGGAAGAAGCGGCGACCGAAAAGCTGATGCCGCTCTTCCTCTCCGACCAGTCGCCGATCCATCCCTACCGGGTGGCCTGGGAGCTGAACGAGTTCCTGACCGACAAGACGGTTTATATCGGCGACGGCGGCGACGTTGTGACGATCTCAGCACAGGCCGTGGCGCCGAAAGCGCCGGGCAACTGGATGGATCCGGGCGCGCTCGGCTCGCTCGGTGTCGGCACCGGCTTCGCCATTGCTGCCGGCCTTGCCAATCCGGACAAGGAAATCCTCTGCTACTACGGCGACGGCTCCTTTGGCATGACCGCCTTCGACATGGAGACCGCCAATCGCTTCGGCGTGCCGTACATCGCTGTGATCGGCAACAACTCCTCGATGAACCAGATCCGCTACGGCCAGATCGCCAAGTATGGCGAGCAGCGCGGCAATGTCGGCAACAAGCTGGGAGACATTCCGTTTTCCAAGTTCGCCGAGATGCTCGGCGGCCATGGCGAGGAAGTGCACGAGGCCGGCCAGATCGCAGCGGCCCTGCAGCGCGCCCGCGAGGCGGTGAAAAGCACCGGGAAGTCGGCCGTCGTCAATATCTGGGTCGATCCGAACGAGTACGCGCCGGGTACCAAGAACCAGACCATGTACAAGTAAGCGGGAGGGCGCGCCGGTTGCCGGCGCGCCCTTTTTCCGTTCAATCCGCCAAGGGGGAAGAGAAAGACAATGAGCGAAGCGTTGAAAGGTGTCCGCATTCTGGACATGACGCACGTGCAGTCGGGGCCGACCTGCACGCAGCTGCTGGCTTGGTTCGGGGCCGATGTGATCAAGGTGGAGCGCCCGGGCGTCGGTGATATCACCCGCGGCCAGCTCCGCGATCTGCCGGATGCGGACAGCCTCTATTTCACGATGCTGAACAGCAACAAACGCAGCGTCACGCTCAACACGAAGACCGAAAAGGGCAAGGAGATCCTGACCCGCCTCATCGAAGAGTGCGACGTCATGGTCGAGAATTTCGCGCCGGGCGCGCTCGACCGCATGGGCTTCACCTGGGAGCGGATCCAGGAGATCAACCCGAAGATCGTCTATGCCAGCATCAAGGGTTTCGGGCCGGGTGCATACGAGGACTGCAAGGTTTACGAGAATGTCGCGCAATGCACCGGCGGCTCCGCTTCGACCACCGGGTTCGATGATGGCCCGCCGGTCGTCACAGGCGCGCAGATCGGCGACAGCGGCACCGGCCTGCATCTCGCCCTCGGCATCGTCACCGCACTTTATCACCGGACCCATTCCGGCAAGGGGCAGCGCGTCGAATGCGCCATGCAGGACGGTGTGCTCAACCTCTGCCGTGTGAAGCTGCGCGACCAGCAGCGTCTCGCGCACGGCCCGCTGAAGGAATATCCGCAGTATCCGAACGGCGAGTTCGGCGAGGCGACGCCCCGCGCGGGCAACGCGTCGGGCGGCGGCCAGCCTGGATGGGCGGTGCAGACCAAGGGCGGGGGCCCGAACGACTATATCTACGTCATCATCCAGCCGCCGGGCTGGGCGCCGCTGATGAAGACCATCGGCCGCGAGGAGCTGATCGAGGATCCGGAATGGGCGACCCCGGAGGTCCGCTTGCCGAAGCTCGACCAGTGCTTCGCCATGATCGAGGAATGGACCAAGACCAAGAGCAAGTTCGAGGTCATGGAGACGCTTAACGCGCTCAACGTACCGTGCGGTCCGATCCTCAGTATGAAGGAGCTGGCCGAAGACCAGTCGCTGCGCGCGACCGGTACGGTGGTCGAAGTGCCGCACCCGACCCGGGGCAGCTACCTCACGGTGGGTAATCCGATTAAACTCTCCGCGTCGCCGGCCAAGGTCGACCGCTCTCCGCTGCTGGGAGAGCATACCGACGAGATTCTGGGCGCAGTGCTCGGAATGTCGGCCGCGGATATCGAAGCCGCCAAGGCTGAAGGCGCCGTCTAAAAGGCACCAGGCCGTCAGGGATAAAACGAGCGCGGCGTCGGCGGCTAGTGTCGGCGCCGTTTTCATACTGACGAATACAAGGGGAATATCTGGGTATGAAAGTTTGTATCTATGGCGCTGGTGCTATCGGCGGCTATCTCGGCGTCGAATTGGCTCAGGTCGAGGGTGTTGAGGTATCGCTGATCGCGCGCGGCTCGCACCTGGCTGCGATCCGCGAGAACGGGCTGAAGCTCGATATCGGCGAGGAGCAGCATGTCGCTAAGGTGACCGCGACCGACGATCCGAAGGAACTCGGGCCGCAGGACTTCGTTATCGTGGCGCTCAAAACCCACCAGGCATGGGAGATCGCGGACCAGATGGTGCCGCTGCTCGGACCCGACACGGCGGTCGTGACCTGCCAAAACGGCGTTCCCTGGTGGTATTTCCATGGCGTCGACAATGCCTACCGCAACCTGCGTCTCAACACCGTCGATCCGGACGACCGGCAATGGGATCTGATCGGTCCGCAGCGTGCGATCGGCTGCGTCGTCTATCCGGCGACCGAGATCACCGCGCCGGGCGTTATCAAGCACACCTACGGCAACAAGTTCGCCATCGGCGAGCCGGACGGCTCCATCTCCGAGCGCTGCCAGCGCTTGAGTGAGGTGCTGGAGAAGGCCGGATTCAAGGCCCCGGTGCTGCCGAACATCCGCGACGAGATCTGGCTGAAGCTCTGGGGCAATCTCTGCTTCAATCCGATCAGCGCGCTGACCCGTGCGACGCTGGACGTGGTCGCCACCGATCCGGGCACCCGGGCGCTGTCGCGCAATATGATGGAAGAGGCGCAGCGCATCGGTGCCCGCCTCGGCGTGCATTTCCGTGTCGATGTGGAACGCCGGATCAACGGCGCGGCCCGCGTTGGCGCGCACCGCACGTCGATGTTGCAGGATCTGGAAAAGGGGCGCCAGCTCGAGATCGACGCATTGCTGACAGCGGTGCAGGAGATGGGCCGTCTCGTCGATCTTCAGACCCCGCACATCGACTCCGTGCTCGCCCTCGTGCAACAACTGGGTCGCACCCAGGGGCTTTACCCGGTCTTCCCGGAGGAAGCCGGCAGCCCCGAATCCCTGGTGGTCGACTGAGGACACGGAGCCAAGCGAAATGAGTGACGCCATCCTTCCGGCGGAAATGAACGTCATCGAGATCACTGAACCCGGAGGGCCGGACGCACTTGTCCCCGGTACGCGGCCGGTGCCCGAAGCGGCACCGGGCGAGGTGCTGGTGAAGGTCGCCTATGCCGGCGTGAACGGTCCGGACCTGGTGCAGCGGCGGGGGCATTACCCGCCGCCGAAAGGCGCCTCGGACCTGCTCGGTCTCGAGATCTCAGGTGAGGTGGTCGCGGTCGGCGCCGGCGTCGGCAACTGGTCGGCCGGCGACCGGCTCTGCGCACTGACCAACGGCGGCGGCTACGCGGACTATTGCGCGGTCGACGCCCGGCATTGTCTGCCGCTGCCGCACGGGTTCAGCCTGCTCGAGGCGGCGTCGGTACCGGAGACCTACTTCACCATTTGGTCCAACGTCTTCATGGGGGCGAAGCTCTCTCGCGGCGAGGTCTTCCTCGTCCACGGGGGCGCCGGCGGGCTCGGCACGACATCCATCCAGCTCGCCAAGGCGATAGGCGCGACGGCCGTTGCGGTCGATAGCCCGGCGGAACGCTGTCAGGTCTGCAAGGATCTCGGTGCGGATCTCGCGATCGATTTCAAAACGGACGATTTCGTCGAGATCGTGCGCGGTGAATACAAAGGCGCGGATGTCATCCTCGACATCATCGGCGGCCCGAATATCGCCAAGAACATCAAGGCCTCGAAGCCGGACGGCCGGATCGTGCAGCTTGCCTTCAATGCCGGCTCCAAGGTCGAGGTGGACCTGATGCCGGTGATGCTGAAACGCCTGACCTATACCGGCTCGACGCTGCGCTCGCGCACGCCGGAGAACAAGGCGGAGATCCGCGACAGCCTCGCGCTCAATGTCTGGCCGATGTTCGAGCAAGGCAAGCTGAAGCCGGTGGTGAACCGGACCTTCCCACTCGCCGAGGCGGCCGCCGCGCACGCCTACATGGAAAGTGCCGGCCATATCGGCAAGATCATGCTGGAGGTTGGCGGCGGGTGATCCTCCGTTTTTGCTAGGGCCTTTCCCTCCCGCGACGTGCTACAGGGTGGCGACAATCCTGAAGTCCGAAAAGGGGAGCGGCATGAAGCCCAGAATCAGCATGGTGGCCCTGGCGGTGAAGAATCTCGCGGTCTCGCGCGACTTCTACGAGAAAGGGCTCGGATTTCCGCGCCTCGAATCCCCGCCAACCGTCGCTTTCTTCAATCTCAACGGCACCTGGCTCGGGCTGTCCGAACGCGAGGATCTGGCAGCGGATGCGGGTGTGCCCTCCGAGGGCAGTGGGTATCGCGGCTTCAGCCTTGCCTACAACGTCCATTCGCCCGAAGAGGTCACGCGGACGTTGGAGGAAGTGGTTGCGGCCGGCGGGAAGATCGTCAAGCCGCCGCAGGATGCTCACTGGGGCGGCTTCCACGCCTATTTCAGCGACCCGGACGGCCATCTTTGGGAGATCTGCTACAATCCGTTCGCCTGGGTCGGTCCCGCCGACGAGGCCTGAGGGCGGTAGGGGGAGCGACGCCGTGACCGACGAGGATCTGAGAAAGTTCGTCGAGGCCCAGGAGCGGGACTACGAGCGCGCGCTTGGCGAACTCCGCGCCGGTCGCAAGACCAGCCACTGGATCTGGTTTGTGCTGCCGCAGCTGGCCGAACTGGGGCGCAGCCAGCGTGCCGTTCATTACGGCATCACCGGACTGGATCAGGCCCGGCGCTATCTCGCAGACCCGGTGCTCGGGCCGCGTCTGCGCGCCTGCGTCGAGGCAATGCTGTCCCACTCAGGTCTGTCGGCCTTCGAGATCCTGGGCTCTCCCGACGATATGAAACTCTGCTCCTGCCTGACGCTCTTCGAAGCGGCGGCCGGGGAGGGGGCGGATCGGATGCTGTTCGCCCGCGCGCTCGACCGGTTTTATGACGGCGCACGCGACCGGGCGACGCGCGACCTGATCGCTGGCGAGCTATAGCAAGGCCAACACCGGCAGCATCATCAGCAGGCCGGCGAGCCCGATGGCGAGCGCCGGGCGCATGAGCCTGTTCTCCTCTCCTGTCAGTCCCGAGACCGAGGCCGCGAGCACGATCCGGCCGGGCGAGGCCATGGTAATGTTCGCCCCGGACGCGTTCTGCGCCGCCGCGACCGCGACCGGGTCGAGCGCGAGCCGGTTTGCGACGGTGCTCTGGAAGGCCATGAAGATGGCGTTGGAGCCGGCATTGCTGGCGGTCAGGAACCCGCCGAGGCCGCCGATGGCGGGGACGGCGAAGAGATAGGCGGCACCCGCACTCGTTGCGACGGTTTCGGCCAGCCGGTCCGTCATGCCGGAATGCAGCATCACATGCCCGAAACAGATGAAACCGGCGACGGAGAGGCTCGCGGTCAGCCATTGCCGGAGCGCGCTCGGAAGCAGGATGCGAACCTCGCTCGACGGAATGCGAAGGCTGAGAATGCCGGTTGCGGCGGCGCACAGCATCCAGAATCCGGGATGGTGGACCAGCGAGAGCGAAAACTCGAAGGAGGGGAATTCGATCCGCAGCACACTGGCGGTGACACCGCCGATCTCAGGGACAAGCCGGGTCAGGCTGAGTGCTCCCATCAGTACCGCGAGCGGCAGGGCGGCCGCGGCGAGGCCGCTGGTCTCGGCCCGGGCGCGGGTCCTGATCCGGGCTAGGGCAAGACCGGCCAGCGTGACGCCAAGTCCTGCAATGCAACCCGCCAGCTCGACGCTGATCCAGGCGCTGCCCATCCACAGCAGGGCTGCCAGCAAGGCGCTGTAGAAGGCGGCGGCCAGGATATGGCGAGGGCGGAAAATGCTTTCGTCAGCGAAGCGGAGAGCGGCGAAGGCGCAGAGCAGAATGAAAGGAAGGCTGAGCCAGACCGCTTTCATCGCGGTCGCGGCGGCGGAGAGATCCGAGAGCTCGGCGCCGAGCACCGTGCCGATGGCGAGCGCCCCCCAAGGCACCGCGCATTGCCCGAGTAGCGCCATTAGAGCCGCCCGCACCGGGCTGTAGCCGAGCGCGATCAGCAGCGGCACGGTGACGATGATCCCGACGCCGAACCCGGTCGCGCTCTCGAAAAAGACCGAGACGCCGAGAACCAGAACGAGGACGCGCTCGGCCGGATCGGGGATCGCCTCCGCTGCCGCGCGGCCGAGGCGATCCAGCGCGCCGCCGGTCCTCAGCACCCAGTAGAGCGTGACCCCGCCGAGCAACACATAGGCGACCGTCGCCGTGGTCAGTAGTCCGTCGGTTACGGCCGTCAGAATTCCCTCTGCCGACAGGGTGAAGTCAGGAGCGAGGGCCGCGATCAGGATTGCCGTGGCAAGTCCGATCCCGCCCGCCCGCATGGCGGATTGCCGCGCCAGCAGGATGGCGAGTGTTGCAAGGACGAGCGGCGCTGAGGCGAGAAGCGTGGGCATGTGACCGTCTTGGAAGGAGAAGCGGCGAAAGGCCGGGGGCGATCATAACCGCAAGATCCGTCGGGCGGCGAGGGTCAAGCGGTGGCATGCTGGCGTCCATGAGAAAGCAGACCCAAGCCTCCTATGTCGAACGGATCGGCCGCGTCCTGAAGCAGGTTGCCGACAATGTCGACGCGCCCCTTCCGCTTGCCGCCCTGGCGGAGACGGCCGCCCTCTCGCCCTTCCACTTTCACCGGGTTTACCGCGGCATCGCCGGGGAGACAGTGCAGGAGACGTTGCGCAGGGTGCGCATGATGCGTGCCGGATACGCGCTCCGGTCCGGAGGGCGGAGTGTGACTGAGATCGCGCTCGAGGCGGGGTACGAGAGCCCCGAAGGCTTCGCACGGGCCTTCAAACAGGGGTTCGAGCTATCGCCGAGCCAATACCGGAAATCGCGCGCGGCGACGCCGTTCCGGCCGACCAACATCAACATTCATTTTCGCCCCGAGACGGGAGAGATCCGCCTGATCGCGGACAGGAAGGAGCACGGAATGAAGGTCGAGATCAAAGAGGTCGAGGCGCAGCCGATGCTGGCGCTGCGCCATCTCGGTCCGTATCACGAAGTCGGACGGGCCTTCTCCGAGCTGAAGGGCTGGCTCGGGAAGCAGGGGCTGGATGACATGGTCATCGGCAGTTACGGGATCTCCTACGACGATCCGGAGAGCGTGGCGGCGGCGGATCTGCGTTACGACGCCTGCGCCGCCTTGCGCGCGGGTGCAGAGCTGCCGGAGGGGAGCCTGCCGGACGGCATGCGCTTCGATACATTGTCGTCCGGCCGCTATGCCTGCGCCCTGCTCGAAGGCTCCTATACGGGCATGCAGGACACCTTCCATCGTCTGTTCGGTCATTGGCTGCCGGAAAGCGGGGAGGAGCCGGACGCGCGGCCCTGTATGGAATGGTACCTGAACGACCCGATGGAGGTTTCCGAGCACGAACTGCGGACCCTGATCTGCATCCCGGTGAAGGGGTAGCGCCATGGAAAAGTTGTTTCGCGCTGTCGACGAGCCGGTCCCGGGACCATTCTCGCGCCAGGCCATCGAGGAAAGCCGTGACTTCTTGCGCGGCTGGTACGCCAAGGCCGAGCGCATTCCACCCCCGGAGGAGTGCAGGCGCCGGGTCGCGGCGACGATGCCGGAGATGCTGCCGGTATTCGATATCCTGGCCGAAATGGCGGGCGACGATCCGGCGGTGATCGCGGCGCTCGCCGCAATCGATCCGCCGCCGCTGATCCCGGCCGGCTGCACGGTTCGCGCATTCACCGCGCCGCGGGCGACGATGCTCCGGAACTACGATTTCCATCCCGATGCGACATCCGGAACCATCCTTCGGACCGACTGGGCCGGAACCAGGGTGCTCGGCATGGGCGAGGGGGTGAGCGGTTTGCTCGACGGAGTGAACGAGCATGGGCTGGCGGCGGCGCTGACATTCGGCGGGCGCCACGTCTATGGGCGCGGTTTCGGCATCATCCTGATCATCCGCTATCTGCTGCAGGTGGCGCGGGATCTGAAGGATGCTGCGGAGGTGCTCAGGCGGGTGCCCTGCGTTTGGGCGCATAACGTCCTGGTGCAGGACAGCAGCGGCCGGTCGATCCGTGCCGAGCTGGCGCCGGACCGCGCGCCGCTGATCGTCGAGGCGGCTGCGGTGACCAATCACCAGGCCGAGGTCGAGCCGGGAGAGAGTTCGCTTTGGCGCTTCGAAACCGCATGTATGCTGCCGGACGATGCGGACACGGCGCGGGAGGTGTTCGTGGCCGGAAAGCTTTGCCTCGACGATTACGACGGCTGGCTCGGCACCCTCTACACCGCCGAATATCACCCTGCAGATAGAGCGGTCGGGTTCCGCTGGGGCGGTGAGGTCTGGGAACAATCTCTCGATCGTTTCGAGGAAGGCTCGCGCCGGATCGCCTACGATGTCGGTGCGGTCCCGCGGCTGGTTGCGTAACCACATCGCGTCGCGATCGGCAGGGCCGTCAGCAGCAGCAGAACGGCTGCCCCGAGCAAACCCGTCGAGAAGCTTCCGGTCAGCTCGCGCAGCAAGCTTGCCGCCGGCGGACCGACGATCTGCCCTGTCGCGAAAGCGGTAGTCAGCACAGCGATATGGCGGCTGACATCGCCCGGCGGCGCGATGACATGGGCTTCCTTCATGCCGGCCATGGTGATGACCATGAAGGTCCCGCCGACCATCAGCCCGGAAAGAATGATCGTCGCCATGTTGGGCGCCAGGGCCGGGAGGAGGAGGCCGAGCGCCATCACGGCCTGCCCGGCGGCCCAGACCTTGCGATTGCCGTGACGGGCGAACAGGTTCCGCGCGGCGATGGTGGAGAGCGCGGCGGCAAGCCCGAAGACCGGCCAACTCCAGCCGAAGACCATAGGGTCCGGAACGATCTGCCGCGCCATCAGCGGCAGGTAGGTCGCCGGGATGATGTATCCGAGCCCCATGGTGCCGTAAGCGATCACGACGCGCCAGACGAGCGGCGTTCTCTCGGAAGCTCCATCTGCCGCGCGCTTGCGGATCGTCGGGACCTCGGCGCCTATGAGGAGAGAGAGGAGGCCGGCGAGCAGCAAAGTACCGCCGCCGAGCGCGATCCAGGAGGCGTTCGCGGAAAGCCCGGCGACCATGAAACCGAGACAGGCGATGCCGGCAAGCGCGATGCCGGTTCCGACACCCGCGAAGACCCAGCCCTGCCGCCCGGTCTCTCCCGCTTCGGCGAGCGCGCGGATGACATGGTTTGAGACGATGATCAGCGTCCAAGCGCTGAAGAGGCCCGCGAGCCAGCGCAGCGCCAGCCAGAGCCAGTAGTGCTCGGTGAAACCCATCGCGGCTGTGACGAGGCCCGTCGCGATCAGCGCGAGGCGGAGCGCGTTCCGGGGCGGCATCGGCAAGGCGGCGGCGGAGAGCGCGCCCATCCAGTAACCGACGAAATTCGCCGCCGCGAGCAGGCTGCCGCCTGGAATATCGAGCGTGCCGTCCTGCTGCATCATCGGGAAGAGCGGCGTAAAGGCGAACCGTCCGATCCCCATGGCCAGCGCCAGGGAGAGCAGGCCAAGGGTGGCAGTACGGGCTGGCCGCGTGTTCTCCGGCATGCGGAGGCTCCATCGGACGTTCACAATGGGAAAACTCTAGGGCCTCTCGATCTTTCCGGAAAATGAATTATAGTGAAGCAAGATATCTCAAATTGAGAAAGCTATGCAGGGCCTGGACCTCAGAACTCTTGAGATGTTCCGTGCGGTCGCCCGGGAAGGCAGTGTCTCCGGCGCCGCGAAGAAGCTGAACCGTGTGCAGTCGAATGTCAGCACCCGGATGAAGCAGCTTGAGGAACAATTGGAGAAAACCCTGTTCCAGCGCCGCAAGCGTGGTATCGCACTGACGCCGGAAGGCGAACTGCTGCTGAGCTACGCGCAACGCCTCCTGGATCTCTCGGAGGAGGCGTCAGACGCGCTCAGCCGAGACGTGCCGCGCGGGCCGTTCCGGATCGGGACGATGGAAAGCACCGCCGCCGCGCGGTTGCCGGATCTGCTGTCGCGCTTTCACGCTGCCTGTCCCGAGGTCGCGGCCAATGTCGTGACCGGGACGGCAGGCGAAATCGTCGGAAAGCTTCTCGGGCGGGAGATCGATGTCGGTTTCGTCGCGGAACCGGTCCGGCATGAGGACCTAGTCTCCGAGCCGGTCTTCGAGGAGGCACTGGTGCTGGTGGCACCGGAAAGTTTCGGCCCGCTGGACGATCCGGGCGACTTGAGCGGCTGCACCATGATCGCCTTCGAGCAGGGCTGCGCCTACCGGCGCTACTTGGAGGACTGGTTGCTTGAGTCCGGCATTGCGCCGGGCACGGTGCTGTCTGTCGGCTCCTATCTCGCGATGCTGGCCTGCGTTTCGGCCGGGACCGGCTTCTGCGTCGTGCCCCAGTCGGTGTTGGAGGCGATCAATTCGAGCGGACGGTTCAGCCGCAAGCCGCTTGCCGGCAAGTTTGCTGCCATCCGGACGCTGATGGTCACGCGTCGGGGATATCGCTCGGCCAAACTCGATGCCTTGAGGGAACAGCTCCCGGCAGTCTGAACCGCCGGGAGCCGAATCTTCGGTCAGTCGGCAAGAATGCCTTCGACGAGCTTCTGCACCGAGAGCGCGTCCGCCGCCGACGGCATGGTGTGGGCGCCGCCGTCCATCCAGCGGGCCACATTGTCGATCTGACGTGGGACGGAGACTGCACGCGGGTCTTCCGGCAATTCCATCGCCAGCTCCCAGGCGCCGCCTGTGGTTTGCTCGAGAATGTAGAAGGTGCTGAGCCGGAAGCTCTTCTTGGTGCCGTAAAAGGTCCCCTCGATCCGGTCCGGGCCAATGCCGCCCACGGCCCCGCCATAGCTCACCGGCACGCCGCTGCAATCCAGCATGGCGTGGACATGGGTCTCGCAGAGCTTCGGATCGGCCTGGTAGGTCGGCTTGCTCCAGAGCAGCTTGGCGCGGCCGAGGAAACGCTCGGTGATGTAGAGATAGTGGGAGGTCACCTCGCGCGTGTATCCGCCCTGGTCGCGGAAGCGCAGCCAGTCGGCGTCGGCCTGCCAATCGCGCGGCCATTGCGAGAAATGCATCACCAGCTCGGCGCCGACGATCTCGCCCATCTCGCCGTTCTTCATCGCGGCTTCGATGATCTCGACACCCTCAAGGGACGCCTGCGAGAAATTGACGACGTTCGGTGTCTTCGTCTCTTCCAGACGGCGGACCATCGCCTCGCTCTCCGGCACGGAGATGCCGAGCGGCTTCTCGCAATAGACCGGCTTGCCCGCGTCCATCGCGAGGTCGGCATAGTGCTTGTGGAAGGCCGGCGGGCAGGCGATGTAGACCAGCTCCGTCTCCGCCGCCGCGATCATCGCCTCGGCGCTGTCCCAGATCTTGAGGTCGGGGAACTCGGCCTTCGCTGCAGCCACGGACTCCGCCGACGGATCCCACGCGCCGACAACCGCGAACCGGTCATGCGGGATCATGTACTGGATCATCCGGCGGCCCATGATGCCGAGGCCGATGACGACGAGATTGTAACGCTTGCTCATATGTCTTCAGGTCTTTCGCTGAGTGTCGGTCAGTAACCGGAGGCGTGGCCGTCCTTGCGCGGGTCGGAACCCGCCTGAAGGATACCGGTTTCCGGATCGCGCCAGATGCACTGGCTACCGCCGATCGGTTTGTCGACCCGCTCCAGCGTGTGGCCGCGCGCTTCAAGGGTGGCGTAGGTCGCCTCCTCGAAAGTGCATTCGACCTGAAGCACGCCTTCGGTGGTGGCGAAGCTGCGCGGCGCGTCCATCGCCTCCTGCATGTCGAGGCCGCGGTCGACCACGTTGGAAATGAAGTTGGCCTGCCCGGTGGACTGGTATTGCCCGCCCATCACGCCGAACGGGGCGACCGGGGTGCCGCCCTTGAAGACGAAGCCCGGGATGATGGTGTGCATCGGGCGCTTGCGCGGCTCGATGCAGTTCGGATGGCCTTCCTTCACATGGAAGCTGTTGCCCCGGCTGTGCAGCATGACGCCTGACTTCGGCGCCATGATCATGCTGCCGAAGCCGGAGAAGAGCGAGTTGATGAAGGAGACCGCGTTGCCCTGCTCGTCGATGCAGGAGAGATAAATCGTGTCGCGATGGACGGGGAAGTCGCTGTCCTTGAAGTTCCCGGCCTTCGTCATGTCGACCATGGCGCGCATCTGCGCCGTGTGCTCTTCGCCCAGCATCCACTCGACCGGCACGTCGGCGAATTTCGGGTCGGCGACATAGGCGTTGCGCTGGTTGTAGCCGATCTTGGTCGCTTCCGCGATCAGGTGCACCCGGTCGGCCTCGCTCAATGACGCGACGTCGAAGCCCGAAAGGATGTTGAGGATCATAAGGGCGCAGATGCCCTGGCCGTTCGGCGGGCATTCGTAGATGTCGTAGCCGCGATAGTCGGTCCTGATCGGCTCGACATATTCGGCGTCGGCCGCTGCGAAATCCTCCATCGTGTGCAGGCCGCCGACGGAATTCAGTTTCGCGACCATATCTTCCGCGACCTCGCCCGTATAGAAGGCGTCGCGGCCGCCGGCGGCGATCTTCTTCAGCGTCTCGGCGAGCTGCGGTTGGCTGTGGATCGATCCGGCTTTCGGTGCCTTGCCGTCGACCAGCATGACCCGGGCGGTGTCCGGATCGGCGGCAAGCTCCTCGACCTCGCCTTCCCAGTCGAAGGCGACGCGGGAATGCACGACATAGCCGTGTTCGGCATATTCGATCGCCGGAGCCAGGATCTCGGCAAAGCTCTTGGAGCCGTGATCGGCCAGCAGTTTGGACCAGGCGGCGATGGCGCCCGGCACGGTCACCGCGTGCGGGCTGTGCAGCGGGATCTCGTCCTCGATGCCGAGCTCTTTCAGTTTCGCGAGCGTGGCGGCTTTCGGGGCCTTGCCCGAGCCGTTGAGCGCGACCGGCTTCGAGGCGCCCTTCGGCGCATAGAGTGCGAAACAGTCGCCGCCGATACCAGTCATGGCCGGCTCCACCACGCACATCACGGCGCAGGCCGCGATGGCCGCGTCGACCGCGTTGCCGCCGGATTTCAGGATCGAGAGGCCGGCGGCCGTCGCAAGCGGATGGCTGGTCGCGATCGCCGCATTGCGCGCGAAAACGGGGGAGCGGCCGGGAAGCTGAAGGTTTCTCATGATCTCATGACTCGTCTGATCGGAGCGCATTCGTGCGCGGGCGGGGGGAAATCCATGCTCGAACCGGCGTGGACTCCGGAAAGAGGGCTTCCCTAAGATGCGGCGCCTTTAGAGACAAGCGCCGTGGAATATCTTTCCACACTTCGGAAGGCGCAACCAGACGGCATCCGCATGGGGAGCGAAATGAGCCAGAAAACCGTGATTACCTGTGCCCTGACGGGCAGCGCCGACACCGCCGGCAAGAGCGACGCCGTGCCGGTCACGCCGAAGCAGATAGCCGATGCCGCGCTGGAGGCGCGCAAGGCGGGCGCTGCCGTCGTCCATATCCATGTCCGCGATCCGGAGACCGGAAAGGCGAGCATGGATCTGGAACTCTATCGTGAAACCGTCGGGCGCATCCGGGACAGTGGCTCGGACGTCGTCATAAACCTCACGACCGGCCCGGGCGGCAGTTTCATTCCGGGCGATGTGGAGCCGATCGCGTTCGATGCAGGCACGAATATGAAGACGCCGGATGTCCGCATGCAGCACATTGCGGATCTGCTGCCGGATATCTGTACGCTCGATGTCGCGACACTGAATTTCGGCGAGCGCGCGATGGTCAATGTGCCGAAGCATCTCCGTGCCATGGCCGACCGGGCGAAGGAGCTCGGGGTGAAGCCGGAGCTGGAAGTGTTCGACAGCGGCCATGTTCTGCTGGCGAAACAGCTGATCAAGGAAGGCCATCTCGAATCCCCGGCGCTCTTCCAGCTCTGCCTCGGTATTCCGTGGGGGGCGCCGGCGACGCCGGAAAGCATGGCTTTCATGAAGAGCCTGCTGCCCGAGGACGCGATCTGGTCCGGCTTCGGCATCTCGCGCACCGAATTCCCGATGGTGGCGCAGGCCGCGATGCTCGGCGGTCATACCCGTGTCGGGCTTGAGGACAATCTCTATATGGCCCGGGGAGAACTCGCGAAGAATAACGGCCAGCTGGTCGAGCGCGCGGTGCAGATCATCGAGAATATCGGCGGCGAAGTCGCGGATCCGAGCGAGGCGCGCGCCGCCTTCAAGCTCGGCAGCAACGCCTGACCGGGGAGAGGGATATGCTGAAGGCCGATCTGAGCGGCAAGAAGGCCCTCGTCACCGGCGGCGCGTCGGGCATCGGGCGGGCTGCGGCGAAACTGCTGGCCGAGTGCGGCGCCGAGGTCGCGGTCAACCATCTGCCAGACGATGTGCGCGGCGAGGAGACGGTGGCGGCCTTCCGCCAGGCCGGCCTCACGGCCCAGGCCATTGCCGGCAATGTCGCCGACCCGAAGGACGCGGACCGCATGGTCGCCGACGCCATCGATGCGCTCGGCGGGCTGGACATTCTGATCAACAATGCCGGCACGCCGGTCTCCATCGAGCCGATCCCGTTCGAGGATCTCGAGGCGATGACGGAGGAGTTCTGGTCGCAGATACTGCACACCAACCTGCTGGGTCCGTTCCGCTGCGCCCGCGCCGCGCGTCCGGCGCTGACGGAGAGCCGGGGCTGCATCGTCAATACGGCCTCCATCGCGGCCTTCGGCGGGATCGGCAGTTCGATCGCCTATGCGGCATCCAAGGGCGCGCTGATGAACCTGACCAAGAACCTCGCCAAGGCGATGGCGCCGGAAGTCCGTGTGAACGCGGTGGCGCCGGGGCTGGTCAGGACGCCCTGGACCGATGTCTGGCCGCAGTCGCGCAAGGACACCTCGGTTGCCAATTCGCTGCTGAAGCGCATGGTGGAGCCGGAAGACATCGCCGAGACCATGCTGTTCTTCTGCGCCAACGGTGCCGTGACCGGGCAGACCCTGCTGATCGATTGCGGCCGCTTCGGCGCCTGATCCGACATTCACCGGGAGAGTTGCGATGAAAGCCTATGAGATCGTCTCCGACGGCGGCGTCGATGCGCTGGCGCTGAACGAGCGTCCGAATCCGAAGCCAGGTTTCGGCCAGGTGCTGGTGCGGGTGCGGGCCTCCTCGATTAACTATCGCGATCTCTCGACAATCGAGGATCCGGTGCCGCGCAACATTCCCTATCCGCGCATTCCGAATTCGGACGGCGCGGGCGAGGTGGTCGAGGTCGGCGAGGGCGTCACCCGCTGGAAGGCCGGCGACCGGGTCTGCGGTTGCTTTTTCCAGGGCTGGATCGACGGCGACGTGAACGCGGAGCTGACCACCCGCGCGCTCGGCGGGGCACTCGACGGCATGCTGACGGAATATAGGGTGCTCGGTGAGGACGGTCTCGTCGCCCTGCCGGATCATATGAGCTTCGAGGAAGGGGCCACGCTGCCCTGCGCCGCGCTGACGGCCTGGCATTCGCTGGTCGAGGTGGCGCGGGTCAAATCCGGCACGACCGTACTGCTACTCGGTACCGGCGGTGTCTCCGTCTTCGCCCTGCAATTCTGCAAGCTGATGGGCGTGCGCACGATCTGCACCTCTTCCAGCGACGAGAAGATCGAACGCCTGAAGCGGATGGGCGCCGATGAGGTGATCAATTACCGGACCCATCCGGAATGGCACGAGAAGGTGCTTGAGCTGACGAACGGCAAGGGTGTCGACCACACGGTCGAGGTCGGCGGCGCGGGCACGCTCGAACGCTCCATCTCCGCCACGCGCATTGCCGGCAGTATCGGGCTGATCGGTATTTTGACCGGCGGGCAGGTGAATCCGGTGGCTGTAATGCGCAAATCGATCCGGCTGCAAGGCATCTATGTCGGCTCACGCCGCATGTTCGAGGAGATGAACGCGGCGATTTCGCAACACGAGTTGAAGCCCGTGATCAGCGAGACTTTCGATTTCGCCGACGCGCGCGATGCCTTCCACGCCATGCGGGCGGCCGGCCATTTTGGTAAGCTGGTGGTGCAAATCTGATTGCCGGGCGCGAAACGCAGAAAATAATTAATGGTTGCATAAATAATTGCTCTTTGCCATTTTTGATGGTGGAGGAGCGATGGCAGGTAGTGAACCTTTCTGTTCGCTCGGATCGCGGTCCAAGGACGAGATCCGGGACGAAAATTTCTGCGATAGCGAGATCTATGCGCGCGAGCGTGCCGAACTGTCCGCCCGACGTCGGGAATTCGGCGGCGGCGAGGCGGACCGGTTTGCCGGTCTCGCAATTTCCGGCGGCGGTGTTCGCTCCGCGACTTTCGCACTGGGGCTGCTTCAGGCGCTTGCCCGCCGCGATCTGCTGAAAGGCTTCGACTACCTGTCGACAGTTTCGGGAGGCGGTTATATCGGTGCGTCCCTGAGCTGGCTCACAGGCAAGAACTACGAGGCGGCGCGCAAGGCAATTCCGGGGGCGTTCGGGCCTTATGGGCTGGGTTCCGGGGATTTTCCCTATGGAACGGCGCCGCCGAAAGACCGTTCCCAGTCCGCGCACTGGACCGGCATGCTGCGCTTTCTGCGCGACCACGCGGAATATCTGGCTCCCGGTCCGGATATCGATCTGCTTTCCGGAATTGCCGTGGTGCTGCGAGGGATCATCCTGAACCTGCTCGTATGGATTCCGATCTTCACCTTCCTATTTCTGGTGTTGATGACCGGCTTCAAATGGGATACGTGGATCGATCTACCGACCCTGCTGTTCGGGGGGCAGACCGCGACCGAGGCGAGTGCCTTGGAGAATTCGCCGGAGATAATGGATCTGCTGCGGCCCGGATTCATCAATCTTCACGAGCTTATTCTGATCCTTGGACTGTTCTTCCTGATCTGGTTCTGCGCGATCTCGCTCGTCTTTTCCGCGGCGACTTTCTTCATCAAGCGGCGTACCGGAGGGAGCGGGGCCGCCGACAACTGGGGCGCGCGTTTCTCGTACGCGATGCGCCGCCGGTTCGACCGGTGGACGAAGAATCTGGTGCCGGCCGGTCTGCTTTTGGTCGGTGTCGGAATCCTGCCCTATGTCGCCGCGCGGTCCTTCGAATTCATCGATTCCGTGGGGCAGGCCGGCGCGGGGGCACTCGTTTCCGGTCTGCTGAGCGGGCTGTACGCGGCGAAGAAATCTCAGAACTCAATGGTCCAGACCCTGGTTCTTCCTGCAATCGCGATCGTCGTGCTGGTCGGTGGTCTTATTTCCACCTGCTGCCTCGCCATCATTGTCCGGGAGGGCGGCTTCTTCGTGACCGTTTCCGATCTGGACGAGATCGAGCTTTTGAAAGCGGGGGTTGGAGACAAGGTCTTTCTCGGTTTTCTGGTTCTTGCGATCGTCAGCGGCTATTTCGTCAACGCCAACTACATCTCGTTGCACCGTTTCTACCGGGACCGGCTGATGGAGGCCTTCATGCCCATGCCGGAAGCGGTCCGCGAGAACCGGATCCACAAGGCTTCGGGCGCGAACGAGGAGCGCTTGCTGGACATCAGCGCGCCTGAAACCGGGGCGCCCTATCACCTCGTGAATACCAACCTGATCCTAGTGGAGTCGGAGGATGCGCTTTACCGGCGCCGCGGGGGCGACAATTTCGTCTTCTCCAGGATCTATTGCGGCGGCGATGCCGGAGGATATCACCCGACGGCGCTGTTCTCCGGGGGCGATATGACGCTTGCGACCGCCATGACGATTTCCGGCGCCGCCGCCAACCCGAATTCCGGCTGGGCCGGGACCGGACCGACCCGGTTGCGCTCCGTTTCCTGGCTGATGAGCCTGCTCAATATCCGCCTCGGCTACTGGGTCCGGAACCGCCACGCGCGGAAATTTCTCTGGTACAGCGACAAGCCCAGCCATTTCGACATCATGCTCTCGGAAATCGGTCTCACACCGAAGCGGGAAGGGGGGAAATGGTTCCAGCTGAGCGATGGCGGGCATTTCGAGAATCTCGCCATCTACGAACTGATCCGGCGCCGCTGTCCCCTGATCCTTGTCTCGGACGCCGGCGCCGACCCGAAGTTCGAGTTCGGCGACCTGCAGAACTCCGTGCGCCGGGTCAGCCAGGATTTTGGCGTGAAGATCGAGTTCGGGCGGGCGTTCCAGGACCGCGACACCTACGTCAAGGCCCACGAGAAGGATGGCAAACCGCCGGAACTCGGCGAGCGGCTGACCTACGACCATTACCGCAACCGGGTCTCGAGCCTGGTGCCGCAGCGGAAGACCGGCTTCCCGGTCGACGGCAAGGTGGCGGACCACGGTTACATCATCGGCCGCATCACCTATCCGGCCCGCGGTAACGCGCCGCAGGAAGAGGGCGTGCTGATCTATGTGAAGGCGGCGATGCTGGACGGGCTCAGTCTCGAGACCCGCGGCTACAAGACCGACCACCCGGACTTCCCGCACCAGTCGACGGCGGACCAGTTCTTCGATCCGTCCCAGTTCGAAGCCTACCGGGAACTCGGCAATGCCATCGGCGAGGACATGATCGAGGGCGCGGGTCTCAGGCAGTTGCTGGCGCAGAACTGGGGGACGGCGGCGGACGGCGGATAGCCGTCCGCTCCATCGGGGGCCCTACTCGCCCTTGAAGTCGGGGCGGCGCTTCTCGATGAAGGCATGCATGCCCTCGCTCTGGTCGGCGGTGGCGAAAAGTCCCTGGAACATCGCCCGCTCCAGCGCCATGCCGGTCTCCAGCGAGGCATCCTGGCCCTTCAGGATCGCCGACTTGATCTGCTGCACGGCGATCGGCGGCATGCGGGTGATGTCCTTCGCCATCTTGTAGGCGGTCTCGTAGACCTCCGTGTCCGGCACCACCTGGCTGGCGAGCCCGATGGCGAAGGCCTCCCTGCCGTCGATCGGCCGGCCGGTGAGGCAGATCCGCATCGCCTGGAACTTGCCGACGGCGCGGGTCAGGCGCTGGGTGCCCCCGGCACCCGGCATGATGCCGACCCGGACCTCCGGCTGGCCGACCTGGGCGGTCTCGCCGATCACGATGATGTCGGAATGCATCGCCAGCTCCAGCCCGCCGCCGAGGGCGTAGCCGTTGATCGCGGCGATCACCGGCTTCGGATAGTCGGCGATCGCCTGCCAGAGCCGCTCGGTCTTGCGGTGGAACATCTCGACCGTGGTGCGATCGGCCATGTCCTTCAGGTCGGCGCCGGCGGCAAACGCCTTCTCGTCGCCGGTCAGCACGACCGCCAGTACCTCGTCGTCCTCGGTCAGCTCGCGGAAGATGCGGGCCAGCTCCTGGCGCACCTCCAGATTGAGCGCGTTCAGCGCATCCGGGCGGTTGATGCGGACTATGGCGATACGGTCGTTGTCTTCGCGCTCGCGCGGATGATCGAGGATGACGACGGACACGGTTTACTCCCTTGGTTTCGGCGCCGTTCCGGAGGAGGGTGGAACGGCAAGATTATGCTTCCCGACTGGAAATTGACCGGGATATTAGGCTGTGCATACTGCACGCGACAATAAGCTGCGAAATTCAGTTTCGCAAAAAACTCATTGGGAGCCGCCGACATGACCGAAGCCTTCATCTGCGATGCGATCCGCACCCCCATTGGCCGCTATGGCGGCGCGCTCTCGCCGGTGCGCGCGGACGATCTCGCTGCGCATCCGCTGAAGAGCCTGATGGCCCGCAACGGCTCGGTCGACTGGGACGATCTCGACGACGTTTATTACGGCTGCGTCAACCAGGCCGGCGAGGACAACCGCAACGTCGCCCGCATGGCACTGCTGCTGGCGGGCCTCTCCACCGAAGTCCCCGGCGCGACCGTCAACCGGCTCTGCGCCTCGGGCATGGAGGCGGTGAATGCCGCGGCCCGCGCGATCCGCTCCGGCGAGGGCGATTTCTTCATCGCCGGCGGCGTCGAGAGCATGTCCCGCGCGCCTTTCGTGATGGGCAAGGCGACCAGCGCCTTCGACCGTAATGCGGAGATCTACGACACCACCATCGGCTGGCGTTTCGTCAACCCGCAGATGGAGAAGCAGTACGGCACCGACTCCATGCCGGAAACCGCGGAGAACGTGGCCCAGCAGTTCCAGATCAGCCGCGAGGACCAGGACGCCTTCGCCCTGCGCTCGCAGCAGAAGGCGGGCAAGGCGATGGAAAACGGCCGTCTCGCCCGCGAGATCGCGGCGGTCGAAATCCAGGGCCGCAAGGGCGCTGTCACGGTGGTCGACACGGACGAGCATCCGCGCCCGTCGACGACGATGGAAGCGCTCGCCAAGCTCGGCACCCCGTTCCGCAAGGAAGGCGGCTCGGTCACCGCCGGCAATGCCAGCGGCGTCAATGACGGCGCGGCGGCGATGATCGTCTGCACCGAGGAAGCGGCCAAGCGCCACGGCCTCACCCCGCGCGCCCGCATCGTCACCGGCGCCGCCGCCGGCGTCGAGCCGCGGATCATGGGCGTCGGCCCGATCCCGGCCAGCCGCAAGGTTCTGGAGCGCGCCGGCCTCAAGGTCGACGACCTTTCCGTGATGGAGCTGAACGAGGCCTTCGCGGCCCAGGTGATTGCCTCGCTGCGCGATCTCGGCATTGCCGACGACGACGAGCGGGTGAACCCGAACGGCGGCGCCATCGCGCTCGGCCATCCGCTCGGAGCATCCGGCGCGCGGCTCATCATGACGGCGACCGAGGAGCTGCAGGACAAGGGCGGGAAATACGCGCTCTGCACCATGTGCATCGGCGTCGGCCAGGGCATGGCGACGATCATCGAAAAGGTCTGATCCGATGGGTTTCGATGCGGGTAAAGCCGGTCTCACCGTCGGGGTGATCGGTGCGGGAGCCATGGGGCAGGGGATCGTGCAGGTCTCCCTTCAGGGCGAGATGAATGTCGTGCTGTTCGATGCCAAGGACGGCGCCGCCGCCAACGGCAAGGAGCAGGTGGTCAAGCGCCTGGAGCGGCTGGTCGAGAAGGGCAAGCGGACGGCGGACGCGGTCGCGGCGATGAAGGACCGGGTGACGGTCGCCTCCAGCCTCGCCGACTTCAGGGACTGCTCCTGCGTGGTCGAGGCGATCTTCGAGAATATCGAAGTGAAGCGTCAGGTCTTCGCCGAGCTGGAAGAGCATGTCGCCGACGACTGCCTCTTGACCTCCAACACCTCCTCGCTGCCGATCGGCTCCATCGCGCGGGTCTGCAAGAAGCCCGAGCGGGTCGCGGGCTTCCATTTCTTCAACCCCGTGCCGCTGATGCGCCTCGTCGAGGTGATCCGGGGGCCGGGCACGGAGGAATGGGTGATGGACGGCCTCTGCGCCCTCGGCGAGCGCATGGGGCGTACCCCGGTGAAGGTGAAGGACGCGCCGGGCTTTCTGGTGAATTTCGGCGGCCGCGCCTTCACCACCGAAGGACTCGCCGTGGTGCATGAGGGCGTGGCGACACCGGCCCAGGTCGACGCGGTGATGCGCGATTGCGGGCATTTCCGCATGGGCCCGTTCCAGCTCATGGACCTCACCGGCATCGACGTGAACTACCCGGTCTCGCTGATCGTGCACGAGCAGTACAGCTACGATCCGCGCCTGCGCACCGTGCCGCTGCACAAGGCGCTCTACGACGCGGGCCGCTTCGGGCGGAAGACCGGCATCGGCCATTTCCGCTATGACGACAAGGGCCAGGAGATCGACCCGCCCAGCCCGGACCACGAGACCTCGGCCGCCCCGGCGGTGCAGGTTCATGTGGCCGCCGAGGCGCCGGAGCTGGAAGACCTGCTCGCGGGCGTCGCGCTGGACGAGACCGACGACGGCTCCTCGCCGATCGTCGCCGCGCTGTTCGGCGAGGATTGCGCCACCTTCGCGAGCCGCATGGGGATCGACCATACCCGTCTCGTCGCCATCGACGTGACCGGCGACATCTCCAAGCGCGTCACCATCATGTCCGCGCCGGGGGCCTCCGAAGAGGCGCTGAACGCGGTCTCGGCGGCGCTGCAGAAGAACGGGCGCAAGGTGACGGCGATCAAGGACAGCGCGGGCTTCATCGCCCAGCGCATCCGCGGCATGGTCGGCAATCTCGGCTGCGAGATGGCGCAGATCGGCATCGCCGATCCGGACAGCATCGACCTCGCCATGAAGCTCGGCCTTAACTATCCGCTCGGCCCGCTGGAGATCGTCGCCGATCTCGGCGTCGAGCGCGCCTTCGTCATCATGGCGGCGATGCATGCCGTCAGCGGCGACGACCGTTACCGGCCTAGCCTCTGGCTCCGCCGTCGGGCACAATTGGGTCTGGATATCAAAACGCCCAATTGACGTGAGTGAGGGAGTGCCATGAGCGGCGAGAAGGAAACCGGGCCCGGGACAGGGACGGAAGAGCGCAAACCCTTCATCCTGGAAAAGCCGCTCTGGCGCGGCGTTTTCAATGGCGCCGTGCTCTGCCTCCTGATGCTCGGCGCCCAGTCCCAGGGCTGGCTCGGCCCGAACACCGAGATCGCCGGTGAGGATGTCTACCGCGCCGTGGTCTACGGCGTGGTGTTCGGCGCGGTCATGTATGTCTACTCGCTCTGGCGCGAGAAGCGGCAGCAGAAGGCCCGCAACGCGGCCGCCGAGGCGGCGAAAGAGCGGGTCGAAGCCGATCTCGAGAAGCGCGACGAGAGCTGACCCCCAAGGTTCGACGATGGCCCAGTACAAGATCTACGGCGAACGCGCGCATCTCGCCCGCGTCCGCACCCGCCTGTCCGACATCCTGCACGGCTGCTCGATCGAGTTCCTGAAGCTCCCCGAGGAGAAGCGCTTCCACCGCTTCATCCCGCTGGAGCCGGAGGATTTCATCCGCCCGGCGGACCGGAGCGCGGCCTACACGGTGATCGAGATCTCCATGTTCGAGGGCAGGGCGCCGGAAACCAAGAAGGCGCTGCTGCACGGGATCATGGCGCGGGTGCCCGAGGGGCTCGGCATCCCGGTCGAGGATGTGGAGATCACGGTCTTCGAAACGCCGATGGCGAACTGGGGGATCCGGGGGAAGACGGGGGACGAGTTGGTGTTGGGGTATCGGGTTGGGGATGCGGATTGAGTGTATGTCGTATCCGGAGTTTGTTCCCGCAATAGATGTGTCCTTGTGTCCCCATTTTGTCACTCTTGTTACTCGCCGCCGCCTTTTGATATTGGTTGTATATTCAGAACCTAAGACCAGGACGCGGGCCTTAATCTCAATACAACCAGATCTACTTGGTTTATGCGCGATCCGCTTGAGCCAGAGAACGCCAAAAAAAACTGATGTGTATTCGATGTGGAGGCCTCCCAAACCGCAGAATCTGCAGACTCCGGGTCTTTCGGAATTTTTTCGTTTGTTCCGTCCGACAACGTCAATTTGATTGAGTTTACATAATCGCCTCTTGTTACTTTAATTTCTTTGACAAAAACATCGTCATTGATTTGTAACCAAGGAAACCCGGGGCCTTCCTTTGAGCCATGCGTTTTTTCGTACTCAATTCCATTGGCGTCCTTGTACTTTGTGAATAAATACCTAATTACATTGTCGCCTTGTCCAGAAAAACCAGAGATCGTGGTGCGATTCTCAACAAAATTCTTAATATCGCTATAATCATTGAAGGTTGATCTTGAGGCGTGTGTTCCTCCCATGTTATATTTTGAAATTTCTTTATTTAGATGCGGAAATCCAAATTGCCTTGATTTCATTATAGGTAATTTATGTTCAGTTGTTGGATCGTCTTTTATTTCCGAAAGGAATTTTTCTAGTTTAGAGATGTCGTCTTTTATGATGTTTTTTCGCGTCTTCAATAAATCGTCATGATAATAATGATAAGTGTTGTATATTGATTCGATATATTGAATTTCTTTCAATAAATTGTTTTTGCTTTCTAATTTTTTTGATACGGAATCTGATGCTTGAACGCTATATTCGAGGCATTTAAATTCGCCAGAAGGAACATTAATGGCATGTATGTAGCTTTCGGTGCTAAAATCTATACAAACAGAATCTGTTTTGCTCGCTGGTAAATAAGGTACTTTCAAAGCGAATTCGATAATTTTATCGGGTCTGTATGGTGGGAGCTGTTGATTAATTCCACGTAGAATCTGATGGCAATTTACTCTTACTTCACTCTTTTTGATTGCATTTTGTATGTTTAGCGCCAAGGAGGCGTCAATGCTACCAGTCAATCCAGAATGATTTCCTTTTAATTCTGATTCAATGCTGGTTTGTTGTGATTTGTCAACTGAGTCAAAATGATAGATCGCAATATATTCATGTCCAAGCTGAGTTTCTTTGACATAAGAATCGCCATAATATTGAAAAAAGTCATTTAATGTAAAAGAATTTCCGCTTGGTAGGTGTTCAATGGGAACTTTGACAGATTTTGCGAAATGTGATGTATGATGAAATGAGTGAATAATGAGGCTTGTTGAAAATCTAGTTATATTGAATTTGTCAATCAGTCCCATTCTGGCAGAGAAACTCCCAAAAAATTTTTGTGCATCCAGTCTGCCGTGAACATTGAGAGAATGCTCGATTTCTTCAAGAGACCGGCAAATCTGAAATGATGCTTCTGAAGTTGCTCCACCCGTAAAAATTGATCCGACAGCGGCGGTATTGCGAGATGTGTTTTCAATACTATCGAACCCTTGAAACATCTCTAAAGCAATGTCATTGGTCGGTTGGTCCATAACCGAGTCAACGGGGCTACCTTCTTGGTCGCGCATCTTGAATCCTCCCATCCCTACTCATTCCTCTAAACTGTGACACATTTAGTCAATTTTTAATAGAAAAAATTATGATAAATGTGGTTTTGGATTGATGTTTTAAGTCGGTCTTTTGGGGGGGGCACTTTTTTGGGCTTCAAAATTGGTTTTGAGAGTTGTCAGAACTTGATGGGGGATTTGGGTGGCACAACGTTGGCGGCCAGAATTGGGGGGAGAGTTAAGGGGACACGCTACGTAAGGGGAATTGAGGGGACACAGAAGGGGAATTGAGGGGACACAGAAGGGGAATTGAGGGGACACAGGCCTTATTTTGGGAATTGAGGGGACACAGGCCTTATTTTATTTCCTCAGTCATAACTGTCATCCCGGACCCCGATCCGGGATCCACTTTCGACACTTGCGCATGGCCGTTCCAGTGGATCCCGATTTTCATCGGGGTGACGGCTCAACGGCCGAGGGGCTTTCGCCGCATCGCAAGTAGAGCAAGCGTCACAACAGTTACAACCGCCCCGCCGACCGCAAACGGCAATAGCGCAGTCCCGCTCTCGCCGCCCTCGACCAAGCTCCAGACCATCTTCCCCGCCGCCCCGGCTACCACGACCGCCCCTCCAATCAGCAGTGAGCGTTTCCAGAAGGCTGCGGCCAGGGCCCAGCCGTAGCCGAGCACGGCGGCGAGGCCGAGGAGGTTCTTGAGGTCGAGGCCGGCTTGCAGGCGTTCCTGTTCCATGGCGAGGAATTCCGCGACGCGGGGATCGGTCTCCGCCGGGGCGGGGAACCAGAGCATCGAGGTCAGGAGCGCGAGCACGGAGGCGAGGATGCCGTTCAGGCTGCGGCGCCGGGCGAAGTAGATATAAGGCAGCACCAACAGCGGCCGCGCCGCCCAGGAAAGCGTGCTGTGGTGCCGCGCGAAGGCCCAGTCGAAGAAGGCGTCGCTTGCGAAGAGAGCGGTGAGGAAAGCCGCGATCGCGCCAAGGAGGAGGGCGGTAAACAGGCGCCCTCGCAGGAATTGCCGAAAGTTCACTGATTTCCCCGCTCGATTACGCTTCGCCCTTTTGACGATATAAGCGACCGGTTGCGGTTCTCCCAGCTTTCCGGAAACACTTGCAAGCCCTTCGCGGCTGCACTACTCATGCCCGCTGCCGAGCTTTTCGCTGGATCGCTGGAAGCTTCCGAGACCCCGGCGTTTGAGCTCCAAACAACATTTAACGCGTCGGGACAGATATGAGCTTGTATCAGGACTACTTGGCAGAGATCGAAACTCGCAAAACCCAAGATTTGAGCCCCAAGCCGATCGAGGACGGCGCGCTTCTGGAAGCGGTCATCGCGGAAATCAAGGACGCGAAGAGCCCGTACCGCAAGGATGCCCTCCATTTCTTCACTTACAACACGCTGCCCGGCACGACGAGCGCCGCGGGCGTGAAGGCGAAGTTCCTGAAGCAGATCATCCTCGGCGAGGAGAATGTCGCGGAAATCGCGCCGGCCTTCGCCTTCGAGCTGCTCTCCCACATGAAGGGCGGTCCCTCGGTCGAGGTGCTGCTCGACCTGGCGCTGGGCGCGGACGAGGCGATCGCAAAGGATGCGGCCGAGGTCCTGAAGACGCAGGTCTTCCTCTACGAGGCGGACACGGACCGTCTCAAGGAAGCGTACGAGGCCGGCAACGCGGTCGCGAAGGACATCCTGGAGAGCTATTCCAAGGCCGAGTTCTTCACCAAGCTTCCCGAGATCGAGGAAGACATCAAGGTCGTGACCTATATCGCGGCCGAAGGCGATATTTCCACCGACCTGCTGTCGCCGGGCAACCAGGCGCATTCCCGCTCCGACCGCGAGCTGCACGGCAAGTGCATGATCTCCGAGGAAGCGCAGAAGGAAATCCGCGAACTGCAGAAGCAGCATCCCGACAAGCGGGTGATGCTGATCGCCGAGAAGGGCACGATGGGCGTCGGCTCCTCGCGCATGTCCGGCGTGAACAACGTCGCGCTCTGGACCGGCAAGCAGGCGAGTCCCTACGTGCCGTTCGTGAACTACGCGCCGATCGTCGCCGGCACCAACGGCATCTCGCCGATCTTCCTGACCACCGTCGGCGTCACCGGCGGAATCGGGATCGACCTGAAGAACTGGGTCAAGAAGCGGGACGACAACGGCAATCCGATCCTGAACAACGACGGCAACCCGATCCTCGAGCAGGTCTATTCCGTCGAGACCGGGACCGTGCTCTCGATCAATTCCAAGGACCAGAAGCTCTACAGCGAGGACGGCAGCGAGGAGCTGGTCGACGTGTCCTCCTCCTTCACGCCGCAGAAGGTCGAGTTCATGAAGGCCGGCAGCTCCTACGCCGTCGTCTTCGGCAAGAAGCTGCAGACCGTCGCCTGCGACATCCTCGGCGTCGAGCTGAAATCCGCCTATGCGCCGTCGAAGGAAATCTCCCATCCGGGCCAGGGCCTGACCGCGGTCGAGAAGATCTTCAACGCGAACGCCCTCGGCGTGCCGGAAGGCAAGGTCCTGCATGCGGGCTCCGACGTCCGGGTGAAGGTGAACATCGTCGGCTCGCAGGACACGACCGGCCTGATGACCTCGCAGGAACTGGAGGCGATGGCCGCGACGGTGATCTCGCCGACGGTCGACGGCGCCTACCAGTCCGGCTGCCACACCGCGTCCGTCTGGGACGCGAAGGCGCAGGCCAACACGCCGAAGCTGATGAAGTTCATGCACAAGTTCGGCCTGATCACGGCGCGCGACCCGAACGGCGTCTACCACTCGATGACCGACGTCATCCACAAGGTGCTGAACGACATCACGGTCGACGACTGGGCGATCATCATCGGCGGCGACTCCCACACCCGCATGTCCAAGGGCGTCGCCTTCGGCGCCGATTCCGGCACGGTCGCGCTGGCGCTGGCGACGGGCGAGGCGACCATGCCGATCCCGGAAACCGTGAAGGTCACCTTCACGGGCTCGATGAAGGATCACATGGACTTCCGCGACGTGGTTCACGCCACCCAGGCGCAGATGCTGGAGCAGTGCGGCGACAACGTCTTCCAGGGCCGGATCATCGAGGTCCATATCGGCACGCTGCTCGCCGACCAGGCCTTCACCTTCACGGACTGGACCGCGGAGATGAAGGCGAAGGCCTCGATCTGCATTTCCCAGGACGAGACCCTGATCGAGTCCCTGGAGATCGCGAAAGGCCGCATCCAGACCATGATCGACAACGGCATGGACAACGAGGCGCAGGTCCTCAAAGGGCTGGTCGACAAGGCGAACAAGCGCATCGCCGAGGTGAAGTCCGGCGAGAAGCCGGCCCTCGCGCCGGACGAGACCGCGAAATACTTCGCCGAGGTCGTCGTCGATCTGGACAAGATCGAGGAGCCGATGATCGCGGACCCGGACGTCAACAATATCGACGTCTCCAAGCGCTACACCCACGACACCATCCGGCCGATCTCCTATTACGGCGCGGAGAAGAAGGTCGATCTCGGCTTCGTCGGCTCCTGCATGGTGCACAAGGGCGATGTGAAGATCGTCGCCCAGATGCTGCGCAACCTGGAGAAGCAGAACGGCGAGGTGAAGTTCAATGCCCCGCTGGTGCTCGCCGCCCCGACCTACAACATCATCGACGAGTTGAAGGAAGAGGGGGACTGGGAGGTCCTGCAGAAATACTCCGCGTTCGAGTTCGACGACAGCGCACCGAAGCAGGCCGCGCGGACCGAATACGAGAACGTGCTCTATCTCGAGCGCCCGGGCTGCAACCTCTGCATGGGCAACCAGGAAAAGGCGGAGAAGGGCGATACCGTGCTGGCCACCTCGACGCGTCTCTTCAAGGGCCGCGTGGTGGAGGATTCCTCGGAGAAGAAGGGCGAGTCCCTGCTCGCCTCGACGCCGGTCGTCGTGCTCTCCGCCATTCTCGGGCGGACGCCGAACCTGGACGAGTACAAGGCGGCCGTCGAGGGTATCAACCTCACCAAGTTCGCTCCGCCGACGCAGAAGGGGCCGGGCGGCTTCTCCGTCCACTACTAGGCTAAGCGCCGCGACGCGGCGGATTTCCAAAGATCGGGGAGCATGCCTATTCTGGCATGCTCCTTTTTCTTGTCCGGGATCTCCCGCCGATGACCCTGTTCAGCGCGCTCACGCTCTTCCTCGTTCTGGCCGCCATGGCCGCGCTGCCGAGTTCCAGCGTCGCGCTGGTGGTGGCGCGTTCGGCCGTCTCGGGTGTGCCGTACGGGCTCGCGGTGTCGCTCGGGATCGTCGCGGGGGATCTGATCTTCATCGCGCTGGCGGTGCTCGGCATGACGGCGCTGGCGGCGGAGCTCGGCGCGTTCTTCGCGCTGATCCGCTACGCCGCGGCGGCCTATCTCGTCTGGTTCGGAATTTCCCTGATCCGCGGCCAGCTCCGTCGAGAGCAAGAGCAGGCCGTGCCGGAGGTGCCACGCGCCGCATGGGGCGGTCTTCCGGGAAGCTTCGTGGCGGGGCTGCTGCTGACGCTCGGCGACGTGAAGGCGATCTTCTTCTATGCGAGTCTGCTGCCGACCTTCCTCGACCTCGCGGCGCTCTCCAGCGGCGATATCGCGCTGCTTTCGGCGCTCTGCGTCGCCGCGGTCGGGAGCGTGAAAGTGGTCTATGCCTTCGCCGCGCAAAGGCTGGCCGCTCGGGCGTCCGGCTTCGCCCATGCCCGCAAGGCGAAGATGCTGGCGGGCGGGTTCTTCGTCGCCGCCGGGGGCTACCTCGCGCTGAAAGGCTGACGGGAACGTGTTTCCGGACATGTTTGCCCGGCTCTCTCGAATTCGATAGATTCGATTACCAGTTTATGTTGTGGGACGGTTCTTAGATGAGAGCAAGCCGGTGGGGCGCGGTGCGCGGGCACGCACAGCACAGTGACGTCCGAGACGGGGCGGAACGGATTTGAACACCGCCGTCTCCGATATCGTCTCCGAGGCCGAGATGACCAGCCCGCTCATCCACTCCTTCTATGAGTTCTGGAAGGAATGTTGTGGCGACAGCCCGGTGCCGGACCGCGAACATTTCACGCCGGAGAGCCTCAGGCCCTGGATCGGCCATGTGCAGATCGTCGAGGTCATCGACGGCGGGCGTGACTTCTATCACCGGATCATCGGTACCGAGATCGTCGAGGCGGTCGGGCGCGACCTCAGCCGGAAATACGTCTCCGAAAGCAGTTACGGGATCGGCGCCGAGGCCATGCTGGAACGCTACCGCGAGACGGCCGGCCGGGCGGTGCCGGTGTTCCGCAAGGGCCGGATGATCTGGGCGCCGAGCAATTCCTGGACCTCCTTCGAATCCGTGACGGCCCCGATGGGCCAGGGCAGCGACGCGGTCGACCAGCTGATCACCGTGATCGATTATCCGGGCCGGCAGGGCGTGCCGGAAGAGGAGGTCTGAGGCAGGGGCGGGATTGCCTCTGCGGTGTCCCGGCGTATAAGGAAGGCCTTCAACTTCCTTCCGGAAAGAGATCCCATGTCCGATCAGGATGACGAATACGTCTATGACGAGGCGACCGGCGAATGGCGCCCGGCCTCCGAGGTCGCAGCCGAACAGGCGGCGGCGAATGCCGTGCGCGACGCGGCCGGCAACGAGCTGGCCGACGGAGACTCGGTGACGCTGATCAAGGATCTCAAGGTGAAAGGCGCCGGGCAGACCCTGAAGCAGGGCACGGTCATCAAGTCGATCCGGCTGACCGGCAATCCGGAAGAGATCGACTGCAAGTACGAAGGCATCAAGGGCCTGGTGCTCCGGACCGAATTCGTCCGCAAGCGCTGAGTTTTTTCCGCTTTCTCCCGCTGGCGGAAACCGGAGACCGGTTCCTGCGCAATCGCGGACCCGCGACGGGCGCGGACGCCGCCTCAAACGTCTCCTACGTCTCCGGTCTGTTAGCGTGAGCGTTCAGATAGGCCTCCAGGTCCTTAACCGCCACCCGCCAGTCCCGACCCATCTTGATCGCGCGCAGTTCGCCGTCGCGGATCCAATTGCGGACCGTGCTTTCCTTCATTTTCAAGAGGTCCGAGACCTCGTGGATGGTCAGGAGCGGCTTGCTGAGCATGACGTCATTTTCTTGTTTTCATCCGTTTGTATCATTTTATAGCTGTTTATTGAAATTCTTATTCGGTGCTCTAAATAAGTAGCGGTTTGTTGCTTTTCTATCGCAGGATATCACATGTCGGCTTCCGCTGCTTTGCGTTCCCCGTTCGCCTTGCTGCGCCACGAGGCAGCTCCCGGCGTTCTCTTGTTTCTGTCCGCGATCGTCGCGCTGGTGCTCGATAACTCCTCGCTCGCCTGGCTCTATGACGGGCTGCTGGAAACGCCGGTAACCTTCGCGGTCGGCGAACTCCTGATCGATAAGCCGCTGCTCTTGTGGATCAACGACGGTCTGATGGCGATTTTCTTCTTCTATGTCGCCCTCGAGATCAAACGCGAGCTGGTGGAGGGACATCTCTCCGATCCCCGTGAGGCGGCGCTGCCGACCGTCGCTGCGATCGGCGGTATGGCGATGCCCGCTCTGGTCTTTCTGTTCTTCACCTGGGGCATGACAGTGGAAATGCAGGGCTGGGCGATCCCCGCCGCGACCGATATCGCCTTTGCGCTCGGCGTCCTCGCCCTGCTCGGCAAGGGCGTGCCGCCGGCGCTCAAGGTCTTCCTGCTCTCGCTGGCAATCATCGACGATCTCGGTGCCATCGTGATCATCGCGCTGTTCTATACCGCCGACCTTTCCGAAATTGCGCTGCTCTCGGGCGCGCTTGGCGCCGCCGTGCTCGTCGCTATGAACCGGCTCGGTGTCACAAGGGTTGCTCCGTACGTGCTGGTCGGCGCGGTGATGTGGGTGGCGGTCTTGAAATCCGGCGTTCACGCCACGCTGGCAGGCGTCATCATCGGTCTGACGATCCCGCTGAATTCCAGGGAAGACGAGGATTCTCCGCTGGTTCGCCTCGAGCACGGCCTGAAGCCCTGGGTCGGTTTCTTCATCATGCCGGTCTTCGCCTTCGCCAATGCGGGCATTCCGCTCGCGGGCCTTTCCTTTGCCGACCTTTTGGCGCCGCTTCCGCTCGGCATTGCGCTGGGATTGTTTGTCGGCAAGCAGATCGGGGTTTTCGGCTTTGCTTACCTCGCCGTGAGATCCGGTCTCAGCCGCTTGCCGAAAGGTACGGATTTCCGGCAGATCTACGGTGTCTCGCTGCTGGCCGGTATCGGCTTCACCATGAGCCTCTTCATCGGCACGCTCGCCTTCAGCGACGTTGAACATGCGCGCGCCGTACGTCTCGGCGTAATGAGCGGCAGCATACTTTCCGGTCTGCTCGGCTTTGCGGTGCTCAAATGGGCGACCGCCCGGTCTGCAGTGACCACGCGGGCTGCGCCGGCGACGGCTTAGACCCTCCCACTTGCCCCGGTCGCGTCGTGCGGCCGGGGCAAATCTTATTCAAAGTGCGTGTCTATGGAATTCAGCAATCTTCTGTCGATCGCCGGCGGCACTCTGGGCTCTCCGGTCGTCCTTTTCTTCCTCCTTGGCTTCCTCGCAGCACTTGCCCGCGTCGATCTTTCCCTGCCGCAACCGATCGCCAAAACGGTCGCGCTCTATCTGATGCTGGCGATCGGCTTCAAAGGGGGCGTCGGCATGGCGGATAGCGGGGTCGGCCCGGCCAGCATCGCACCGCTACTGATTGGCGTAGCTTTCAGCGCGGCCTTCCCGATCCTCGGCTTCGCCGCGTTGCGGGCAGCCAGCGGGCTCGGGCGTACGGATGCGGCGGCGGTCGCCGCGCATTATGGATCGATCAGCATCGTGACGTTTCTGACCGCGATCCAGGTCCTCACGGACCGCGGTGAGCAAGCGGAAGGCATCCTTGTCGCCGTCGCGGCCGCCATGGAGGCACCGGCCATCATCGTCGGTCTCTGGCTCGCGTCACGTGGGCGGTCGGAGACCGGAGCGGCCGCCGGACCGGCGCCGGAAGAGGCCCGTCTCTCCGTACGCGAAGCGGTTCTGAACAGTTCCGTGGTCGTCCTGCTCGGTGCCCTGGCCATTGGCTGGATTACCGGGGAGAAGGGGATGACGGATATCAAGCCGTTCGTGGTCGATCCCTTCAAGGGGGTGCTGTGCCTGTTCCTCCTCGATATGGGTGCGGTCGCCGGGCGTGGGCTGGCGCAGAACCGCCGCGCGATCGGTACCGGGACCGTTCTCTTCGGACTCTACATGCCCCTCGTTGGGGCCGCGCTCATGGCGCTCGCCGTCTGGCCGATCGATCTCTCGCCGGCCGGGAAGGCCCTCTTGATGGTGCTGGCTGCAAGCGCATCCTATATCGCCGTTCCGGCGGCCATGCGGCTCGCGCTGCCGAAGGCGAACCCCGTCATCTACACGACGCTGTCGCTGGGCATTACCTTTCCTTTCAATGTCATCGTCGGTATTCCGCTCTACATCGCGATCGCGGATAGGCTGTTTGCCGGCGGCAGCCAATGAGGAGCGCCATGGAAACCCATCCGAAAGTCCGTCTGGATATACTGATCGAGCAGCTTGCCGTGCCGAGGCTGGGAACGCTCCTCGACACTCTTCCCGGCGTGAATGGATATACAATCCTTCCGGTGCAGGGCGGCAGCGGTCTCAACGGGATCTGGACACGCGACGGCCAGATCGCCGGAGCGGAGGGCATGATGATGATCTGGTGCATTCTCGACGCCCAGCACAAAGAGGCGGTGCTCAAATCCGTCTTCGAGTTCGTCAATGCGCGCGCCGGACTGATCACGGTTTCGAACGTGGACGTCGTGCGCCCGGAGCGTTTTTGACCCGGCGGAGGACCGATATTCCTTTCATTCCTCCACCGCACAGAACCGTCGCTTGCTTTCACCTTCTCAAACGGTACGCGCATCAGTAACCTCGCCCGCTCACACATGCCGGGAGTTCCCATGCTGCGTATCGACGCCGCTTTCGACAGCGGCAATATCGAGACCGTCTCGCTGGACGATCCGAACGACATCCAGCTCCGCATCCGCAAGGACAACCAGTCGGACTTTTACCAGTGGTTCCATTTCCGCCTCTCCGGGGCGGCCGGGCGCGGGGTGACGATGCGGATCCTGAACGCGGGCGGATCGAGCTATCCGAAGGGCTGGGAGAATTACCGCGTCTGTGCCTCCTACGACCGGGAAACCTGGTTCCGGGTCCCGACCTCCTATGACGGCACCGAGCTGACCATCCGCCACGTCCCGGAGGCGGACTATGTCTGGTACGCCTATTTCGAGCCCTATTCCATGGAGCGGCATCAGGACCTGATCGCCTCCGCCCAGCTCTCCGGTCGCTGCACGGCCGAAGTGATCGGCGAAACCTACGAGGGGCAGACGATCGATCTTCTGACCCTCGGCGAGGCGGCGGACGGGAAGAAGGCGCTCTGGGTATTCGCACGCCAGCATCCGGGCGAGCCGATGGCGGAATGGTACATGGAGGGCTTCGTCGAGCGCCTGCTCGACGAGACGGACGGGACCAGCCGGGCGCTGCTTGAAAAGGCGGTGATCTACGCCGTGCCGAACATGAACCCGGACGGAACCCGGCGCGGGCACCTGCGGACCAACGCGCTCGGAGTGAACCTGAACCGCGAATGGGCCGAGCCGAGCGAGGAGAAGAGCCCCGAGGTTCTCTGCGTCCTGGAAGAGATGGCGGCGCGTGGCATCGATCTCTCCTTCGACGTGCACGGCGACGAGGCGATTCCCTACAACTTCATAGCCGGAAGCTATGGCGTTCCGGGCATCGCCGACGCCCATGTTACGATGCTGGACCGGTTCCAGGCCGTCTATGCCGCGATCAACCCGGACTTCCAGACCGAACACGGTTACCCGAAACCGGCACCGGGCAAGGGCAATCTCACGACCTCGACCGGGCATATCGCAAACAGGCTGGGCGCGCTGTCCATGACGCTGGAGATGCCGTTCAAGGACGCGGACAACCAGCCGGACCCGGTACATGGCTGGGACGGGGCGCGCTCGAAAGCGCTCGGCCGCAGTCTGGTGGATGTCTTGCTCGCGACGGTGGACGAGTTGCCGGCGCGCATGGAAAGGAACTGAGGCAATGATCACGGTCTATGGCATTCCGAATTGCGACACGGTGAAGAAGGCGCGCAAATGGCTCGATGAGCGCGGCGTCACTTACAGCTTTCACGATTTCAAGAAAGGCGGTCTGACGCCGGAGCGCGCCGCGGACTGGATCGCCGAGCTCGGCGTCGAGAAGGTTGTGAACAAGCGCGGCACCACCTGGAAGAAGCTCGACCCGGCAATCCAGGAGAGCGTGACCGACACGACCGCGCCGGCCTTGCTCGCGAGCCATACCTCGCTGGTCAAACGCCCGGTGATCGATCTCGGTGAGATCCGCCTGATCGGCTTCGACAAATCGGTGCAGGCCGACCTCGAAGCTCTGCTCGACTGACCCAGAAATGCGGGGCGGCAGCGACGTCATCGTGATCGGCGGCGGGCTTGTCGGCTCCTCCATTGCCTACGGGCTCGCCCGCGAGGGCGCGTCGGTCACGATCCTCGACGAGGGGGATGTCGCGCTGCGCGCCTCGCGCGGCAATTTCGGCTTGGTCTGGGTCCAGGGCAAGGGCGACGGCATGCATGAATATGCGAGCTGGACCCGGCGCTCGAAGGAGCTCTATCAGGGTTTCGCGGATGGCATCCAGGAGCGCGACGGCACCGATATCGAGCTGAAACAGGACGGCGGCCTCGAACTCTGCCTCGGGGAGGAGGAATTCCGCACCAACGAAGACGAGATCCGACGCATGCACAACCAGCCGGGCGTCGGCGAGAACGACCGGGTGATGCTCGACGCGGACGAGGTCCGGCGAATGTTGCCGCTGGTCGGGCCCGAGGTCACAGGCGCGAGCTACAGCCCCCATGACGGCCATGTGAACCCGCTCTATCTCCTGCGCGGTCTGCACGGCAACGCCCAGGCGCTCGGGGCGCGCTATGTCAGCGGCGGCCGTGTCCGCCATATCGAAAAGGATGGCGGCGGCTTCCGGGTGATCAGCGAGGCCGGTGTCTTTCTGGGCCAGAAGGTCGTAATCGCGGCAGGACTCGCCAACAAGTGGCTGGCCGAGATGGTCGGTCTCGACATCCCGGTAGAGCCGAACCGGGGGCATATCCTGATCACCGAGCGCATGCAGCCGGTGATCCCGACACTTCTGGTCAATGCGCGGCAGACAGCAGACGGCACGATCAATTTCGGCAATTCCAAGGAAAGCGCCGGCTACAGCACGCGGATCAATCCCGCCAAGCTCGGCGAGATCGCCCGCTCCATCATCCGCTGTTTCCCGATCCTGAAAGACGCCCGGATCGTCCGCACCTGGAGCGCGCTCCGGGTGATGTCGCCGGACGGCTTTCCGATCTATCGGGAAAGCGAGAGCATGCCGGGCGCCTTCAGCATTTCCTGCCACAGCGGTGTCACGCTCGCGGCGGCACATGCGCTGGAACTGGCGCCGGTCATCCTCGGTGGCAGGTTCAACGAACGTTTCGCCGCCTTCTCGCCGGAGAGGTTCCGTGCTGCGTCGGCTGCCTGATCAGAGCGGACGCAAGGTCCGCTTCCGTTTCGAGGGTGAGCCCGTCGATGCCCTCGAGGGAGACAGCGTGGCGGCGGCTCTTCTGGCCGCAGGCAACAGAATCTTGCGCATGACGCCGAAGAGCGGCTCCGGCCGCGCGCCCTATTGCATGATGGGGGTCTGTTTCGAATGCCTGGTCGAGATCGACGGCATTCCGAACCGGCAGGCGTGCCTCACCGAGGTGCGCGGCGGCATGGCGGTGCGGCGCCAGCGGGGCGCGCCGGGACTCCCAGGGGAGGCGGGCGATGATCCGGACTGATCTCGCCATCATCGGCGCCGGCCCGGCCGGCATGTCCGCTGCGGTCGCCGCGCGCGAGGCCGGGCTCGACGTGATCGTCGTGGACGAGCAACCGGCAGCCGGAGGGCAGATCTGGCGGGCGATCGAGCGGAATGCGCGATTGCGGCCGGGAAATCTTGCCTTCTTAGGGGAAGATTACGTGAAAGGCGCGGAGCTTGCCGCGCGTTTCGCCGCTTCAGGCGCGCAGCACTGGCCGGGCTCGACCGTCTGGCATGTCGAGAGCCCGGAGGACGGCGACAAGACGGTGACGCTCGCCTGGGACGGAGCCACGCGACAGGTGCGGTGCGGCGCTCTGCTGATTGCGAGCGGAGCGATGGAGCGGCCCGTTCCCGTGCCGGGCTGGACCCTGCCGGGGGTGATGACCGTCGGCGCGGCGCAGACCGTACTGAAAAGCTCCGGGCTGTTCCCGGAAGCACCTCTGCTGCTTGCCGGTAGCGGTCCGCTCTTGCTGCTCTTCGCGGCGCAATGTCTGGCGGCCGGGATCGAGATCGCTGCCGTGCTCGACACCACGCCCGCCGGTGCGCGGCTTCGTGGCCTGCCGCACTTGCCGAAAGCTCTGCTTGGGTGGCGCACCTTGCTCAAGGGCCGCCGCCTGATGAGAACGCTGTCCCGCTCCGGCGTGCGGATTTACCGCGAGGTGACGAAGATCGAGGCGCTGGGCGCCGAGCATCTCGAGCGGGTGCGCTTCCAGAGCGTGGGCGGGCCTGCCGAATTGGAGACGGCAAGCCTTCTGCTCCATGAAGGGGTCGTGCCGAACCCGCAGCTGACCCGGCTTTTGCGCTGCGAGCATCGCTGGGACCGGGCGCAGCGATGTTTCCGTCCGGAGCTCAGCGACCGGGGCGAGACAAGCGTCGAAAATGTGTTCGTCGCGGGCGACGGCGGCGGTATCGGCGGTGCGATGGCGGCGGTCCATGCGGGGCGCATCGCGGCACTTGAGGTCGCGGAGCGGTTCGGCGCGGTCAACCGCCCCAACGGCGATGTCGAGATCGTCAAGGCGCGGGACGCCCTGCGGGCGGAGCTCGCGGTCCGGCCCCTGCTCGACGCCATGTTCCCGCCGCCGCGGTGGATCGGCGAGCTGGACGGTGGAGAGGTGATTTGCCGATGCGAGGAAGTGACCGCCGCGGATGTCCGCAAGGCGGCGGCGCTCGGCGCGCCGGGGCCTAACCAGGCCAAGGCCTTTCTGCGGGCCGGAATGGGCCCTTGTCAGGGGCGCATGTGCGGCCTCACGGTGACCGAAATCTTGGCCGACGCACACGGAAAGCATCCGGAAGAGATCGGCTACTACCGCATTCGTCCGCCAATCAAGCCGGTCACGCTCGGTGAACTGGCGGCGCTCGACGGTGCGGACTGACCGGGAGGAAAGAGTGAGCAAGGAAAAGGTGCATGCCCTGGAATTGGGGCTGCCGGTGCCGGACGCGGGGGAACTCTCCGAGGAAACCCGAAAATACTGGGATCTCTGCGCCGAAAAGCTCGGCCTCGTGCCGAACGTGATCAAGGCCTACAGTTTCGACGACACCCATCTGAAGGGATTCACCACGCTCTACAACACGCTGATGCTCGGCCCGTCCGGACTCAGCAAGCTGGAACGGGAGATGATTGCGGTTGTCGTTTCCTCCATAAATCACTGTTATTACTGCCTTGTGGCGCACGGTGCGGCGGTCCGCGAACTGTCGGGGGCGCCTGCGCTTGGCGAGGCGCTCGCATTCAATCACCGTTATGCCGAGCTGGATGCGCGGCAGCGGGAGATGGTCGCCTTTGCCGAAAAACTGACGCGGACGCCCTATGAAATTGTCGAGGCAGACCGGCAAGCCCTGCGGGACGCGGGTTTCACTGACCGGGATATCTGGGACATCGCGAATGTCGCGGGGTTCTTCAATATGTCGAACCGTGTCGCCAGCGCCGTGCATATGATGCCGAACGAAGCCTATCATCATGCGGGGCGCGGCTGAGCCGGAGGAGCAGGGAATGTCACAGGATCCTGAACGCAAGAGGGCGGATACGGCTGCCGGGCACGTATCCTACCGCGAGGCCGGGGACGGCGCGGGCAAGCCGGTGCTGCTGGCACTGCACGGGCTGGGCGGCAATTCCGCGACCTGGCGGGCGCAATATGCCGCGCTCTCGGACAGCTGGCACGTGATCGGCTGGGACGCACCGGGCTATGGCGAAACGATGGTGGTCGGACCGGACCAGACCGCTTTTGCCACCCTTGCGCTCGCGCTGCTCGATCATCTCGGTGTCGGGTCGTTCTCTGTGATAGGCCATTCAATGGGCGGCGTCGTCGCCCAGGCGATCGCGGGCGAGGCTGGCCCCCGGGTCAATCACATGATCCTTTCCTGCACCCATTCCGGCAATGCGAAGCCGGCGAGCGAACCGATCTCGGGCAGCTACGCGACCAGGATCGCGGCGCTGGAGAAAGAGGGGAGCGCTGCCTACGCGGCGAACCGGTCCGGCATGATGGTGGCCGAAGGGGCACCCGAAGCGGTCCGGGCCGAGGTGGAAGAGATCGCGCGCGGGGTGACCGCGCCGGGGCTCCGGACTTGCGCGACCATGCTGCACCATGCCGATACGCGCCCCGTGGCGCCGTCGATCTCCTGCCCGGTTCTGCTGATTTCCGGTGCCGGCGACAAGATCGTCACCCTTCGTCAATCGGAGTCGCTTGCGGCGCTCTATCCGGCAGGCCGACATGTTCGTCTGGAGGGAGTGGGGCACGCGCCCTATCTGGAGGATGTGGACGCCTATAACGCATTGTTGAGAGAGTTCCTCGCATCATAGGGTTGCCTCTCCGCCCGAAAATGCGCGGTAATACGGGTGGAGGTCACCTGGTATGCCGTTTTCGGCTCTTATCGGAGGTTGGCGTAAGGCAGCGCTCGGAGCGCTTTCCGCAGTCGCCCTATCCTCCACTGCATCCTTAGCGCAAAGCCCGCTGCAGCTCGTCGATCTGAAATTGATGCTGGCCGTGGACGTGTCGGGGTCGGTCGATTTCTGGGAGGCCGACCTGCAGCGTGACGGCTACGTGCAGGCACTGCGCGACCCGACCGTGATCAACACGATGCTGTCCGGGCAAACGGGACGGATAGCACTCAGCTACATCGAATGGGCGGGAGGGGATCATCAGCGGGTGGTTGTCGGCTGGACCGTGATCGACAGCCCGGCGGCGGCGCTTGATTTTGCGGAAACACTGGATGTGAAACCGCATATGGGCGGTCGCCGCACCTCAATCGGCAACATGCTCGATTTCGCGGTCAAATATTTCCGGGATTCGCGTTTCTTTGCCGAACGCCAGGTTATCGACATCTCGGGAGACGGGCCCAACAATAGTGGAACCCGCGTCGATGATGCGCGGGACCGGGCGATCGCCTCCGGCTTGGTGATCAATGCCCTGCCCATCCTGAACGAGCGTCCGTCGCCCTATGGGTTTCCGAAGCTGGATGATCTCGACATTTATTACGAGGAATGCGTCGTCGGCGGAGACGGTGCCTTCGTGATTGCCGCCAAAGGCATCAAGTCGTTCGCTGCCGCCGTTCGGCGCAAGATGATTTTGGAGGTCGCCGGTCGTACTCCGGATAGAGCGGTTCGCCGCGTTCCCGCGGCGGCCAGTGGCGGGGGCGGCTATAATTGCGACATCGGCGAGCAGCAGCTGCATGAATTCCTCAACCGCGGCGACGACTAGCTGAAGAAGCCGCTCCGGTGCAGTTGCACGTGGAAGTCCCGGAGGATCTTTTCCTTCTTCGCGGGGTCCGGGATTTGCGCCACCAGTTCGGTCTCGAAGTTGGGCCGGCGCAAATGCTTGACGATGATTTCGCGCGCGAGTTTCGAGGCCTTGCCGTCGGGGAGCATTTCCGGCTGGCACATGCTGACAAGCATGAAGGCGCGGATATGCAGCGGCTTGTCCGGGTCGTCGACCCGGTCGAGGATCCGGCCGTCGACGACATAGGTCGCGAGGAGCTCGTCCAGGTGTTGCGTGAGCTGCTGTTTGCGCGCGTCCGGCAGGTTGGATTTCTGGATCCGGTAGAAGATCGAGGTGACCTTCTCCATCTTCTTGTTCGGTGCGACCGATCCGCGGACAATCTGGTTGACCGAGCCGGGAGTCATGAAGAGCCCGTTTAGATGGTGCTCGATCTCGTCTTTCAGGAGATCCCGGCCGAGTTCGCTTTCCGCCAGAGAGAGCAGGTATCCGGCCTTGCGGCCCGGGTCGCGCAATGCGGGCAGGACGCTCGCCGTTGCCGCCTTCAGGCCACCTTCGCCGCCTTTGTTTATGATGTGCGATTGGCGGTGGGTAATGGCTTCGGCCATTTCCGGGCCGCCGACAAGTTCCGTGCCGGGGACCAGCTTCTGCAGCATTTCCCGGAAAACCTTCGGCTCCTCGCTCTTGTCTTTGGTCAAAGACCCGCTGCTCTGCAGCTGTCGGCAGACCCGGTCCATCACCGCCAGCTTCGACTCCGGCAATTTGGCTTTCTTGAAGAGCTTGTTGATCTTGGCGGCCGTCGCCTCGATGTTTTCCGGCTGGCTCGCCAGTTCGGGATCGATCTCGCGTACGCCGTCCGCGATTTCCATGAGGGCGATCAGCGCACCGGCCAGACTGTCCTGCTCGCCGAGCAGGTCTTGCAGAACGGAGGCATTGCTGAGTGCATCGCTGATGAACCAGTCGAGATTGGCGATGGCCGGCTCGGACTCGCAAGCCTCCGCCCAGTCGACGGACGTCGCGAACTTGCTCCACCAGCTGCGGACGCCGACGAGGTCGCGGCTCGCCGCGACACGGAAGAGATACCCGGGAGACTCTCCGTTTGCCGACTTGTTGATGCTCTCGATCGCGTCGTTGATGCTGTCTTTCGTAATTGAGGGCAGGGACCTGTTCTCGGCCTTGCGGGCGCGCTCGTTGATCTTGTCCGCGAAGCCGAAAAGGATATCGCGGCGCTCGTTCATGTCTCCGCCGTCTTCGCCACGCGTCTGCAATTGTGCAACTTTTGCTACGGCGGACGGGAGCATGCTCTCGAAATCCATCACGCGCTTCATTTCGCGGGCGTTGTGCATGACTTCTGTGGGGGTCACGCCCTGCTTGTCGAGATAGGCGCGGAAGAGGCGGTTGATGGTCTTGCGGCCCGGACCTGAAAACAGTTCCTCGACTTCCTCGCAGTTCGGAGCGTTGCCGGAGACATCGCCGACGGAGATGCGGTCCCCCCCGCCCGTAGCGCGGAGTTTCTCGAAAAGAATATCGCCGGGTTCAGGGTTGTGAATGTCGTTGATACTTTCCCGGACGACACGCACCCCCATGACGCCGGCACGGGACATTAGTTTCAAAGCTGTCTCCTCCGCGCTTTCGATATCGCGCGCGGCTCCCTCAATCGCCCATGACCCGTCCCGCAGGGTCAGAATTTCCAAGGTCTTGTTTCGACGCATTCTGTCCGAATGCCTTTCCCTTATTTACGGTGATTTTATTGGGAAAACAGGCATGGATAAAGGCGTTTCGGGAGGAGCGGGTTTATCCCCGGTTCCTCATGTCAGGTTTGAGGCGGTGTCGGCTCCGGCCTCATCCTTCGTTTCAGGGCTTTCTGCTCCGACAGGATATTGAGCAAATTCCCGGAAAATGTGATCGCGCCGCCAATGATCACATAGGGATTCCAAGGCTCCTGGTAGAGCAGGAAGCCAATCACCGCGACCAGGGGCAGGCGGAGGAAGTCGAGCGGACTGACAACGGCCGCATCGGCATGGGCCATCGCCCTCGCGATGCTGTAGTGCGAGGTAATGCCGCCGATCCCCAGAATGGCAATGAACGGTAGCATCTCCGTGCCGGGCGTGATCCAAACCGGTACGGACAACACGAGGCCGATCGGAAACTGGATCAGGTTCATGTAGAAAATGATCTTGAACGCGCTCTCGGTCGCTGCGAGCCCGCGGGTGAAAACGTAGGTGAACGCGAAGCAGATTGCGGCGCCGATCACGACGAAAGAAGCCGGCTGCATCAGGTCCGACCCCGGACGGAGTATCACCAGAATGCCGGCGAAACCGAGCGCAATGGAGAGCGCGCGTATCCGGGTGATCCGCTCCTTCAGCAGTAGCGCGGCGAGGATGGCAGTCCAGATCGGGGCGCTGAATTCCAGCGAAAATACGGCGGCCAGCGGCAGGATGCTGACACCGTAGATCCAGCCGAACTGCCCGGTGAAATGGATGATGTTTCGGCCGACATGGGTCTTCAGCCGGTCCGTCTTCATTTTCTGCCAGCCGAGCTTGTAGGCATAGGGCGTGAGCAGGGCGAGGCAGATCACGGTCCGCATGAACGAGATCTGAAAGACGGAAAGGTCCTGGGTGAGCTCTCGCGCGGCGACCGCCATGGAAGTGAAAGAGGCGAGCGCACCCATCATCCAGAGCACGGCGAGTAGCGGTTGCGAGGGGGGATGCGGCGAGCTCATGACGGGACGTCGGTGTTGTTCTTGATTGCTTGGGATCGGCCCGGCGTATCGGTGTACGCGGTTTTGCATACTGCAATATTTCGCTCGCCTGATCGTCCCGAATGTGTCACATGAAAGATGCCTTTCCGGAATTAGAACCTTTCAAAATTTTTCCCGCGAGACTGCAGATTGCGGTTGATTTATGCGCCCGTACGTTTAATTAATTGGTACAAAATTGGTCCGCTTTCGGGACGGCGAATGCTGAAGCTAAACAAAATGACGGATTACGCGGTTGTGGTGCTTGGTCAGATGGCGCGTGAGCCTGGCCGGGTGCGGACCGCTGCCGCGCTTTCGGAGGATACGGCGATCCCGCTTCCGACAGTCTCCAAACTGCTGAAAATCCTCGCGGGAACGGGGCTCGTGACCTCGCATCGCGGGGCCAATGGCGGTTACTCGATCGATATGACGGCCGAGGAGGTGACGGTCGCGCGGATCGTGCAGGCTATCGACGGTCCGATCGCTCTGACCGCCTGTGTGGACGAAGGCGAAGGCGGTTGCGAAGTCAGTAATTCCTGCCCGATCAGCGGGAACTGGAACAGGGTCAACCTGGCTGTGCGCAAGGCGCTTGAGGAAGTGACATTAGCCGATCTGCTGGATCCGACGGAGATGTTTCCGCTGCGCCCGGCGGCGCCGGAAGCCGCGCGGAGCCCGGCGACGGTCGACGGCTGACGGGCCGAACGGGTTTTTGAGTTTGACGGTTTAGAACACGGGACAAGAGATCATGGCGGCAACTGTCGAGACAATCGAACAGGTCGAACAACTCGGGACCGAGAAATACAAGTACGGCTTCGTCACCGACATCGAGTCGGAGATGGCGCCGAAGGGTCTCAGCGAAGAGGTCATCCGGTTCATCTCCGCGAAGAAGGAAGAGCCGGAATGGCTGCTCGAATGGCGTCTCCAGGCCTATGAGCATTTCAAGACCATGGAAGAGCCGGACTGGGCCAAGGTCGAGTATGCGCCGATCAATCTGAACGATATCTATTACTACGCCGCGCCGAAGGTGAAGGAGCGCCCGAACAGCCTCGACGAGGTCGATCCGGAACTGCTGAGAACTTACGAGAAGCTTGGGATTCCGTTGAAGGAGCAGGAAGTTCTGGCTGGCGTCGTCGCTGTCGACGCGGTCTTCGATTCCGTCTCCGTCGCGACCACTTATCGCAAGAAGCTGGCCGAAAAGGGCGTGATCTTCTGCTCGATCTCCGAGGCGGTGCAGGAATATCCGGAGCTGGTGAAGAAATATCTCGGCTCGGTGGTTCCGTACTCGGATAACTACTTCGCGACGCTGAACTGCGCGGTCTTCACCGACGGTTCCTTTGTCTACATTCCGAAGGGCGTGCGCTGCCCGATGGAGCTGTCGACCTATTTCCGGATCAACGCGGAAAATACGGGTCAGTTCGAACGCACCCTGATCGTCGCCGAGGAAGGCTCCTACGTCTCCTATCTGGAAGGCTGTACGGCGCCGCAGCGCGACGAGAACCAGCTCCACGCCGCTGTGGTCGAGCTGGTCGCGATGAAGGATGCCGAGATCAAGTATTCGACGGTTCAGAACTGGTATCCGGGCGACGAGACCGGCGCCGGCGGCATCTACAATTTCGTGACCAAGCGCGGTGCCTGCCGCGGCGACAATTCGAAGATCTCCTGGACCCAGGTCGAGACCGGTTCCGCCGTGACCTGGAAATATCCGAGCTGCATCCTGCAGGGCGATAATTCGGTCGGCGAGTTCTACTCGGTCGCGATCACCAACAACGCCCAGCAGGCCGATACCGGCACCAAGATGATCCATATCGGCAAGAACACGAAGTCGACGATCATTTCCAAGGGCATCAGCGCCGGTAAGGCCGACAATACCTATCGCGGCCTGGTAAAGGTGCTGCCGGGGGCAGAGAACGCACGCAACTACACGCAGTGCGACAGCCTGCTGATCGGCGATCAGTGCGGCGCCCATACCGTCCCCTATATCGAGTCCCGCAATCCGACCGCGCGGGTCGAGCATGAGGCGACGACCTCGAAGATCAGCGAGGACCAGCTCTTCTACTGCGCCCAGCGCGGCCTTTCGGAAGAGGACGCGGTTTCGATCATCGTCAACGGCTTCTGCAAGGAAGTCATGAAGGAACTGCCGATGGAATTCGCCGTCGAAGCGCAGAAGCTCATCGGCATCAGTCTGGAAGGCAGCGTCGGCTGACGCGCCGGAACCAAAGAAAAAAGTACGCTCGGAGAGAGAAATGGCTCTTTTGGAAATCAAGAACCTGCATGCTTCGCTGGAAGATGAGGACAAGGAGATCCTGAAAGGGATCGACCTGACCATTCAGCCGGGCGAGGTGCATGCGATCATGGGCCCGAACGGTTCCGGCAAGAGCACGCTGTCCTACGTGCTGGCCGGCCGCGACGGTTACGAGGTGACAGAAGGTTCCGTCACCTTCGGCGGCAAGGATCTGCTCGAGCTGGAAGCGGACGAACGGGCCAACGAGGGTCTCTTCCTCGCCTTCCAGTATCCGGTCGAGATCCCGGGTGTGCCGGGCATGACCTTCCTGCGCGAGGCGCTGAATTCCAAGCGCAAGTACCATGAGCAGGAGGAACTGGATGCGATGCAGTTCCTGAAGCTGGTGCGCGAGAAGGCGAAGTCGCTTGAGATGGGTGACGACATGCTGAAGCGCGCCGTCAATGTCGGCTTCTCGGGCGGCGAGAAGAAGCGGAACGAGATCCTGCAGATGGCCGTGCTAGAGCCGATGCTCTGTGTGCTGGACGAGACCGATTCCGGCCTCGATATCGACGCGCTGAAGATTGTCGCCGACGGCGTGAACGCGCTGCGCGATACGGGTCGCTCCATGCTGGTGATCACCCACTACCAGCGCCTGCTGAACTACATTCAGCCCGACCATGTGCATGTCATGGCGTACGGCAAGATCCAGAAATCCGGCGGCAAGGAACTCGCCCTCGAGCTCGAGGAAAAGGGCTACGCGGATTTCACCGGCAAGGCCGCCTGATCGGGCGTGGAGAGAGACATGCCGAACGACATGGCACATGACAATCCGCTGCTGAAGGCATTCAGCGCGGCCGCGGCGCTCGACGGGACGCCCGACTGGTTCGGAGAGGTGACGCGGAAGGGCTCTGACCGGTTCGCTGAACTCGGCCTGCCGACGAACCGGACCGAGGCTTGGAAGTACACCAGCCTACGCGGTCTCGGCGGCATGACCTTCAGCGCACTCGCCAAGGAAGCCGAGGCGGTGGCGATTCCGCGGGAGCGGATCGCCGGCATCGCCGGCATCGAGATCGTCCTTGTGAACGGCCGTCTGGACGAAAGCCGCTCCGCGCTCGACAAGCTGCCGGTCGGCCTGATGGTCACGCCGCTGGCGGTCGCGCTGCAGCGCAAGGACGGCGTTACAAAGCACGCCCTGCAGGACGAGAGTGCGACCGAAGGACTTCCGCTCGCCGCGCTCAGCACCGCGGGCATCACCGGCGGCGTGCTGATCGAGGTCGCACGGGACGCCGATATCGCCAAGCCGATTCACATCATCTCGATCGGATCCGGCGGTGACGCGCCGGTCGCCTTCGCGCCGCGCAACGTGGTCTGGATCGGCCCCAACGCCAAGGCGACGCTGGTCGAAAGCCATGTCGGCGAAGGCGGCTATTTCTCCAACTCCGTAACCCATGTGACGGTCGAGGACGAGGCGGTCTTCCATCACTACAAGCTGCAGAACGAGTCCCGCGAGGCCTATCACGTCGCGATGACCCACGTGCATTGCGGCGAGAAGACGATCTACGACAATTTCGCGCTGTCCTGCGGCGCGAAGCTGGCGCGCAACGAGATCCGCAGCAAGCTCGACGGATCCGAGATTCTCTATGCGGTGAACGGCGTTTACATGGCGGCCGCGAACCAGCATCTCGACAACACCACCTTCATCGAGCACGCGAAGCCGAACAGCGAGTCCCGCGAGATCTACAAGGGTGTGCTGGACGAGAACGGCCGCGGCGTCTTCCAGGGCAAGATCCTGGTGCAGCGTCCGGCGCAGAAGACCGACGGCTACCAGATGAACCGGGCCCTGCTGCTCTCCCGCAAGGCGGAGATCGACAGCAAGCCGGAACTCGAGATCTATGCGGACGACGTCAAATGCTCCCACGGTGCGACCGTGGGTGAACTCGATGCCGAGCAGCTCTTCTATCTGAAGGCCCGCGGCATCAACGAGCACGACGCGCGCAACATGCTGATCGAGGCCTATCTGCGCGATGCGCTGGACGAGATCCGGGTCGACAAGGTCGCGTTGGCCTTCGGCGAGAAGATCTCCGGCTGGCTGGCCGCGCGGATCGCACGGGAGGAAGCCGCGTGATGAGCGAATCCGCTTACGACGTCGAGGCGATCCGCCGGGATTTCCCGATCCTTGCGACGGAAGTCCGCGGTAAGCCGCTGGTCTTCCTCGACTCTGCGGCCTCCGCCCAGAAACCGCGGCAGGTGATCGAGGCGGTTACGCGGATGTACGAGGCGGAGTATGCGAACGTGCATCGCGGGCTGCATTACCTGAGCGAACTCGCGACCGCGCGCTACGAGGGCGCGCGGGAGAAAGTGCAGAACTTCATCAATGCGAAGCACAGCCACGAGGTGATCTTCACCCGGGGCACCACGGACGCATTGAACCTCGTCGCCCAGTCCTACGCCCGCGCGTTTCTGGAGCCGGGCGACGAGATCATCATCACCACGATGGAGCACCATTCCAACATCGTGCCCTGGCAGATGGTCCGGGACGAGAAGGGCCTGGTGCTGAAGGCTGTCGATGTCGACGACGAGGGCGCGTTCAACATCGCCGACATGGAAGCGCTGGTCACCGAGAAGACGAAGCTCATCGCTGTCCCGCATGTTTCAAACGTGCTGGGCACGGTGCTGCCGGTGAAGGAAATCGCGGCGCTGGCCCACAAGACCGGTGCGATATTGGTCGTGGATGGTGCCCAGGGCGTCACCCACATGCCGGTCGACGTGCAGGATCTCGACTGCGATTTCTACGCCTTCTCCGGCCACAAGCTCTACGGGCCGACCGGGATCGGCATTCTCTACGGCAAGGAAGAGCTGCTGGAGAAGATGCCGCCGGTGCAGGGCGGCGGCGACATGATCAATACGGTCACCATCGAGAAATCGACCTGGGCCGACCTGCCGCACAAGTTCGAGGCGGGCACGCCCCCGATCGTCCAGGCGGTTGGGCTCGGTGCGGCGATCGACTATGTCGCCGCCATCGGCATGGCGGCGATCGGCGAGCATGAGGGCGATGTCCTCAATTACGCGACCCAGCGCCTCGCCTCGGTCGAGGGGCTGCGTCTCATCGGGACCGCGCCCGGGAAGGCGAGCGTTCTCTCCTTCGTCATGGATTGCGCCCATCCGCACGACATTTCGACCATCATCGACCAGGCCGGCGTCGCGGTCCGGGCCGGGCACCATTGCGCCCAGCCGCTGATGGACAGGTTCGACGTGCCTGCGATGGCCCGTGCCAGCCTCGGCATGTACAACACGCGACAGGATATCGACGCGCTGGCCGACAGTCTCGAAAAGGTGAGGGAGATCTTCGCATGATGCCCGGTGGTCCCGGAATGCATGACTTTCTCGATTTTCCGCCGCCGGAAGAGGGCATTGTCGCCGAAGTCGGCGAGCCGCTTGCCGAAGGTGTTCCGGTTGCCAAGGAAGAGGCGATCATCCTCGCTCTGAAAGAGGTCTACGATCCGGAGATCCCGGTCGATATCTACGAGCTTGGACTGATCTACGAAATCGCGATCGCCGAGAACGGGGACGTGAAGATCGTGATGACCCTGACGGCGCCGGCCTGCCCGGTCGCGGGGCAGCTCCCGATCGATGTCGGGGAGAAAGCGGCGTCGGTCGAGGGCGTCGGCCGTGTGCAGGTCGAGCTTACCTGGGACGATCCCTGGACTCCGGAACGGATGAGCGACGAGGCGAAGCTCGCCCTCAACATGTTCTAGAATCTGATCTGGCGCATCATTATATTGAGTCGAAAGGCCAACAGAGGATAGAGACGTTATGTTTCAACCCGGTAAAGCCCCGATCACACTGACAGACGCCGCAGCCGATCGGGTGAAGACCCTGATGGCGGCCAATCCCGAGGACGGCGTTCTCGGACTGCGCGTCGGCGTGAAGGCGAAAGGCTGCTCCGGCCTCAGCTACTTCGTCGAATACGCCAAGGAACGGAAAAAGTTCGAGGACATGGTCGAGGACAAGGGCGTGACGATCTTCGTCGACCCGGCCTCCGTGATGTTCATTCTCGGCTCCGAAATGGATTTCCAGGAAGACAAGTACTATTCCGGCTTCGTCTTCAACAACCCGAACGAGACCAGTCGCTGCGGCTGTGGCGAAAGCTTCAACGTCGCGTCCTGATCCCGCGTCAACTAGCAACCCCCTCCGCTGTCACCGCCGCCGCTGTCGCTCCCGTCTCCGCCATTGCCGTCTGCGTATCCGTCATGCCCGGCTCCGTCGTCCAGCCCTTCATCGGGCGGAGGGGCCGCAACGTGGGTTTCAACAATAGCCGCATTCAAGGCGACACGTGCATTCTGCCCTGCGGCAACGGTCTCGCTATCGCCTCCGGTGCGCGGCGTAATTACGACTTCGCCTTCATAAACCGCAACCGTGGTGGTGCCGTCGTCCGCGACCTCGATCACGAAGTCCGTTCCGCGGATGCCTATGACCGCCGTCGGCGTTCCGATCCGCACTCCCTCCTTTGCCATGCGCCCGGTGATGAAACGCATCATGCCTTTGTTCATTTCCGCGCGCAGGCTGCCGGCGCCGGTCGAAGGATCGAATACGAAGCGGTCGATCGTAACCTCTGCGGCCGATCCGAGCCGCAGCTCGGTATCGTCAACGAAGCGGACATGAAGGGCGCCGCCGTCTGGCGTGCGCAGGCGCTGGTTCATCTCGACCGCGTCACGACGGTAAAGCGCTTCCCAGTTCGTGGCGCTCGGCTCTTGTTTGTAACCCCAGACCTTTACCAGGCTGACGATGCCGACCGCGGCATGGGCAATCGGGACTTGCGACAGGATACAGGCCAATACCAGCGCTGCTGCGATCCGCTTCATTTTCCCCTCCCGAAACGGAATGTCCCGGCCCGCCGGCGGGATGCCGCGGAGGGAGCGGCGCAGATTGGTCTTCGGATTGCGGTATTATTGGGGCCGGACCGGCCGCAAAGCGGTCAAGCCGGCCTCTGATTGGCCGGTGAAGAGCCATTCGGTCATCCGGGGCGGCGGCTTCTCAGTCGTTTCCGCCGGTATCTCCGCCGCCTTGACCTCCCGCACCGCCGGAGCCTGAATCCGCATCTATGCCGGCGTCGGAATCGAGGCCGGCATCCACCGTGACCGCTGCGACGCCGATCTGTACGGCCGTGGCGTTGAGCGAGACCAGGGCTGTCTGGTTTGCCGCAATGGCAACGGCAGGCCCGCCTGCACGGGGTGTGATCTCGACTTCTCCCTCCAGCACCGCGACAACTGTCGAGCCGTCGTCGCGGACATCGACGATGAAGTCGGTTCCGCGGATGCCGATGAAGGCGCTCGGAGTTCCGAGCCGGACGCCGTCCTTCGCCATGCGCCCGCTGATGAAACGGAAGACGCCCTTGCCCATCTCGGCCTGCAGTGCGCCTGCGTTGTTAGACGGATCAAAGACGAACCGGTCGATAAGAATCTCGGCGGCCGAACCGAGCCGCAGATCCGTGTCGTCGACGAAGCGAACATGTAGTGCCCCTCCATCCGGCGTGCGCAGCCGTTCGTTCAGTTCGACGGGATCGCGTCGGTAAAGATCGTTCCAGTCAGCCGTGCTCGCAGCCTTCGAATAGGCCCAGATCTTCACCAGTCGGACATTCCCGACCTCGGCATCCGCGGAAGCGGCGGCCAGCAACGCCATGATGGAAGCAGTCAACGCCAGTCTAAGGGAAAACGCCATAGGGGTCCCTCCTGGATCGTGGAGCAGGTCCGCTGCGGGATGGGGACAAAGCCGGACCTTGCATCGGTTGCCCAGAATATCGAAGTCGGATACTTCGAACTGTGGCCTATGGCACTTCGATCGCGTCGCGGGTTCTCGGAGCGGCTCGACAGAGGTAGGCTTGCGCACCTGCTAAATAGTTCCATATTTATCGAACAAATAAACAAGCGGTCCTCATTGCCGCGCCGTCCGACTGGAAATCCTATGCCTCGCCGACCGACCGCCAATCTCACCGAGTCTGACGCCCCGGCGACGGCCGATATCCAGACCATCAAGACGCTGCTGCCTTATCTGTGGCCGCAGGGGCAGTTCGAGATGCGCGCGCGCGTGGTGATCGCATTGCTGTGTCTCGCTCTTGCCAAGGGAGCGTCGGTCTATGTTCCGCTGCTGTACAAGGACGCGGTGGACCTGATTTCGGGCGGTGCCTTCGATTTCACGGTGCTGATCTGGATCATCCTTGCCTACGGCCTGACGCGGCTGGGGCAACAGGCCTTCGCACAGCTTCGGGAGTTCTTCTTTGCGCGGGTCGCCCAGCGGGCCATCCGGATGGCGGCGTTAAAGACCTTCCGGCACCTGCATCAGCTTTCCCTGCGCTTCCATCTCGACCGGCAGACCGGCGGCATCTCGCGGGTGATCGACCGGGGCACGAAGGCAATCGAGTTCCTGCTGAACTTCATGCTGTTCAACATTCTGCCGACCCTGTTCGAGATCCTGCTCGTCTGCGGGATCCTCTGGGCGATGTTCGACTACCGCTATGCGGTGGTCACCTTCGGGACGATCGGCTCCTACATCCTCTTCACCACGCTGGTCACGGAATGGCGGCTGAAGTTCCGCCGGCGCATGAACTCGATGGACAATCGCGCCACGACGCGGGCCATCGACAGTCTGCTGAACTACGAGACGGTGAAGTATTTCGGCAACGAGCGGCACGAGGAAGAGCGTTTCGACCGGTCCATGCGCTCCTACGAGGATGCCGCGGTACAGAGCAGGACCAGTCTCTCGCTGGTCAATGTCGGGCAGGGCGGCATCATCGCGGCCGGTCTGACGCTGGTGATGATCCTTGCCGGCGGAGACATCGCGGCGGGCCGGGCGACGGTCGGCGATTTCGTCATGGTGAACACATACCTGATCCAGCTCTATCTGCCGCTCAACTTTCTCGGTTTCGTCTACCGCGAGATCAAGCAGTCGCTGACCGACATGGAGCAGATGTTCCGGCTGTTGGATGAGGAACGGGAAATCGAGGACGCGCCGGACGCGGCCGAGCTTGTGGTCGACAAGGGGGAAGTGCGCTTCGAGGACGTGAAGTTTGGCTATTCCGCGGCGCGGCCGATCCTGAAGGGGATCAGTTTCGAGGTCCCGGCCGGGAAGAGCGTTGCGCTGGTCGGGCCGAGCGGCGCCGGCAAGTCAACCATTTCGCGCCTGCTGTTCCGTTTCTACGATATCGACAGCGGCGCGATCCGGATCGACGGTCAGGACATTCGCACCGTGACCCAGGACAGTCTCAGGCGTGCGATCGGAATCGTTCCGCAGGACACGGTCCTCTTCAACGACTCGATCTACTACAACATCGCCTACGGCCGTCCGTCGGCGAGCCGGGAAGAGGTCGAGGAGGCGGCGCGGCTCGCCAGCATCCACGATTTTGTCTTGGGGCTGCCGGAGGGGTACGAGACCACGGTCGGCGAGCGCGGCCTGAAGCTTTCGGGCGGCGAGAAACAGCGCGTCGCGATCGCCCGCACACTCCTGAAGCGGCCGAAGATTTTCCTCTTCGACGAGGCGACCTCGGCGCTGGACAGCCAGACGGAGAAGGCGATCCAGAGCAGCCTCTCCGAGGTCAGCCACAACTATACGACCCTGATCATCGCTCACCGGCTCTCGACTGTGATTGATGCCGACGAAATCATCGTGCTGCGCGACGGAGAAATCTCCGAACGGGGCAGCCACACCGAACTGCTCGCGCGGGACGGCATCTATGCGGCAATGTGGCGAGAACAGATGCGGGAAGAAACCGGAGCCGACGTCAGGGAACTGGACGTCGCTGGATCGAGCGCCTAAGCCTGTTGTCGGTGAACTCTGAGGCGAACCGCGTGATGCATTCATACAGCCGCTCGAATCCAAGCCCCCGTTATCTCGAACTTCTGGCGCTCTACAAGACGATGCATGCCGAGGGGTTTGTGCGGGATACCGGGAACGGTGAAGTGCGGGTTGCCGCGGCGGAAGCCTATCCGGGGCAGCAGATTCTCAACCATCTTCCGCGCGTTCGCGAACTTGTGCAAAAGCACGAAGCGGAAACGGTCCTGGATTACGGCTGTGGCAAAGGTCTGCAGTACCGCTCTGTCCAGCTTCGCGACAAGAACGGTAAAACCGGGTCGGTTCAGGACTATTGGGGTGTTTCCGAGATCCGGCTCTACGATCCGGGCGTTCCCGATTTCTCCGAGTTGCCGGCGATGCAGTCGGACGGGGTCATTTGCACGGATGTGCTGGAGCATATTCCCGAGTCGGATCTCCTCTGGGTCGTCGAGGAGCTGTATTCGCAGGCACGCAAGTTCGTCTATGCCGCGGTCGCATGCTATCCAGCGCAGGCTCTGCTGCCGACCGGCGAAAACGCGCATGAGACCGTTCGTCCTCCGAGCTGGTGGCGTGAACTCTTTTCCGTGGTCGGTCGCTACCACCCCCAGGTCGCCGTTTTCGTTGATTGCGAGACAAAGTAGGGAGCGGCGGATCGGTCCGATCTGCTGGTTTGTCCCGTCAGGAACGGATTTTAGTCAAAGTCCCGTTCTCGCAGCCAATAGCAGGTGCTAGGGGAACTGCTTCGGTTCGAATCTTGTTATTTCCGGTCCCCCTATCGACACTTTATTTCGTCGACAGCATATTCGCCCAATCAACGACCGTCTGATTGGGAACGTCATGGGCTTGGTGGAACCGCAAAACAAGATCGAGACCCTGCGCGTGCTGGAGAAAAAAGTGCTCTGGCTGGCGATGTGGATGATCCACAATGCCAACCACATCCGCCCCTCGCGCGACGGTATCAAGGTCGGCGGGCACCAGGCATCCTGCGCCTCCGTCGCGACCCTGATGACGGCACTCTATTTCGACGTGCTGAAGCCGCAGGACCGGGTGGCGGTGAAGCCCCATGCGAGTCCCATCTTCCACGCTATCCAGTACATGATGGGACGGCAGGACCAGTCCGCGTTGGAGCGCTTCCGGTCGCTTGGCGGGGCGCAATCCTATCCGTCCCGCACAAAGGACCGGGACGAGGTGGATTTCTCCACCGGCTCCGTCGGTCTCGGCGTTGCGATGACGCTTTTCGCCTCGATGGTGCAGGACTATGTCCGCCTGCATCACCTGATCCAGGACCAGGGCCTGCAGCAGCAGCCGGCCGGCCGCATGATCTCGATCATGGGCGATGCCGAGCTCGACGAAGGCAATATCTACGAGGCCATGCTCGAGGGCTGGAAATACGACGTCCGGAACCTCTGGTGGGTGATCGACTACAACCGCCAGAGCCTCGACGGCGTGGTCTCCGACGGCCTGTTTCAGAAGATCCGGCAGTTCTTCGGAACCGTCGACTGGAACGTCAACATGCTGAAATACGGCAAGAAGCTGCAGCGCGTGTTCGAGCTTCCGGGCGGCGAGGCGCTGGAGAACTGGATCGATGAGTGCCCGAACGATCTCTACAGCGCCCTGACCTTCAAGGGCCAGTCGGGAGGCGAGGGGAGCTGGCGCGAGCATCTGAAGAGGGATCTGCACGGCGTGAAGGGGATCAAGGCGATCCTCGACGACCATGACGACCATGCCCTGCATGAGCTGATGACCAATCTCGCGGGACACGACATGGAGGCCGTCCTGGACGCCTTCCACGGCGTGAAGGACGACAGTCCGCAATGTTTCATCGCCTACACGGTCAAGGGCTTCAACACGCCGCTCGCGGGTCACAAAGACAACCACGCGGGGCTGATGACACCGGATCAGATGGAGATGTTCCGCAGCCATATGGGTGTACCGGAAGGCGGGGAATGGGATCCTTTCGCACATCTGGAAATGCCGAAGGAAGAGGTGCGGGATTATATCGCCGGCGTTTCCTTCAACCGGGGCGGCTCGCGTATTCATCAGGCGGACAAGGTCGAGCTGCCGGACAGCCTCGCGATCAAGAAGCAGTCCCGGACCTCGACCCAGCAGGCTTTCGGCGCCGTTCTGAACGAGCTCGCCCGCGGCAATTCCGCGCTTGCCTCAAGGCTGGTGACGACCTCGCCGGACGTGACGGTCTCGACCAATCTCGGTCCCTGGGTGAACCAGCGCGGTATCTTCAGCCTCGACATGCGGAACGACGTCTTCCGCGACGAGAAGGTGGCCTCGGCGCAGAAATGGCTGCGCCACGGCGGTGGACAGCATTTCGAGCTCGGCATCGCCGAGAGCAATCTCTTCATCATGCTGGCGGCGCTCGGCCTTTCCGGCCCGCTTTTCGGCACGCGGCTGCTGCCGGTCGGCACACTCTACGATCCCTTCATCCAGCGCGGGCTCGATAGCCTGAACTATGCCTGCTACCAGGGCGCCCGCTTCATGGTGGTGGCGACCCCGTCAGGCATCTCGCTGGCACCGGAAGGCGGCGCGCATCAGTCGGTCTCGACGCCGCTGATCGGCATGGGGCAGCCCGGCCTGACCTCTTTCGAGCCGGCCTATACGGACGAGCTGGCGGAGATCATGGGCTGGGGCTTCGCGCATATGCAGGCCGATGACGGCGGCGCGGTCTATCTCCGGCTCTCGACCCGCCCGCTGGAACAGCCGGAACGCTCGATCACGGCGGATCTGCGCGAGGATATCGTCTCGGGCGGCTACTGGCTGCGCGAGCCGGGCCAGGACGCACCTGCGGTGATCGTTTTCACCGGGGCTGTGGCGCCCGAAGTGCTGCAGGCCTGCGAGATGCTGGAAGAGGAATTGCCGGGTGTCGGCGTGCTGGCGGTCACCAGCGCCGACCGGCTTTACTCTGGCTGGCAGGCCCGTATCCGCCGGCCGGACCTGCCGAAATCGCATCTGGAGAAGCTCATGGGCGAGCTCGGTCCGGAGGTCCGGATCGTCACCGTGCAGGACGGCCATCCGGCGACCCTCAGCTGGATCGGCAGTGCCCTCGGACGGCGTCTGTTCCCGCTCGGCGTGACCGGGTTCGGCCAGTCGGGCGATCTGCCGGATCTTTATCAGACTCACGGAATCGATGCCGAGGCGATCATGGATGCGGTGGCGGCGGCCTGCGTCGATACCGCCCGCGGCACGCCGATGGCGCTCTAAGCCTCAGGCGAAGCTGGCCTTCAGCCTGTAGCGCGGGATCGGGTGGTCCCATTCGCCGCCCTCCATCAGGCGGGCGGCGGCATAGCCCCAATCGTCCGACCCTTTCGCGCCCTTGCCATTACCGGCGACCGCGACAGCGAGATGGTCGCCCGCGACGAAATCGATATAGGGCAGGCCGGACTTGCTGTAGGTCGTCACGCAGGTGTCGGTATGCCGCTCCGGGCATTCCTTCAGCACCGGGATCAGCCGTTCGATCACATCTGTGAACTCGATCCGGTTGCGCTCCGAACCCGTCGACTTGAACCAGCCGTCCAGGTCGGCAAGCGATTTCAGCTGGGTGTCCGCTTCGGTTCCGATCCCGATCTTCACATAGGCGTGCCCGTCCGGATAGCGGATCGGCGGCAGGATGTAGGAGCCTGCGAACTTGTCGATGATGGTCGGCATGCCCTCCAGTACTTCCGCCGCGGCGTCGGTCACCCGGAACAGAACCACCGTCCGTCCGTAGACCGTGAGCGCCAGCGGGCGCGGCAGGAGCTTGCAGGCATCGGTATAGCCACCGGTCGCGATCAGCACGCGTTCCGCCTCAAGGGTGCGGCCGTCGTCTGTCGTCACCGCGACCGTCGAGCCCCGGACGTCGAGCGATTTCGCGGCTGCTCGGATGATTTCGGCGCCGTTCTTCTCCGCAACTCTGGTCTGCGCCCGGACAAGGGACCGCGGACTGACATAGCCAGCGGTCTCGGTTTCCCGAATCCCGGCGCAATCATTGGGAAGAGACAAAAAGGGATAGAGCTCGCGCATCGTGGAAGCGTCGATAGCGGTGGTGTTGCCTCCGTTTTCGCGTGCGAGGGCCACTGCGGGTTTCGTCTCTATGTCTTCCGAGCCGACGATCCCGAGGTAGCCCGCGGATGTGAAGAAATCGACCCCGCTCTCGGCCTCGATCTCGGGGTAGCGGGCAATGGAGCGCGCCGCGGTCAGCGACCATTCCGGTGCCGGGTCGTAGATCCGGGTCAGGCGCCCTTCGTCATAGTGGCTCGCGAACACACCGTCATGGCTCAGCCGGTACTCCGGCTCGTCGGGGCCGACAACGGCCACGCCGTCCTGCCAGGCAGACAGATGCCGTGCGGCGGCAGAGCCGATCAGTCCGCGGCCGACGATAATATGACGATACATGAAGAACGCTCCGGAAAACCAAACCGGGAGAGCCTAATCCCGATCCGGGACAGCTTCCAGCCTGAGCACGGTATTCCGGCGAACCCCGTCCGCAAATAAATGAACAGGGTAAGAGGCGGTGCCTCCCCGAGCAGTCTAGACGACCAGACCCGGCAATGCCGCGCTGAGCCAGACGAGAACGTTCAGAACGATCGCGCCAAGAATGACGCAGGAACGCTTCAGGTTATACGTTTCGACGGCCATGACCCTCTCCCCATGCCACTTCGCCAACTCCCAGGAAGACGAAAAGCAGCCCTTTCATGTGAACCATCGTATTGGGTGTTCACATACCTGACAAAGGAAATCCTTGCGCTCAAAGATGACTTTTTTGCGACCGGATAAGGGCAGCTTCTGCGCGTGTAAGACTGTCTAACTTGACAGCCATGCGGGTGAGGCAGACACAGGATCCAGGCGAGAATCATTGCCGGAAAGGGAGGCATGAGATGCTGGTAGGCGTTCCGAAGGAGATCAAGACGGATGAGAACCGGGTCGGCCTGATCCCGTCCAGCGTTCGCGAGCTCGTTCATCACGGGCACAAGGTCCTTGTCGAGACCCATGCCGGCTACGGCATCGGTCTCGACGACGATCAGTATGTCGCGGCGGGCGCGGAGATCGCGGACACCGCCGGGGAGATTTTCCGGCGCGCCGACATGATCGTGATGGTGAAGGAACCGCAGGCGGTCGAGTGCGAAATGCTGCGAGAGGGGCAGATCCTCTTCACTTACCTGCACCTCGCTCCCGACCTGCCGCAGACCACCGCGCTCGTCGAGAGCGGCTGTATCGCGATCGCCTACGAAACCGTCACCAGTGCGCGGGGCGGTCTGCCGCTCTTGGCCCCGATGAGCGAGGTGGCAGGCCGGATGGCGATCCAGGCGGGCGCCCATTGCCTCGAGAAGGCACAGGGCGGCAGCGGGACGTTGCTCGGAGGCGTACCGGGGGTTCCGGCCGGCAATGTCGTGGTGATCGGCGGCGGGGTGGTTGGCACAAACGCCGCGCGAATGGCGATGGGTCTCGAGGCCAAGGTGACGGTGATCGACCGGAACCTGGAGCGGCTCTACGAGTTGGACCTCCAGTTCGGGCCGATGCTGAACACGATCTACTCGACGGTGGATGCGATCGAGGAGCATGTCCTGCAGGCGGATCTCGTGGTCGGCGCGGTGCTGGTGCCGGGTGCCGCGGCGCCGAAACTGGTGACCCGGGAGCATGTCGCGAAAATGCGCCGTGGGGCCGTTCTCGTCGATGTCGCCATCGACCAGGGCGGCTGTTTCGAGACGTCGAAGCCGACCACGCACCGGGAGCCGACCTACCTGATCGACGATGTCGTGCACTATTGTGTCGCCAACATGCCGGGCGGCGTCGCGCGGACCTCTACCTTTGCGCTCAACAACGCGACGCTGCCATTCGTGCTGGCGCTTGCCGACAAGGGGGGACGGCAAGCGCTGGGCGAGGACCGGCATCTGTTGAACGGGCTCAATGTCCATCGCGGCGAGGTGACCTATAAAGCGGTCGCCGACGCGCACGGTCTCGCATTCAAACCGCCGGAAGAAGCGCTCGGCCTCTAGCCGGAAGCCGAACGGTTCCCGCCCGCCCGCCGCGAAACGCAAAAAATGGTTAATGCCGCACTGCGATTAATGTTAATAAACGTTGTCGCTCCAGAACGGAGCTGAACCGCCAGAACGGACGGTACGCGTGGCCGTAGAGAATTCGATCCGGACCAACACGAGCGCTTTCACAGCGCTGCGCACCCTCAATGCGATCAATCGCAAGGTTGAAACCGTGCAGAATCGGGTCTCGTCCGGCCTGAAAGTGACAGGTGCGGAAGTCGGCGCCTCGAATTTCGCGATTGCCCAAGGGCTGAGAGCGGAGCTTGCCGCTTATAAGGCCGTGAACCAGGGTCTTCATACAGCGCGCGGTGTGATCCAGGTCGCGCTCGCCGCTGCGACCGGCGTTTCCAATGTGCTGACCGACATGCGGGAAAAGACCGTTCAGGGCCGAAACGAGGGCCTGACGGCACAGCAGAGATCCATCGTCGCACGGGACTTCCTCGCGCTTCGCGACCAGTTCGACAGTCTCGTCAATAACGCGCGGTTCAACGACAAGAACCTCATCGTGAACGGATCTTCTGCCATGACCGTGCTGACCAATATCGGCGGTGGGACCTTTACGATCGACAATTACCAGATCAGCGCGATCGATCTGCAATTCGGCAACGCAGATGCGAATCTCGACAATGTTGCGAATTCGGAAGCGTCCGACGGTTACGTGGTCGAGGCGATCGATACGGTTGCCAATGCGCTGGCGGGGCTTGCGGCGTCGGCCCGTTTCATCGACTCGCAGATCGGCTTCAATGAGTCTCTGTCGGATGCGGCGGAGGAGGGATTGGGGAACATTGTCGACGCGGATATGGCGCGAAGTGCGGCAGAATTGACGGCGGTACAGGTGCAGCAGCAGCTTTCGACCCAGACGCTGTCCATCGCCAACCAGCGCCCCAGCGCGCTTCTCGGCCTGTTTTCCTGAGCTATCGCCGTGGTTGATAGAATAAAGATAAAATTAAAGATAAATCGCTTTCTAATTATTTGATTTATTAAAGATAAAATTGTTGAAGTCGATCCTGACGCTGCTTAACATTTCCCAACATTTCGCGGAAATCAGCCAAGCAGAATGCCGGCGCGCTGAAATGTACCTTGTTTCCAGAAGGGAGACCGGACATGAGCGACCTATCAACTTCCGATCCATCTTCCGGCACGGCGCCGGAAGAGGCTGCCGAAGACGAACGGATTACGGCGCGCGGATTTGACGGTGAGGCGTGGCCCTCCAGTCTGCGGACCGCGAGTGTGGGCGAACTCGCCATCGTCGCACATGCACTCTCAAGCGAATCCGGAACGGCTAACTGGTTCGACAGCGGTCTGAAATCCATCGTGGGCCCGGATCTGCATCTGGCGCCGAGGGCGGCACGCGTGCTCGCCTCCGCGGTGCGCCGGCGGCTCGCCCAGCAGACCATGACGATCGTGAACCGCAATCCGAAACGTCTTGGTGACCTGCAGAAGCCGGTGGCTCGCTGAGACCGCCCCTTATTTCGATAACCCGACCAGATCGCGCAATTTGTACCAGGTCATTCCGAGCGCCAGCAGTGCGGTTCGGGCCGGCCCGCCCGGGAAGCGGTAATTTGGCAGTTTCGCGAACAGGTCGAACCGCTCGGCGTCTCCTGCCATTGCTTCTGCAATGAGTTTGCCCGCCAGTCCTGTCAGGGCCACCCCGTGTCCCGAATATCCCTGTGCGTAATAGATATTTCCGTCGATCCGGCCGAAATCCGGCATCCGGGTAAAGGTGATGGCGATCTTGCCCGACCAGCAATAGTCGATATCGATCTCTGCGAGCTTCGGATAAACCCCGGCGATTTTTTTGCGCAGGGCGCCCGCCGCGTTTGTCAGCGGCCGTCCCGAATAGCTCGCAAGTCCGCCGAAGAGCAGGCGGTTATCCGGTGTCTTGCGGAAATAGTTCAATGCCGTGTTGCTGTCCGCCACAGCCTCGTCCCCGGGCAGGATGCGGGCGGTAAGCTCGGGCGGCAGCGGTGCCGTCGCCGCAACGGCGCTCAGGACCGGTGCGATCCGGTATTCGATCTCGGGCAGAAGGCTCCCGAGATAGGCGTTTCCGGCAAGAACGACCTGCCGCGCTCGGACCTTGCCTTTTTCGGTCTCCAACGCCACGCGGCTGCCGCGGGCTAGGCCGGTGACGCGGCTGTCCTCGAACAGGCGGGCGCCGGCTTTCTCTGCGGCGAAGGCGAGGCCGCGCAGATAGGCCAGCGGATTCATGTGACCGCTACCCTGTTCAAGCAACGCCGCGCGATAGATTTCGGATCCTGTCGCCGCCGCTGTTTCCTCGCGCGAGAGCAGTTTCATATCCCGGAAGCCGTAAGTTCCGGACCAGCTTTCCGCCATCTCTTCGAGCCCGCCCAATTGGCGGGCGTTGAGGGCCGCATGGAGATAGCCGCGGCGATAGCCGGCGGCGATACCGTGCCGTTCTATTCGGGCATTGATATCGCCGATGGCTTCGCTCGCCATATCCCACGCAATCTTTGCCTGTTCCATGCCGGCGGTGCGTTCGAAGACCGGCATGCCGCAGCTATATCCCATGCAGATCTGGCCGCCATTGCGCCCCGAGGCGCCGTCGCCGATCCGGCCGGCTTCCAGCAGCACGGTGTCGAATCCGCGTTCGGCGAAGTGCAAAGCGGCGGAGATTCCGGTGAGACCTCCGCCGATAACACAAACGTCTGCCTCGATTTCGTCCGCCAGAGCAGGACGCTTCTCGAATTCGGGGGTGATTGCGTGATAATAGGTCGCGTCGGTCATCGCGGTGGTCCGGATTGGAATTCTCAGCCATTACCACGCCGATCCAATCCGGGCGAGCCGTATGATCATGTCGAAACTGCTCTCGGAGCACTCATGTCGGTCGATCTCAGGGCCTGGATCAGCGAACGGCGAATTACGGAAGTGGAATGCATGGTCTCGGACCACGCGGGTATCCCGCGGGGCAAAATCCTGCCTGCCGCAAAATTTCTCGAGGGGATCGGAGAGCGCGGACTGCGTCTGCCGGAGGCGATCTTCGGGCAGGACGTGACTGGGGACTATATCGAGGAAAAGGATCTCGACCCGCGCCGCAGCGATATTTTCCTGATCCCGCAAGCAGACACCGTCCGCATGGTGCCTTGGTACAAGGAGCCCACGGCGCAGGTCATCAACGATGCCGTCTACGCCGACGGCAGCCCGGTGGACATTGCCCCGCGGGGCGTTCTGAAGCGCATCCTGAAGCTCTACGAGGAAAAGGGATGGCGTCCGGTGGTGGCGCCGGAGCTCGAATTCTTCCTCGTCAAGGTGAACCCGGATCCGGATTACCCGCTCGAGCCGCCGGTCGGGCGTTCCGGGCGACCGGAGACAGCGCGCCAGGCCTTCGGCATCGACGCGGTGAACGAATTCGATCCGCTGTTCGAGGACATCTACGACTATTGCGAGGCGCAGGCGATCGATGTCGACACGCTGAGCCACGAGGCCGGCGCGGCGCAGATGGAGATCAACTTCAATCACGGCGATCCGCTCGAACTCGCGGATCAGGCCTTTCTGTTCAAGCGGACGGTCCGCCAGGCAGCCCTCGACCACAAGGTCTACGCGACTTTCATGGCCAAACCGATGCAGGGCGAGCCTGGCAGCGCGATGCATGTGCATCAGAGCGTTTACGATGCCAAGACCGGCCGGAACCTCTTCGCCAACGAGGACGGTACCCATTCGGAAGCTTTCCTGCATTTTATCGGCGGGTTGCAGAAGTATCTGCCGGCCGGCATGCCGTTTCTGGCGCCCTATGTGAATTCGTACCGTCGGCTCATCCCCGACAGCGATGCGCCGATCAACATGCATTGGGGCGTCGACAACCGGACCACGGGGCTGCGCGTGCCGGTCTCCGGCGCGGAGCAGCGCCGTGTGGAGAACCGGGTCGCCGGGGCCGACGCCAACCCCTATCTCGCCATGGCGGCCTCGCTTGCCTGCGGTTATCTCGGCCTGGTCGAGGAGATCGAGCCCTCGGCCCCGATCGAGACCAGCGCCTATTCGCTCGCCGCCAAGCTGCCGCGCCACCTGGAAGATGCGCTGATGCGCCTCAATCGGGCCAAACCGCTGAAGGAGATTCTCGGCCAGCGTTTCGTCGATGTCTTCACCGCCGTGAAGCTCGCGGAATCCAACGCGTATCAGAAGGTGATCAGCGCCTGGGAACGGGAGTATCTGCTGCTCAATGTCTGAAGCCGTCGCTCCGGAATCGCTGCCGACGGTCGAAAGTACCGGAGGCACCATAGAGTTCCCCGTCATGGCCGACGGGGTGCGGATCCGGATCGCGCGCTTTCCGGCTCCGGGCGGTGCTGCCGCGGGCACCGTCCTGATGCTGCCGGGCTTTACCGAGTTCATCGAGAAGGCGCTCGAGACGATCGGTGAATTGCGTGCCCGCGGATACGGGGTGATTACCCTGGACTGGCGCGGGCAGGGGCTTTCGGACCGGCTTTTGGCCAACCGGCGCATGGGGCACATCGCCGACATGGCGCATTTCCTGAACGATCTGGAACAGGTGCTGACCCTGACCCGGTTCCGCGAGCAGCCTGGACCGCTGGTCCTCTATGGCCATTCCATGGGTGGGCATCTCGCACTCCGCGCCGCGCACGATCATCCGGGGCTCTTCAGCCGCGTGATCCTCTCGGCGCCGATGGCGGATATCGAAACAGGCGCCTGGCCGCGTCCGGTCGCCTACGGCCTCGCGCGGACGGCGGTCGGCGTCGGTTTCGGCAAGAATTACGTGCCCGGAACCGGCCCTTATAGCGACAAGTACCGCGGGTTCGAAGGCAACCCCCTGACCGGTGACCCTGTCCGTTTCGCCCGCATCCATGCCCAGATCGACGCCAATCCGGACCTTGCGCTCGGCGGGCCGAGTTACCAATGGTTCTACTCCGCGTTACGGTCGATTCGCCTCGTAAACCGGAAGGCCTACCTCTCGCGGATCACAGTGCCTGTTCTGATCCTGAGCGCCGGCGACGAGATGGTGGTCTCCAATGCGGCCCAGCACGAGATCGCATCGATGCTGCCGGATTGCCGGCTCGTCAGTTTCGAGGGCGCGCGGCATGAACTTCTGCTCGAACGCGACGAACTCCGCGAGAAGGTCTGGGGGGAGGTCGACGCGTTTCTCATCGAAGGTATCTGCCCGGCCGATTAAGCAGCGGTGGCGGCATCCCGGTTGCCGGTGGCAGGGAGTTCGAGCTTTCTCCGGCGGACGATGGATAATGTTCCAATCCCGGCCAGGGCGAGCGCGAGACCGGACGCGATCGTTCGCGTCACGTTCCAGAATTGCCATTCCTTGGAATACCCAGTCCAGATATCTTCGGCGGCGGCGACCGATTCTGGAACCGCAAGCCTGGCGAGCGCTTCGTTCATCGGTACGTTGATTGCCATGGTCAGCACGGCTCCGAAGAGCAGATAAACGATCCCGGATGCAGCGAACCAGAGGGCCGCGGCACGATGTACAGGCCAGGCGATCAGCGCCGTCAGCGCGAGCACGAGGGGCGTGCCGAAAAAGGCAGGCGCGAATACGGCATTTCGCACCGATGCGTTCATCGCCTGCATGGCGGCAATCGCGACGCGTGGATCGGCGGCGTCCAGCCCCCACATCGTCGAACAGACCCACGCATAGAAAAAGCCGAATATCGCTCCGCAGAAAAGGAGGCTGATCACGGCGAACATTTCGACGGGGCGGCGCATCCGGTGCTCCTTGCTTTGATGATCCAAATTTTTAGTGTACATATATGTACGCTTATGGAGAGGCAAGCAGAATTTGAGGCTCGAGATGAGGACGGAAACGAGGGCGGAGCGGCATCGGGAGATATCGCGCGTTGCCTATGACCTCTTGCGTGCATATGGCTACAACGCGACCTCGATGCTGCGCATTGCCAAGGCGGCGAAGGCGTCGAACCAGACCATGTACCGGTGGTATGGCGACAAGCGCGGATTGTTCCAGCGCATGGTTGAGGACAATGCCGGACTGATCCGTGACGGGCTCGGAAAGGCCATGGCGGAGACGGAAGATCCGCTGGTTGCGCTGGAGCGTCTCGGGCCGGTCCTGATCTGCGTATTGCTTTCAGAGCGCCCCATCCTGCTGAACCGGGCCGCCGCTTCCGACTGCACGGGAGAACTTGGCCGTGTCATCGCCGAGGGCGGACGGAACAAGATTGTGCCTCTGATCGAGGAATTGGTGGCTCGCGCAATGCGCGGCGGGACATTAAAATTCGACTCCGCTGCTGCCGCGGCCAACTGGTATGTCGATCTGATGATCGGCGATCTGCAGATCCGTCGGGTCATCGACGCAATCGAGGCACCGACTCAGAAAGAGGTCACGGCAAGAGCCAATTCGGCTTTCGCCGCCTTTCTCACCCTCGGCCGTGCGTCGGTTTCAAATTCACAAGAGTGAGGTGCGCCAAGGTGGTCTTTCCACCACGGCAGGCCCATGCTTTGATGAGAAATGGGACACCAGAATCCCGATTTCGGAGGAACTCTCATGCTCCTGATCGAGCGTATTTTCGCCAAGATCACGATCTGGCTTTGCGATCTATTCGAACTGACGCAGGTCGATATCGACCGTTACAAGGAGCGCGAACTCGGGATCGCGCCGGTACCGCACCACGTCGAGAGCGCGCGCGCCGCGGAGCGTGCCCAGATGGTGGTGCGCTTCCGCCGGTAGAAAACTGAAAAACTAATTTGACGGGGGAGGCGCGCATGGGACGCGTGGAGGGCAAGGTCGCCATCGTCACGGGGGCCGGCTCGATCGGGCCTGGATGGGGTAACGGCAAGGCAAGCGCCACGCTGATGGCGCGCGAAGGCGCGAAAGTGGTCTGCGCAGATATCAATCTCGAAGCGGCGGAAGAGACGCGCTCGATCATCGAGGGAGAGGGCGGGGAGGCGATCGCTGTCCGTTGCGACGTTTCCTCGAAGGCCGAGGTGGCTGCGATGACCGAGGCCGCTCTGGGGGCTTTCGGTGGGATCGACATTCTGCACAACAATGTCGGCATTGCCGTGGTCGGAGGTGTCGAGGGAACCGATATCGAGACCTGGGACCGGGTCGCAAAGGTCAATCTTACAAGCGCATTCCTCTGCACCAAGGCAGCCGTTCCGCACATGCTGGAGCGGGGCGGGGGCGCGATCGTTCATACCTCCTCGATTGCCGGTATCCGTCACACCGGCGTCGATTACATCACCTATTCGACCACGAAAGGGGCGCTGATTCCGTTCTCCCGCTCCGTTGCGCTGGAATATGCCGCCCGCAATATCCGGTCGAACTGCGTGCTGCCGGGGCTGATGAAGACACCGATGATCGAGGTCGGTCTGCCGGATGCCTATTCCGAGGGCGATATCGACGAGATGCACCGGCTGCGGGACGCGCAATGTCCGATGGGCCACATGGGCGATGCCTGGGACGTGGCAAGGGCGGTGCTGTTCCTCGCGTCGGACGATGCGCGCTACATCACCGGAACCGAACTCGTCGTCGATGGTGGAGTTACCGCGAAATTTAGCTGACAGACGACACCGACTACGGCCACAAATTTTTGAAACTATTGTACAAAGCGCTAAGCTACGCTACGGTTTTTGAAGGGAGACCGGAACCGTGGAGCAATTGCATGGTAATGGCACCGCATGGGAATCGTGCAATCTGGACAGATGGCAGGATTTTGATGTCGCGAAACACAGGTCCCTTCAATCTCGAAGCACTTATTTTGTCGACGGAGCGGACTCGGGAAGAGCGCATCCGCTTGACGGAATCCGGACCATGGGGATCTGTCGCCATCATTGACGGCAGCGTGATGTTCACGGCCGAAGCCTTGGATATGATCCGGCAAAACATGCGGGACCCGGAGCGCAATGGAAACCTTGTCGCGTCCGCTTTCGTCGTTTCGCCAGAAACCGAAGGATACCATTTGTGCGAAGCGATCCTCGGCCCGGTATATGCGCTGGCCGGTGCGGCGTTCCGCATTTTCGAGGATGTTGACACGGCCCGGATGTGGGTCGCGGCCAAGATTGACGCGGCCGCGAACGGCGAAGTCGGAGACTGCGCCTAGCCACCTTTTCACCGTCGGCGCTGCTCGCAGTGCAAATATGCACCGTCTAGGCCGTCCAAGCCTTTCGTATTAGCCGGAATGCGAGCGGCGCAAGAACCACGATGAAAGCGATCCGGAAGAGATGGTGGGTGGCGACGAACGCGACGTCCTGCCCGATCCCGAGCGCCACCATGCTCATTTCCGCGAGCCCGCCGGGCGCGTAGGCCAGCACGAGCACATACCAGGGCAGCCCCACCAGATCCTGCAGCAGGAAGCCGGCGGCGACGGCGGTGGAAAGCAGGATCAGCGAGGCGCCGAAGGAAGTCTGGATGATCTTCAGGACCTCGCTCACCCGTGTTCCCGCGAAGCGGCAGCCGACGCCGGTTCCGATCACGACCTGGGCCGCGGCGATCAGCATGCTGGGCGGCGCGCTCTTGCTCCAGCCCGTCAGATGCACGACGAGGCTCAGCACCATGGCGCCGAGCAAGGGAGCGGCGGGCAGTTTCAGCCGGCGGGCGACGAGCGGGCCGACAATGGCGCAGCCCGCCATCAGCGCCCATTCATGTGCCGGAATGTCGAAACCGTTTCCGGGCGGCAGCATGCCGGACTGCGGCTCGTAGCCGCCGAATATCCGGAACAGGAACGGGATGATCATGACCACGATCAGAATGCGCGAAGCGTGGGTGAGGGCAATGATCCGGTCGTCGCCGCCCATCGCCTTGCCGACGATGACCATCTCGTTGAGTCCTCCCGGAGAGGAGGAGAAATAGGCGGTGACCGGATCGTATTTCGCCACCTTGCGCAGGAACAGCAAGACCAGCACCAGGGCGACGATCCCATAGAAAAACAGGCCCGTGACGGAGACGGCCCATTTGCCCAGGTGATCGAGCAGCTCCGGCTTGAAGGCGCTCCCGAGCATGACCCCGAGGATGGCGATCATCACCATCCGCACCGGCTGCGGCAGTCCAATATTGAGACCCGCGATGGAACAGATCGTGGTTGCGACCATCGCTCCCATCATCCAGGGGAGCGGCAGTTTGAGAAAGGCGAAGAGAAATCCCCCGGCAGTGCCGATGGCAATGGCAACCAGGGCCTTTCGCAGGACATGCTGACGGGTTTCCGGTGTCGCCTGCGAGCCGGAGGGGGCGGATTCTGATGCGCCGGGCGCTGTGGGGTCTGTCAAATCGTGATTCGTCCCGGCGGTCGCCGGGCGCTTTCTCGGTATTCGGGAATGGAAGTCTCAGTATAAAGCGGGAACGGGTGGTTATTCAATAAAACGGCCGAGACGGACGGCGGTCAGTCCGCGGCTGAGCCGCCTTGTCGGCATGACCAGGATGCAGTCGTCATGCGGTGTCAGCACCGGTTCGTCGCCGTCACGGCCGATTTCTGTGCCTGCTTTGGGGATGACCTCCATCCCTCGGAAATCGCCATGAAACCGGAAGGCATCGGTCTTCACCGTCACCGCTCGCACGATTTCGACAACCTTCTGCGCCGGCGGCGCGGAAGGTCCGCAGCGTTCTTCGAGCGTCTCGCGCCCGATCTGTCCGACGGCGTGCAGGAAACGGTAGGTCACATCGATCGCGACCGACGCGGCGGCACTGGACCAGTGCTGCCCGCACTCGACCAGCAAGGCGGTGCGCGGGTCGTCCGGATCGTCGAAAAAATCGTAGTCGCGCAGGCGGCGGCCCGCCTTGTGTCCCGCATCGAGCACGATCAGCGGCGGCGCCCCGACCTGTTCCGCCAGCGTCCGTCCTTTGGCATGCCGGCCGGCGAGTACCAGAGGGCCCGTCGCATGCTGCATGGAGTGCAGATCGAGCAGGATTTCCGACTTGGTGACGAGTGGCCGGATCTCCCGTGCGCGGGCACGCTCCAGGCTCCGCGTCTTGTCCTGAAGCATTTCGAGATCCCAGACCCGATTGAAATCCTCGTCGATGAAGCGCGACAAGGCGGGGTAATCGGCGCGGAACTCCGCATAGGCCGCGACATTGCAGAAGCCGAGCGTGAGACGGCCGAGGAGGGGGCGGATGTCGTGGCGGAAAAGATCGTCGAGAGCGATAGCGCCGCACAGCTCGTTGCCGTGAACAAGCGCCGTGATCAGGACCTCGGGACCCGCGCGGCCAGACTCGAACGTGGTGAAATAGGGAACGCCTGAGTTGCCGTCCCGATAGGGCGAGATATCCGGAGCTTCAAGCTCGACGGGATAGTCGTCCGAAAGCGCTGCCGGAACGGCATCGGACATGGGCAGTTCCCCCCACCTGTTGCCATCGAACGGTTTTCCGGCCGTTTTCAAGATCGTAGCGCGAAGCTCTGGCGGGCGACAAGCCGTGGTATTCCCGTATGCCCGCACTGGCCTTGCGGTGCCGAATTTTATGCGCCATGCTCGACCCTTCCAAAGCGCCGGAAATTTATACAACCGACGCAAAATCAATCTGTGACTGACGACAGGAGGCAGGGATGAAGGCACTGCGCAGGCTTGGTCTTGCGGCCGTGGCGCTATCCGCTATGACCACGAATGTTCTGGCCGCCGATATCGTGATCGGCGTTCGCTCGGAACCGTCCTCTATGGACCCGTACTTCCACAATCTCGGACCGAACAACGGCATGATCGGCCATGTGTTCGGCCGTCTCGTCGATTTCGACTCCAACCAGCAGATCTTCGGCTCGATCGCCGAATCCTGGAAGACGGTCAACGACACCACCTGGGAGTTCAAACTCCGTCCGGGGCTGAAGTTCCACGACGGCTCCGACCTGACCGTCGACGACGTGATTTTCTCTTTCGAGCGCGCCGACGGCTATGAAGGCGGCAACTCCAGCTTCCGCACCTACACCAAGGGCAAGAAGCTGGTGAAGGTCGACGACCTTACGCTCCACATCGTGACGGAATCGCCCTATCCGCTGATGGCGAACGACCTGACGACGATCCTGATCATGTCGTCCGAAGCCAAGGGCACCGACAGCACCGGCACGAACAAAGGCATCTCCGCGAAGGACTTCAACGACGGCACCGCCACGGTGGGGACCGGCCCGTATAAGTTCGTCGAGTGGAAGAAGGGCGAGCAGATCGTCCTTGAGAAGTACGACGGCTATATCGGCCCGATCGCTCAACCCTGGGACAAGGTGACCTTCAAGTTCATCAAGTCCGAGCCGGCCCGTGTCGCGGCCCTGCTGGCGGGTGACGTCGATGCGATCGACAACGTGCCGACGGTCGATGTCGCGCGTCTGGAAAAGGATCCGCGCGTCGCGCTGAGCTCCGGTATCTCAAACCGCGTGATCTACCTTCACATGGACCAGTTCCGGGACAAGTCGCCTTTCGTGACTGACAAGAACGGCAACCCGCTGGACAAGAATCCGCTGAAGGACGCCCGCGTCCGCAAGGCGATTTCGATGATGATCAACCGCGACGCCATCGTGGAGCGGGTGATGGAAGGGATCGCCATTCCGGCCGGCCAGCTGCTGCCGAAAGGCTTCTTCGGCGTGTCGTCGAACCTGAAGCCGGATCCCTACGATCCTGCGGCCGCGAAGAAGCTTCTCGCGGAAGCCGGTTGGGCTGACGGGTTCGGCCTGACGATTCATGGTCCGAACGACCGTTACATCAACGACGCGAAGATCGCCGAGGCGATCGGCCAGTTGCTGACGGCCAACGGTATTCCGACCAAGGTCGTGACCATGCCGAAGAACGTCTACTTCAAGCGCGCGTCCAAGGGCGGTCCGGACGGCTCCCCGGAGTTCAGCTTCGTGCTGGTCGGCTGGGGTTCTGGCACCGGTGAGGCCTCCTCGCCGATCAAGTCGCTGCTGGCGACCCACGACAAGTCCAAGGGCATGGGCGCGTCCAACCGCGGTCGTCATTCCGATCCGAAGGTTGACGACCTGCTGAAGCAGGCGCTCGCGACGGTGGACGACGCGAAGCGGCAGGAGCTGCTGGCCAAGGCGACGGACATTGCCATCGGTGAGAACCAGGGCATCATTCCGCTGCACTATCAGGTCAACACCTGGGCCACGAAGAAGGGTCTGAAATACGCGCCGCGCACGGATGAGCGCACAACCGCGTACGATTTCAGCGCCGAATAACAAAAAACAATGGAAAGCGGCCGGGCGCGTTCCCGGCCGCTTTCCCTAACCTTGCTGGTGTCGAGATAAAAGATGACTGTGTTCATCATTCGCCGTCTGCTTCAGGCGGCGCTCGTCGTGCTCATTATGTCGCTCCTGGTTTTCGGCGGTGTCTTCCTTGTCGGGGATCCGGTCGAGATGCTTGTCAGCGACGATGCCGACCAGGCGGAGCGTGAGGCGATCATCAAGTCGATGGGCCTCGATCTGCCTTTCTACATGCAGTATCTGCGTTTCATCGGAAACGCGCTGCAAGGCGATATGGGCAGCTCCTTCGTGTTCCAGGAGCCGGCGATGCAGCTCATCGTCGAGCGCATGCCCGCGACCTTCGAGCTTGCCTTCGCGGCGCTCTTCATCGCCGTCGTGATCGGGATTCCGCTCGGGATCTATGCCGGCCTGAAGCCTGATTCATGGGTTTCCAAAACGATCATGACCGGGTCCATCCTAGGCTTCAGCCTGCCGACCTTCTGGGTCGGGATCATGATGATCCTGCTGTTCGCCGTGATGCTCGGTCTGCTGCCGTCCACGGGACGCGGCGACACCGTTGAGGTGCTCGGTATCGATATCAGCATCCTGACCTTGGACGGGCTGTCACATGTCCTGATGCCGGCGGTCAACCTCGCCCTCTTCAAACTGTCGATGGTGATCCGGCTGGCGCGCGCGGGGACCCGCGAAGTGGTCCACCAGGATTACATCAAGTTCGCCCGTGCAAAGGGCCTGAGCGAAGCGCGGATCATCGGCGTTCATCTCTTCAAGAACATCATGATCCCGGTTGTGACGGTGCTCGGTCTGGAATTCGGCGGCCTGGTCGCTTTCTCGGTCGTGACCGAGACCGTGTTCGCCTGGCCGGGAATGGGCAAGCTGCTGATCGACTCGATCAACTTCCTCGACCGCCCGGTGATCGTCGCCTACCTGATGTTCATCGTGATGCTGTTCGTGGTCATCAACCTCATCGTCGACGTGCTCTATTCCGTTCTGGATCCGAGGGTCCGCCTGCAGGAGATGAAATCATGACGGCCGTTCAGGACGATGCCGGGCTCGGCGCCGCCGGGCGGGAAAAGAAAGTCGCCGAGGTGGAGACGCCGTTCCGACGTTTCCTTTCCGATTTCGCGGAAAACAAGATCGCCGTCTTCGGCGCGTTCGGTGTGCTGCTCGTGGTTATCATCGCGCTGCTCGGTCCGCTGATCTCGCCGACCGATCCGTACGATCTCGCTTCGGTGACCTTCATGGACAACCTGCTTCAGCCGGGCGAGAAGATGGGCAGCGGCGTCACGGCCTTTCTCGGTACCGACGGGCTCGGCCGGGATATGGTCAGCGCCATGATCTACGGCCTCAGGATCAGCCTCGGCGTGGGGATCGGCAGCGGTATCATCGCGCTCCTGATCGGCGTCACCTTCGGTCTCAGCGCGGCCTATTTCGGCGGCAAGGTCGATACCGTGATCATGCGCGTCGTCGATATCCAGCTGAGCTTTCCGGCGATCCTTGTGGCGCTGGTGCTGCTCGCGACCCTCGGCAAGGGCGTCGACAAGATCATGGTCGCCTTGGTTGTCGTGCAGTGGGCCTATTATGCGCGGACCGTGCGCGGCTCCGCCCTTGTGGAGCGGCGGCGCGAATATATCGAGGCGGCGACCTGTCTCGGCCTCTCCAAGCCGCGCGTGATTTTTCGTCACATGCTGCCGAACTGCATGCCGCCGCTGATCGTGGTCGCCACCATGCAGGTTGCGCACGCGATCTCCCTGGAGGCGACGCTTTCCTTCCTTGGTCTCGGCCTGCCGGTGACCGAACCCTCGCTCGGGCTGCTGATCTCGAACGGGTTCGAATACATCATGAGCGGCAAGTACTGGATCAGCGTCTATCCGGGGCTGGCCCTGCTGTTCACGATCGTCACCATCAATCTCGTGGGCGACCGTCTGCGTGACGTTCTCAATCCGCGCCTGCAGAAATAGGACCGAGGTCAATGAGCGAACTACCGACCCTCGAGGTCCGTAATCTCCAGACCCACTTCTTCACCAAGGCCGGTGTGGTGAAGGCGGTGGACGATGTCAGCTTTTCCGTCGGCAAGGGCAAGATCCTGGGCCTCGTCGGCGAGTCCGGCTCGGGCAAGACCGTGACCGGGTTCTCGATCCTCGGGCTGGTCGATGAGCCGGGCCGGGTGGTCGGCGGGGAGATCCTCTATCGGGGGGAGAATCTCGTCGGTGCCAGCGACGAGCGGATGCGCCAGCTCCGCGGCAACAACGTCGCGATGATTTTCCAGGATCCGATGATGACCCTGAACCCGGTCCTGCGTATCGACACGCAGATGATCGAGGCCATCAAGGCGCATCACAAGGTGACCGACGACGAGGCCCGCCAGCGGGCCCGCGATGCGCTGGGACAGGTCGGCATCCCGTCTCCCGACGAACGGCTGAAGAGCTATCCGCACCAGTTCTCCGGCGGCATGCGGCAGCGCGTGGCGATTGCGATCGCGCTGCTGAACAAGCCGGACCTGATCGTCGCGGACGAGCCGACGACGGCGCTCGACGTCACGATCCAGGGACAGATCCTCTACGAGGTGCAGAAGCTCTGCGCCGAAACGGGGACAGCGATGATCTGGATCACCCATGACCTTTCGGTCGTCGCCGGTCTCGCGGACGAGGTGGCGGTGATGTATGCCGGCCGCGTGGTCGAGTTCGGCGAGGTCGACGATGTGCTGGATGCGCCGATGCATCCCTATACGGCGGGCCTGATCGGTTCCGTGCCGAGCCGCAATGCGCGCGGCAAGAGACTGGAGCAGATTCCCGGGATGACGCCTTCCTTGCTGAACCTTCCGGCGGGTTGCGCCTTCTCCGCGCGTTGCGGTCACGCGACGCCGACCTGCGAACAGGCGCCAGTGCTTTCCGGTGCCGCCGGCGGACGGCAGATCCGCTGTCATCACCCGCTTGTGGCGGAGGCTGTCTGATCATGGCGATGGAAATGGACAAAGCAGCGACGCCGATCGTGCAGCTCGACGGTATCTCCAAGCGCTTCACCAAGCATCTCGACCTGGCCGCGAAGATCGGGCAGCGCCTGGGGGCCAATGTGCGCGAGGAAACCGTGCATGCGGTCGATAATGTTTCGCTCTCGATCGCCGACGGCGAGGTGGTGGGGTTGGTCGGGGAGTCCGGCTGCGGCAAGTCCACGCTCGGCCGCGTGGTGGCCGGCGTGCATGCGCCGAGCGACGGGACGATGTTCTATCGCGGGCGCAATGTCTCGGATCTGCGCGGCGCGGAAGCGCGCGATGCGCAGCTGAAGATCCAGATGATCTTCCAGGATCCGATGAGTTCGCTGAACCCGCGGCTGCGCGTGCGGGACATCATCGGCGAGGCGCCTCGCGTGCACGGCATCGTTTCCCAGAGCGAGGTCGAGGATTACGTGCAGTCGGTGATGCTGCGGGTCGGGCTCGACCCGAGCTATGTCCGGCGCTATCCGCACCAGTTCTCCGGCGGTCAGCGCCAGCGCATCGGCATCGCCCGCGCGCTCGCCGTGAAGCCGGACTTCCTGGTCTGCGACGAGTCCGTCGCCGCGCTCGACGTTTCGATCCAGGCCCAGGTCCTGAACCTGTTCATGGACCTGCGCGAGGATCTGAACCTCACCTATCTCTTCATCAGCCACGATCTGGGTGTGGTCGAGCATCTCAGCGACCGAGTCGTGATCATGTATCTCGGCCGCGTAGTCGAGAGCGCGCCGACGGACGAGCTGTTCCGCGAACCGAACCATCCCTACACGAAGGCGCTTCTGGACGAGGTGCCGCGGCTGGACACGCGCAAGCGCACCTTTGTCCCGATCAAGGGCGAGATCCCGTCGCCGATCGATCCGCCGCCCGGCTGCCACTTTCATCCGCGCTGCCCGCACGCGACGGAGCGCTGCCGGGTCGAACAGCCGGCGCTCAGGGAAATCGCGCCTGGCCGAATCTCTGCCTGTCATCTGAACGATGGTCTCTGAAAAGGCGCCGGGTCCCCGGGTCCGGCGTATCCCCAATGTCCTGACAGAGCACTTGCCTAGAGGCGAGGCGGTTCCGGTGCTGTTCGACTCTCCGCATTCGGGGCGCACCATCCCGCACGACTTCGTGACCCGGGTGAGTCTTTCCGATCTTCGGACCGGGGAGGACGCCTTTGTCGACGAACTGGTTTCGGGTTGTCTCGGGCACGGGATCGGGCTTGTCGCGGCGGAGTTTCCGCGGACCTATATCGATGTGAACCGCGGCGACGACGATATCGACGAGTCCATGCTGGACGCTCCATGGCCCGGAGGCGCTGTGCCGACGGACAAGAGCGTTCGAGGCATGGGGCTGATCCGCCGCGAGATCCTCAAAGGTATCCCGATTTACGACGGGCCGCTCTCGGTCGCCGAGGTCGAGAGGCGGATCGAGGAGTTCTACCGCCCATACCATGCCGCCGTGCGGGCCGGATTGGACCGGCTTCACGCTGCGCATGGCGCCGTTTGGCATGTCGACTGGCATTCAATGAAACCGGTCGGCGCCAAGATGAATGTCGATGCAGGTGCAAAGCGGCCCGATTTCGTGGTCAGCGACTGCGAGGGGCGGACGGCGGCGCCGGAATTCGTCGAGGCGGTCGCGGGCTGGCTGAGAGCGCGCGGATATTCGGTCTCGGTGAACGATCCCTACAAAGGCGCGGAAATGATCCGCCGGTTCGGCGATCCGTCTGCCGGACGCCACTCGATCCAGATCGAAATCAACCGGGCTCTCTATATCGATACCGAGCGGATGACCCGGAATGGCGGGTTCTCTGGTCTGAAGCGGGATCTTGATGCGTTCTCGGCCTGGCTGGCCGGATATGCGGGAGAGAGGTCGGCCTAGTCGTTCTGGCCCAGTGCCTTGCGGTGCGCTTCTTCGATCTTCTGCAGCTTTTCGATCTTCGCCTGGGCACGCTTGGCAAGGCGCAGATATTGCGCGGCTTTCCTTCTGCGCTCTTCGAGATAAGCGTTCAGGTCATTGGTTTCGAACGGACCATCCGTGTCCACATTGTCCCAGTAATCGGTCATCCCTCATTCCCCACAAACGTAGAGTTCCGATCTCGCAGGCCGACAGCAACATACCCTTGTATTGGTAATCAAATCGTTAACGCCCCGACAGTCGATGTGGGATAGTCCGATTGATTGCCCGTTCATGTTTCCCCGGAATGGCTGTCCTGCCGGGCTATGAGGCCCATGGCGGCAGCAATCAGGCCAGCGGTCGTCAGCGCTCCCAGGCCGTCGATATCCGCTTCCGGAACATATTCGACGAAGTCCATCGCCGCGATATTTCCGCGTTCCGCTGCGCCCTTAAAAAGATCAAGCACATGGTGGTAAGCGAGCCCGCCGGGGGTGCGGCCGATGACGCCTGGGACGAGCGACGGATCGAGCGCATCGACATCGGTGCAGACAACAATCTCCGTTCCCTCCGGGATCAGGTCCAGCACCGGCGCGATGCCGTCCCGGTGAATGTCGTGCGCGGTGAAGAAACGCGCGCCCCAGGCGACCGCGTCCTGGTAATCGTCCGTATGGGCGGAGCCGATGCCGCGCGCGCCGACCTGGAGGATCCTCTCGATATGCGGCATCTCGGACGCCCGTCGCATGGTCGACGAGAGACCGTACTCCTCCCCCATATGATTTCGCCGCCAGTCGATATGGGCATCGATCTGCAGTACGGTATAGCGCTCGCCGGTGGCGGCGAGCGCATCGAGCATGGGAATCGGCACGGAATCGTCGCCACCGACGAGGATCGGAACGGCGCTGCTGCCGACGACTTTCCGGACGGTGTCGGAAATGACCTCGCGGTTCCGGGCAAAATCCGCTTCATCGAACGGGAGGTTGCCGCAATCCACGGCACGGCGGCTACCTGTCGGAAAGATCGGTCCGCCGAGGTCGAAATTATGCCGGTCGACATTCGCGGTGAGGGAGGATGTGGCCTTCCTCAGGGCATCCGGTGCATTCCGGCAATAGGCGCCAACCGATCCATAAGGCGTTGCGCCGGGCGCTCCGATAAAGGCGGAAGAGCCCTCGGCGCGGCTCGGATCGCTGCATTTTTCGATGCCGAGAAAAGTTTCGGCTGGCGTCGCTCCGAAGAGCGCACCGAGATCGGGCTTGTCTGTCATGCGGTATCAGGGCGCGAACTGCTCTTTCAGAACGCGCTCTTCCAGATTGTGTTGCGGGTCGTAGAGCAGGGTGAGCTTGACGGAGCGGTCCTCGCGCACGCGGACGCGGACGACATCGCGGACTTCCGTCGAATCAGCAGTCGCGCTGACCGGGCGCTTGCCGGGATTGAGAACTTCGAATTCGATCTTCGCTTCGTGCGGAAGAAGGGCGCCGCGCCAGCGCCGAGGCCTGAAGGCGCTGATCGGCGTCAGCGCGAGAACACCCGCGCCGAGGGGGATGATCGGGCCATGCGCCGAGAGGTTGTAAGCCGTGCTTCCTGCCGGGGTCGCGACGATCACTCCGTCACAGACCAGCTCCTCAAGGCGCACGGTGCCGTCGATGGTGATCCTGATTTTTGCGGCCTGCGCCGTCTGACGCAGCATGGAGACCTCGTTGATCGCGAGCGCCTGCTCGACGGTCCCGTTCTCTTTCTCCGCATCCATGCGGAGCGGGTGCAGCGTCACCTGTTCCGCCGCCTCGATCCGCGCTTCGAGATCGTCGGGCGAGTATTCGTTCATCAGGAAGCCGACGGTACCGCGGTTCATGCCGAAGACCTTCACCGGCCGATCGAAATTGTCGCGCAACGTGTCCAGCATCTGGCCGTCGCCGCCGAGCGCGACGATGACATCCGCCTCGGCATGCATCACGTTGCCGTAGCGCGCTGTCAGGGCGGCATAAGCTTCCTGCGCGTCCGGCGCTCGGGAGGCTGTGAAGGCGATCTTCATGCGGGGCAATATCCTTCAGGATCCGGGCCGGGATGCCCGGGAATGCGCGAGACGGCCTCAACGGCCTTTATTCGTCTGGTGCGACTATGCATGATCCGTCGGGCATGATCCACGTGCAATCGACTGCCGACCGTGCGGCGTTGCGCGTTCCGGAACCGGGGGGCTTCTAGATGAAATTGTTTGGTAAATTGACGATGACGGCCATTGCGGCGCTTCTGCTTGTGTCGGCATCGCTCCCGGCGTCGGCCTCGTCGAGGCACGCGGGTTATTATTATCCGGATACCGTGAGCGAGGAGCAGTACGTCTCGAAGGCGCAGAAGATCCCCCAGGCGACGCGGGAAAGCCGCCTGGCTTTCGTTTCGGGCGTCGCGAAGAGTGTCAGCGAGCGTCCTTACCCTCCGCAGCGGGCGATGTTCGCCAAGGGAGGGGATGCGGAGAAGCTGATCATTGTCAGCCTCTACGACGACCATATGACCACGCTCGCACAAGCCCGCGCAGTCTTGGCCCTGATGACGAATGTCGCTCGAACGACAAAGATTCTCCGCGAGCTCCAGGTTGAGTCGCTCTTCAATTTTCTCGATTTCTGCAAGATGCTGGGCTTCACCGAGCTGACCATCAGCGACGGGAGAACCTACGCCCATCGTTTTGTCATCGAGTGACCGACGCGACGTCTAGCGCAGCAGATAAAGGCAGAGCAGCATCGACCGTGGGTCGAGACCGGACATGGACACCCGACAGCCGGCGCAGCGGGAGCCGAGTACGGAAAAGGCACTGAGCGGCAACTGGAACTGCATCTGCCGCAAGGCAAAGCTCTGAAGTTGTCGGGAACGGTGTCTCATGATCCGGGATCCACGGCCATCTGCTGAAACCGTATAGACGCCGGGTTATGCGATACGTGAAGCCAAGCGGCGGATTTATCCGCCTGTGACGCTCATGTGGCGGCTGACCGCAGGGCCGTTATGCCGGCGGTCGATGATGAAATCGTGGCCTTTCGGCTTGCGCGCGATGGCCTCCTCGATCGCGGCGACGAGCGGCGCATTGCTCTCGCTCTCGCGCAGCGGCGCGCGCAGGTCCGCGGCGTCGTCCTGACCGAGGCACATATAGAGCGTGCCGGTACAGGTGAGGCGCACCCGGTTGCAGCTCTCGCAGAAATTATGGGTGAGCGGCGTGATGAAACCGAGCCGCCCGCCGGTCTCCCCGACCTCGACGTACCGGGCGGGGCCACCGGTCTTGTAGTCGATATCTTTCAGCGTGAAGCGTTCGGCGAGTTTCGCACGGACCATCGAGAGCGGCAGGTACTGGTCAAGCCGATCCTCGCCGCCGATATCGCCCATCGGCATGACCTCGATCACGGTCATGTCGTCGCCATTGTCGCCACACCATTGCAGCATGTCGCCGAGTTCGGTGTCGTTTACGCCCTTGAGCGCGACGGCATTGATCTTGATCGCCAGCCCCGCACGTCTGGCGATCTCGATGCCTTCGAGCACCTGGTCGAGCCGGCCCCAGCGGGTAATCTTCTGGAACTTTTCGGGATTCAGCGTGTCGAGCGAGACGTTCACCCGCCGCACGCCGCAGTCATAGAGTTCCTGAGCGAAGCGACCGAGCTGACTGCCGTTCGTGGTGACCGTCACTTCCTCGAGCGCTCCGCTTTCCAGATGGCGTCGCATGTTGCGGAAGAGCGTCATGATATTGCGGCGGACGAGGGGCTCGCCGCCGGTAAAGCGGAGCTTCTTAACCCCGAGATCGACAAAGGTTGAACAAAGCCGGTCCATCTCCTCCAGTGTCAGGAGGTCCTTCTTCGGCAGGAAGGTCATGTTTTCCGACATGCAATAGACACAGCGGAAATCGCAGCGGTCGGTTACTGAAACCCTGAGATAGCTGATGTCGCGTCCGAACGGATCGAGCATGTCTTCTCCCTGATGGCCGGCGGATCTTTCGCTAGGCCGATATGCACGACCAGATATAGCGCCCGACTTTGCCATCTTCAATATTGCGCCGATATGACGAAACGTCGAGGTCGCGCTTTACCGCGATGTGGATTGCCTGATGCCGGAGCACTGCCCATAGTTAGCTCATGAAGCAAGACATTCCGGACTATCTCGTCGGGCCACATCCGGACGACCCACGCCTGACGCGGCGCCTTACCGGCCTCGATCATGAGGGGCGGGAGCAAGAGATATCCGTCATCATGGAGCGGCCGTTGACGATTTTTCTGAACGGTCAGGAAATCGTCACCGCGATGACCATAGGCGATTTCCCGGACTATCTCGCCGTCGGCTACCTGCTGAACCAGAACATGCTCCGGCCGGACGACGTACTTACCGGTATCGAGTATGATGAGGACCTCGAGCTCGTCGTGGTTCGTACCGAACGCGAAACGAATTACGAAGAGAAACTGCAAAAGAAGATTCGCACGTCCGGCTGTGCGCAAGGCACGGTATTCGGCGATCTGATGGAGAAGTTCGAAGATATCGAGCTGCCGGAAGATGCAGTGCTTCGGACTTCCTGGATCTATGCATTGTCGCGGCAGATCAACAACACGCCGAGTCTCTATCTGGAAGCGGGCGCGATCCATGGATGCGTGCTTTGCCGCGAAGACAAGCCTCTGATCTATATGGAGGATGTGGGCCGCCACAATGCCATCGACAAGATCGCGGGCTACATGTTCCTGAACAGCATCGATCCGGCCGACAAGATTTTCTACACGACGGGGCGGCTTACCAGCGAGATGGTGATCAAGACGGTACAGATGGGGATTCCGATCCTGATTTCTCGCTCGGGTTTCACGGCCTGGGGCGTCGATCTCGCGCGCGAAGCCGGAATGACGCTGATCGGGCGGGCCAAAGGCAAGCGGTTCATTGCTCTCTCGGGCGAGGAGCGGCTTGTCTATGACGCAGACCTCTCCTCGGTCAGTGAGGAGCCGGCCCGGAGCGCGCGAAAATCAAGTGTGGCCGGCGATGCCGATTGAGCGGCAAGACATCGTCGGGGTGTTGCTGGCCGGCGGTCAATCGCGCCGCATGGGCGGTGGCGACAAATCACTGAGGATGCTCGCCGGACGCCCGATCCTTTCGCACGTCATCGAACGGGTGCGGGGACAGGTCGGAACGATGGTGCTGAATGCGAACGGTGACCCTTCGCGCTTTTCCGACTTCGGCCTCCCGGTCGTGGCGGATGTCATCCCCGGACACCAGGGGCCGCTGGCGGGAGTACTGACGGGGATGATGTGGGCGAAAGAGCATGTCCTCGACGCGGAATGGATCCTCACGGTGGCCACCGATGCCCCGTTTGTTCCGGAGGATATTGCAGGCCGCCTTACGGCGGCGATCGAGGCCGAAGGGGCGGATCTTGCCTGCGCGGAGTCCGGGGGGCGAAACCATCCGGTCATCGGTCTCTGGCCGGTGCGGCTCGCCGGAAATCTCCGGAGCGCGGTGCTGGATCAGGAGATTCGCAAAGTTGACCGTTGGACGGCGAATTTCAGGCTTTCCGTTGTCCATTTTGCCGACGAGCCAACCGATCCATTCTTCAATATTAACCATCCGGATGACATTCAAAGGGCTGAAAATGCTTTGAAATTAGCGATAAAATAATTGCTTTGTTTTCGATTTTTAATAGACGTACTTCTCAAGAGCGGCGCTTAGGTGTAAGAACTGTAAGGAAATTTCTCTCTTCTCTGTCTTGGCGGAACATCATGCCGCAACTTGTTTCGACCTTCCTGATGGCAGTGGCCCTCTTCGGCCTGACGGCCTGCTTCGGCGAAGAGGAAAAGCCGGGTCCCAAAATGGACCACATCAATGTCCGCAACGACTCTTCCACGGAAGCGCGGGTCAGGGTGAAACTCTGGACCGAGGATATTCTCGTCGTATCCGCCGGCGATTCAGGGAAAATGGAGTTCAAGGCCGGGTCGCGCACAGTTCAGGTGGAGGCACGCAGCCGCAAGCAATGGGACGATTGCTGGGTTACCATGCAGGTCGGCGAGACTCTCGTCGTGTCCGATGCCGGCGAGCGCATCGGCTGTTCCGTCGAATAACCGGCCGTTAGACGGCCGAAAGCAGAACCTGGCGTCCGAAAGGCTTGAACGCCTTCACGCCGTCGCCTCTTGCGATCACTGTTCTTGTAGTTTCCCGGTCTTCGACAACGAAGCCTGCCAGCCTCTGGATGCCGTAGGCATATAGAGAGGGGGAAAGCGGAGTTCCCGGGCCGACCAGGCTGACGCAGCAGCCGGAGGCAAGGCGGAGCAATCCCGCGAGGGACCCGTTGCTCCATGCCGAGGCGGTGACGACGAGCGTGTCCGCGCCCGGGATGACGTACGGTGCGGCATCGGACGGCAAATCGTCCGGCCCCGGGTTTTTCTCCAGCACGATCGCCCCCGGCCGTTTGCGGGCGAGCTCGGGGAAGCGGCCCACGATTACCGTGCGGCCGCCTTCTCTGCCGGGCTCGGAGAGCAGGCCATCATCGGCCGAGAGCCCGTCCAACCGCTGGATCCCGGCATTGACGGCGGCGCAGGCGAGGGTGCGTTCGGTTCCCGCGGTTTGCCGCAATCCCGCAGCAAGCAGGCGCAGAGGCGTTCCAACGAGTCCTTTGAAATCAGGTTCGGATGAGGGGCCGGCCGCTCCGCCTGCAAGCATCGGCATGGCCGCGAGTCCGACCGAGTTCTTCGTCTCGACCATCGCCCAGCGAGATCCGACGGTAATGTCGGTGACAGGCGTTTCCGGAGTGTTTCGGAGCAGTTCCTCGTCCATGCGCTCCGGTCCCCACCAATCGAACAGGTTCTCCGCAAGGACCGGAGCGGGTCTGATCGCGAAGATTTCGCTGCAGGTGACGAATAGGGACGCCGGGCCGCGGATTAGGAGCGGGATTTCGCGCCTTTGCGCTTCGGCGACGACGCTCTGAAAGCTTCCGGGAACCGTCTCGGAGGTCGAGGAAAAATCAATACTGATAAGGTCCGGCGTAAGTCCGGAGATGGGCTCTCCGGGCCCGGGCGTTGCGACCGCCCACTGTCTCCGTTCAAGATGAGAGAGAAACGCTTCGGCGGCGCTGTTCGTTCCGGTTTCGGTCTCGGATATGACCCACGCGGGCGACAATCGGGGTAGGGGCATCATGAGCGCAGGAATTCCTTGCCCCTGAGACATTCTCAGGCGGGGACAGATGACTTAGCCGAAGCGGGCGGCGCGCCGCTCCTCGACCATTCCGTCGGCGTCGACCAGGTCGACCTTTGCGCTGTTGATCAGTTGCTTGCCGCGATGTTCGAAATTCACCGTGACACGATCTCCAACGACCGACTGTATCTGCCCAATTCCCCAGTCCGGTTCATCCGCCAGCAATACGAAACTTCCAGGTGTCAGAAAATTGGACATCTAACCCTCTTGATAGTTGCGTCCCGATGCTGTCGCGTCACTTAAGGAGACGCGATTAATAAATTGTGAAGGAAAGCGGAATCAAACTTCAACAAGTTTCGATGTGATGCCATTCGCAAATGCGGAATAAAGGCGCGACAGAGATGTGTGATAAGGTGCCGGTCTGAGGGCCGGGCGCCATGGGGCAGGAAACATGAACGAAGATATGAGCTTGATTGATATACTTTTATCGCGGCTTTTCCATGATCTCGTCAGTCCTGTGAGCGCCACGGTAAACGGCGCCGAGTTGATATCCGACCTCGGGGCGGATGGAGGCGGGGATCTCGGGCAGGAAGCGCTGTCGCTGATCGGCAGTAGCGCGCGACAGGCCTCCGAGCGGCTTTCCTTTTTCCGAGTCGCCTTTGGCGGCGCCGGATCGACGGACGATCATTCGCTCGCGGACGGTGCTGCTCTCGCGCAGCCTTACCTCAAGGCCCGCAAGATCGCTTTTGAGCTCGAATGCGCGCAGGAACCGAAGCTTGTCCGTCCGCCGCTGGGGGGCGTCAAAGCTGCTCTCGGATTTATCTGTGCTCTCTGCGAATGCCTGCCGCGAGGCGGTACGATCTTGTTGAGCGCGGGCGATGGCGGCGGCGAAAGAATGTCACTCATTGCGAGCGGCGACGGTGCCAACCTGCTGCCCGATGTTGCGTTTGCTCTGGAGGAGGACGCCGTGGCCGATGACCTTACGAGCAAGTCGGTGGTCGCCTACGTTGCGGCCCGCAACGCCCGCAGGTTCGGCCTCGGTTTCGGGGCCGAAGAGGCCGGGGGGAAAGTCGAAGTAAGGTTGTGGAAGCTGTGACAAGCCAGGCTCTGGCCAGCCATTTGGCGCACAGGTCGTTTCCTTAAATGGGTTAACGCTTTTTTTATTGGTTTGAACTAGGGTTAGTCCGTCTCAGTCATAGGCGTCCCCGGATGGTTTGCATATCGGCATATCCGAGGAGCCGGCGGCGGCCGAACGAGGAAGTGTGGGGTTAGATTTATGGATGAGCTACTCAGCGAGTTCTTGACCGAAACGTCCGAAAGCGTCTCGGAACTCGATGTCGAACTGGTTCAACTGGAGCAAAATCCGAACGATCAGGCTCTGCTCAGTAACATTTTCCGCTTGGTGCACACGATCAAAGGCACCTGCGGGTTCCTCGGTTTGCCCCGGCTGGAGGCCGTCGCGCACGCGGCGGAAAATGTTCTCGGCAAGATCCGCGACGGTAGCCTCGAGGTTTCGGCCGACGCGATCACGCTCATTCTCGAATCCTTCGATCGGATCAAGTGGCTGCTCTCGTCTCTTGAGGAGAACGAGGTGGAGCCGGAAGGCGACGATCAGGATCTGATCGACCGTCTGAACGTCGTTGCCGAAGGCGGCGCGCTCAGCGATGCCGGTGCGGCGCCCGCCGCCGAGCCGGAAGCCGACGTGGACGTTGCGCCGCAGGAGCCGGAGCGCGAGCTGAAGCCGGGTGAAGTAAGTCTGGACGAGCTGGAGCGCGCCTTCATGGAAGCGCCGGGGCCGGAAGACATGGCTGGAGGCGATGCCGAGCCGGAAGCCGAGGCCGAACCCGTCGAGGCGGAAGCCGAGCCGGAGCCCGCACCGCCGGCTCCGAAGCAGGAAGTCGCTGTCAGCGGCGGTCAGAACGTCGCTAAGCAGCAGCCGGAACAGGATAAGCAGGTTCGCGAGTCCGCGGTTGCGAACCAGACAATTCGTGTGAATGTCGATCTGCTCGAAAACCTGATGACCATGGTCAGCGAGCTGGTGCTGACCCGTAACCAGCTGATGCAGATCTCCCGCAACGAAAAGGACAGCGAGTTTACTGTCCCGCTGCAGCGTCTCAGCCAGGTGACTTCCGAACTGCAGGAAGGCGTGATGAAGACGCGCATGCAGCCGATCGGCAACGCCTGGTCGAAGCTGCCCCGTCTTGTCCGCGACCTGTCGCTCGAACTGGGCAAGAAAATCGACTTGCAGATGCTCGGTGCCGATACCGAACTCGACCGTCAGGTGCTTGAGCTGATCAAGGATCCGCTGACCCACATGGTGCGCAACTCAGCCGACCATGGCATCGAGGACGGGCCGGACCGCCTAGCGGCAGGCAAGTCCGAAGGCGGCACCATTACCCTGAACGCCTATCACGAAGGCGGCCATATCATCATCGAGATCAAGGACGACGGTAAGGGCCTCGATCCGGAGAAGATCAAGGCCAAGGCGGTCGCCAACGGTCTGGTTGCCGAGTCCGAAGCAGACACCCTGTCCGAGCAGCAGATTCAGCAGTTCATCTTCCGTGCAGGTTTTTCCACGGCGGCCCAGGTCACCTCGGTCTCCGGGCGTGGCGTCGGTATGGATGTCGTGCGCACCAATATCGAGAAGATCGGCGGCACGATCGAGCTGAAGTCGGTCTTCGGCAAGGGCTCGACCTTTATCATCAAGATCCCGCTGACCCTGGCGATCGTGTCGGCTCTCATCGTCGAAGCCGGCGGCGAGCGTTTTGCCATTCCGCAGCTCAGTGTCGTCGAACTCGTGCGGGCCTCCAACAACAGCGAGCACAAGATCGAAGAAGTCCAAGGCACGCCGGTGCTGCGCCTGCGCAACCGCCTGCTGCCGCTGGTATCGCTTCGTCGCATGCTCCGTCTCGATGACGAAGCGGAGGAAATGCCGCAAGAGACGTTTATCGTTGTCCTCCAGGTCGGTACCTATTCCGTTGGGATCATGGTCGACCGGGTGTTCGACACCGAGGAAATCGTGGTCAAGCCGGTTGCGCCGATCCTCCGGAACATCACGCTCTTCTCCGGGAATACCATTCTCGGCGACGGCAGCGTGATCATGATCCTGGACCCGAACGGTATCGCCGCCGCGAGCGGGGAGCTCAAGATGGTCGACGAAGATACGAAGGACACGGCCCGCCAGCTGGCGCATCGCTCCGACGTCTCGTCGCTGCTTCTGTTCCGTGCCGGCGGCCAGAGCCCGAAGGCCGTGCCGCTCGCCCTGGTCGCGCGTCTGGAAGAGATCGATCTTGCGTCGGTCGAGTATTCCGAGGGCCGGCCGCTGGTGCAGTATCGCGGCCAGCTGATGCCGCTCATCCCGATGTTCGAGGACAAGGAACTCGAGAAGGAAGGCCGCCAACCGGTTCTGGTCTTCACCGATCACGACCGCTCGATGGGCCTGATCGTCGACGAGATCGTCGATATCGTCGAGGACCGGATCCACATCGAAGTCCGTCCGGACCATCCGTGGCTGATGGGCAGCGCCGTGATTGCCGGCAAGGCGACCGAAGTCATCGATGCCGGTTATTATCTTACGCAGGCTTATGGTGACTGGTTCGGTTCCGCCGACTCCGACAGCCAGGAGCCGGATGTGACGAAACGGGTTCTCCTGGTCGATGACAGCGCTTTCTTCCGCAACCTGATCAAGCCGCTTCTGTCCGTCGCGGGATACGAGGTCACTGTCGCGGAGCAGGCCGAAGCGGCCCTGGAGCTTTGCGAGAATGGCGGCGAGTTCGACGCCATCATCAGCGACATCGAAATGCCGGGCATGGACGGGTTCGAATTGACCAAGCGCCTGCGCTCGATGGAGCGCTGGGAGGAGACGCCGATCATCGCGCTTTCCTCGCACACCGGGCCGCGCGATCTGGACCGGGGCCGCGAGGTCGGCTTCACCGATTATATCGCCAAACTTGACCGTGACGCGCTGCTGGAAACGCTGGCGCAAACCATCGACGCGTGAGGGAGTGATGACGGATTTACCTGCGACCCAATCCACCGGGCAAAGCCTTGTCGCGCTGGGTGAACTGAAACAGTTCGTCTCGATCATGATCGACAAGCAGCTCTTCGGAATCCCCGTTCTCCAGGTGCATGACGTGCTCGGTCCGCAGCGGATCACCCGCATCCCGCTGTCTCCGAAGGAGGTGGCCGGCTCGCTCAATCTGCGCGGCCGAATTGTGACAGCGATCGACATCCGTAGCCGGCTGAATCTGCCGCCGCGCGAAGACGATGAAGAGGGCATGAGCGTGGTTGTCGAGGATCAGGGGGAACTCTACAGCCTGATGGTCGATTCCGTGGGCGAAGTGCTTTCGCTTGACGAGGCCATGTTCGAGCAGCATCCCTCCACGCTGAGCGAGAATATCCGAGAGGTTTCGACCGGCATTTATCGTCTTGACGATAGCCTCCTGGTCGTTTTCGACGTGCCGTCCGTATTGCGCTTCCAGGGTGAAGAGGCGGCTTAGTGTGCAACGCTCGAAAGAGTGTGTAACAATCTGCTCGTGACGATTCGCGGAGCTGTTAGATGAAGACTTGTCTGATCGTGGATGACTCCAAGGTCGTTCGTATGGTGGCGCGGAAAATTCTCGAAGAGCTTAAATTCGAGACATCGGAAGCCGAAGACGGTCAGGTTGCCTTGGATGCCTGCAAGGCCGCATTGCCGGACGCGGTTTTGCTCGACTGGAACATGCCCATCATGAGCGGCATCGATTTCCTGCGCGAATTGCGAAAACTTCCGCAAGGCGACCGCCCTCTCGTGGTGTTCTGCACCACGGAGAACGACATGGCGCATATTCAGGAAGCACTTGCCGCGGGGGCGAATGAGTACATCATGAAGCCCTTCGACAGCGAGATCATTGAAACCAAGTTTTCTCAGATCGGATTGCTCTAAATGCGCGGACAGAGCGCGTCCGCGGAAGCCAAGCCGCGGTCGAAAGACCCGTATCGGGTCATGCTGGTGGATGATTCCGCGGTTATCCGCGGATTGTTTACCCGGTTTCTGGAAGCGGATCCGGACGTCAAGATCGTTGCGTCCGTCGGCGACGGGCAGCGCGCGATCGATACCCTGAAGAATAATGACATCGAGATTATTGTTCTGGATATCGAGATGCCGCGCATGGACGGTATCACGGCTCTTCCCGAACTACTGAAGGTCGATCCGAAGGTCCAGATCGTCATGGCCTCGACCCTGACGGCCCGTAACGCGGAAATCTCTCTGAAGGCGCTCTCCCTCGGTGCGCGGGACTATCTGACGAAGCCGAGTTCGACGTCGGAAATGACCGGCGCTGCGGACTTCCCAAGCGATCTTTTGAGTAAGGTGAAAGCGTTCGGTGCGCAGCGCCGCCGGAAATCCGGCGCCGCGCCGCCCTCCGGCGCGACTGCGACGGCACGCGCTGCGGCATCGGGTGCTCCCGCTGCCGCGCCCCGGGCCGGAACCGCGCGAACGACGGCCAGGCCCACCGCAGCTCCGGCTTCCGGGAATATCTCGCTGCGCAAGCCGAGCGGCCGGAAACCCGATGTGATTGCGATCGGGAGTTCCACGGGCGGCCCTCAGGCGCTCTTCCGCGTACTGTCGGATATTCCGAAGACCACCCGGTTGCCGATTTTCGTTACCCAGCATATGCCGCCGACCTTCACGACGATTCTTGCTGAGCACATCACGAAATCCTCCGGTTGGGTCTGCTCCGAAGCCAAGTCGGGCGATGTAGTCGCACCAGGACGGATTTACCTCGCGCCGGGCGGCTATCATATGACCGTCAAGAGCGAGGGTACGGACAAGGTCATCGCGCTGAATCAGGATCCGCCGGAGAATTTCTGTCGGCCAGCGGTCGATCCTATGATCAGAAGCCTCATCAAAGTCTATGGCCGTGTCCTTGCGGTCATCCTGACCGGAATGGGGCATGACGGCCGGGAGGGGTGCCGGGCTGTCGTTGAAGCGGGTGGTGACGTGGTAGCGCAGGATGAGAATACGAGCGTCGTCTGGGGTATGCCGGGTGCGGTTGCGCAAGCGGGACTGTGCTGCGAAGTTCTCCCGGTTGCGGATATCGGCGCCAGCGTCCAGCGGTTGGCGAGGGGGTAGGCTGGTATGAACAGCTCAGATTTCGAATTCCTTTCCGGTTTGCTGTACAAGCAGTCCGGCCTCGTGCTGACGCCGGACAAGGGGTACCTGTTGGAAACCCGTTTGCAGCCGGTGGCCCGCAGCCACGGTCTGAACTCGATTGAACAGATCGTCTCGACGCTGAGGACCCGGCGGGACGAGCGTCTGGTAAACGCGATCACCGACGCGATGACGACGAACGAGTCGCTCTTTTTCCGCGATCGCACGCCGTTCGAGCAGTTCAAGACCGTCGTTCTGCCGACGCTGATGGAGTCACGGGCCGGCAAGAAGCATATCCGGATCTGGAGCGCGGCGTGCTCTTCGGGGCAGGAGCCCTATTCGCTTTCCATGGTTCTTGACGAACTCGGAGCGAAACTCGCGGGCTGGCGGATTGAGATCGTTGCGACGGATATTTCCAGCGAGATGATTGCCCGTGCCCGGTCCGGGGTTTATTCGCAGTTCGAAGTTCAGCGCGGCCTGCCGGTCCAGCTGCTGGTGAAGTATTTCCAGCAGGATGGCGATCGCTGGCAGTTGAACGAGAAGATCCGCCGCATGGTGACATTCCGCGAGTTCAACCTGCTGCAGGATCCGCGGTCGCTCGGCAACTTCGATATCGTCTTCTGCCGCAATGTGCTGATTTATTTCGACCAGGACACCAAGCGTCAGGTGCTTGACGGTATCGCCCGGCAGATGTCGCCGGATGGCTATCTCTATCTCGGCGGCGCCGAGACGGTTATCAGTATTACCGATAAGTTCCAGCCGGTTAAGGGACAGCGCGGGATGTATATGCCGAGCGCTGCGGCCGGTCAGAAGGCTGCCATCTAGGGCTTTCTGGTTTCCGGGGGCTTTCTAGTTTCCAGGCAAAAGAAAACGGGCTGAACCGTATGGTTCAGCCCGTTTTCTTTCGCAGGACCCCCAGCCTTATTCGGCCGGTTCCTTGACTTTCGCCTTTTCGCTCACAGTATCTTCGTCCGGATCGCGCAGGACGTAGCCGCGGCCCCAGACGGTCTCGATATGGTTGGCGCCGCCGGTTGCCTTCGAGAGCTTTTTGCGGAGTTTGCAGACGAAGACGTCGATGATCTTCAGTTCAGGCTCATCGATCCCGCCATAGAGATGGTTCAGGAACATTTCCTTGGTCAGGGTCGTCCCTTTGCGCAGGGAGAGCAGCTCGAGGATAGCGAATTCCTTGCCGGTCAGATGAACCGGCTTGCCCCCGACTTCCGCGCTTCGAGTTGTGAGGTTGACCGAGATCGGACCGGTTTCGATAACCGAGTCCGAATGACCCTTGGAGCGGCGGATGATCGCCTGCATCCGCGCGATCAGTTCCCGCCGATCGAACGGTTTGGTCAGATAGTCGTCGGCGCCGAAACCGAGCCCCTTGATCTTGTTATCCATTTCCGAGAGACCGGAGAGGATGAGGATCGGCGTTTCGACCTTCGAGCTGCGCAGACGGCGGAGGACCTCGTACCCGTCGAGATCCGGAAGCATCAGATCCAGCAGGATGATGTCGTAATCGTAGAGACGACCGATCTCGAGACCGTCTTCGCCGTGTTCGGTCACGTCGACGACAAAGCCTTCAGCCTTGAGCATGAGCTCGATGCTTTGCGCGGTAGCCGTATCGTCCTCTACAAGGAGTACTCGCATAAGACCCTCCCTAAAAATGAATTATCATAAACGTTAACGCCGTCTGATAAACAAACAGTTAACTCGAAGCCCTGACCGTCGAAAAGGTGCCAGATAGCTGTCTTGATGGTACGATTAACAAAATAGGTTAGCGGCAGGTGCCGAAAAGGGCCGGATGCCGGATCGGAGACCCTTACGTGGCGACAGCGCTCGGAAATCTCGCATCTGAAATCGACAAGATCGCTGAGTTCCGCCTTTATGGGCGGGTAACGGCGGTGCTCGGCATGATGGTCGAGGTTGGCGGTGTGGATCGTGCGCTCTCGATCGGCGACCGTCTGCATCTGCAGGCCCGCGGCGGGAAGCGAGTCAGCTGTGAAATCGTCGGTTTCAAGGACGGGCGGGCACTGGCGATGCCGTTCGGAGCACTTGACGGAATCGGTATCGGGAGCCGTGCGGAAATCTCCGATGCCGCTCCGGTAATCTATCCGCACGAAGGCTGGCTCGGCCGCGTCGTCAACGCCATGGGCGAGCCGGTCGACGGCAAGGGGCCGCTCGGCGACGGGCCGAAGGGCTGTCCTGTGAAGACCCAGCCGCCGCCCGCGCATGCTCGCCAGCGTGTCGGCGAGAAGCTCGATCTCGGCGTGCGCGCCATCAACACTTTCATCTCGGTCTGTAAAGGCCAACGCATGGGCATTTTCGCCGGTTCCGGCGTGGGCAAGTCCATGCTGATGTCGATGATCGCCCGGTTTACTCTCAGCGAGGTGAACGTCATCGGTCTGATCGGCGAACGCGGACGCGAGGTGCAGGAGTTCATTCAGGACTATCTGGGCGAGGAAGGGCTGGCCCGCAGTGTCGTCGTCGTCGCGACCTCGGACGAGTCGCCGCTCATGCGCCGGCAGGCGGCGCATCTCACCCTTGCCGTGGCGGAGTATTTCCGTGACGAGGGCAAGACCGTGATGTGCATGATGGACAGCGTCACCCGCTTCGCGATGGCCCAGCGCGAGATCGGACTTGCAACGGGCGAGCCGCCGGCTTCCAAGGGCTATACGCCGACTGTCTTTGCCGAATTGCCGAAATTGCTGGAGCGCGCCGGCCCCGGGACCGGGGACGGTTCGATCACCGGTCTCTTCACGGTCCTGGTCGAGGGCGACGATCACAACGAGCCGATCTCCGATGCGGTGCGCGGGATTATCGACGGGCATATCGTGCTCGAGCGCGGCATCGCCGACCGGGGGCGCTATCCGGCCATCAATATCTTGCGCAGCGTCTCGCGGACCATGCCCGACTGCAATACGGCCGAGGAGAACGCATTGGTCCGCCGGGCCCGGGCATTGATGGCGACCTACGACAATATGGCGGACATGATCAGGCTCGGTGCTTATCGGAAAGGCAGCGACCCGCAGGTGGATGAGGCGATCCTCTATCACGAGTCGCTGGAGCGGTTCCTCTCGCAGGACAAGAACGAACCCGCTTCCCTTGAGTCCGGGTATCACCAACTCGACGCGATCCTCTCCATGATCGGCGAGGCGCCGCCGGAGCCCGGTGACGACGAGGAGCAGGCTGAGCCGTGAGCCAGTTCGAGCAGCTAGTTCGGCTCCGGACCTGGGAACTGGACGAAAAGCGCCGTGCGATGGGTGTGCTCCTGGAGGAAGAGGCGGCAATGATCGCCGAGACCGAGGAGATGGACCGCGAATTCGAGCGGGAGAAACAGGCCGCCGGCGGCTCTCTCGAAGCGCGGCGGACGCTTGAGGCCTACATGGTCCATTTCAAGCAGCGTGAGCAGGCCCTGGCCGGACGGATCGCGCAGAAGCGCACGGAAATCGATGCCGCCAACGAAGAGGTTCTGGATGCCTATCAGGAGCTTCGCAAGGCGGAAGCGGCGCAGGAACAGCATGAGGCCCGCGAGGCGGAGCGCGTCGCCCGGCTTGAGCAGATGGAACTCGATGAGATCGCGCTCAACATGATGAAGCGCCGCGAGGGATAGCCCGTCAGGCGAAGACGTCCGGCCCTTGACGCCCGTCGGGGAGCAGTTCCGCGACCGGAAGCGGCGGAAACTCCTTCTGTACCTTGAAGCTGACGGCGCCTTCCATGCCGGTGCGCGCCGCTGTTTTTTCGAAGATATCGATAATGTCCGCCCGCATGTCCTTCGGCAGGGCGCGGTGGGTCCGGATCAACAGCGAGAGCGACTTCTGGGCGACGGCGCCGTCGATCTGAAACGCGCCGAGCCCGCTTAGCAGAAGATCGACGATAAAACGGGTCTCACCGTCGCGCCGTTCTTCCTCCCTGTCCTCCTCCTCTTCGCCCCGGTTTTCATCCTGTTGCTGGTACGGTGCCGGCAGCACGAAAAAGCGCAATTGCTCAAGGGCGTCGTTGTTCTGGAGCGGCATGAAAAATGCGCGCCAGCCGCCGCTTTCGGGGCCTCCCTCGCTCGCCCTGTTCAGCGACTGGAAGTCGCCGCTGAGAGCGGAGAGCAGCCGTCCGTTTGAACTCCCGAGGGCCTGACTTGCATCCCGCCCGATCCAGCCGCCCAGCGACCCGGCACGGACTGCGGCGAGGAAGAACAGCATGGAAGCGGTGAGCTGCGGTCCGGGCCGGGAAACGGTCGCGGCGAGTTGGGCCGCCGTCTGGGGCGAGGCAAGCTCCAGGGCTCGCATACTTTCTTCCAGCGCCGGCCATTCGCGGGAGAGCACGGCGAGGGACGCCGGCGCCTGGGTTCCCGGACGCGCGGCGGAGTCGGAAGCGGCGCGGGACAGCATTTCCATCCGGATCTCGGACTGCAACTGGCTGCTCTCCGTACGGGCCGCCACGTCCAGCAGGCCGACGGACGAGTTCACGATCGCTTGGCCGTTCCCGCCGGTCGCAACGACGGTGCCTGAGATCACTGTGCCGCCGGTCGACGGCTGCGTACCGAGGGCATTGCTTGCCGGCTGCCCGACCGAAAGGACCCGGACCGGAAAGTCGGTGCCGGGAGGTAACGCCGTGACGGGACGGGGGGCGGCGGAGGCCGCCGAACCAGTCTGGGACGAGGCCGCAGGTGCTGCCGGTTGCTGGGGCGTCGGTTGCGGCGCCAGTGGGGCGGACTGTGTCTGTGTCGTTGCTGTCTGAGCCGGTGCGAGTGGGGAAGCCGCCGCCTGCGTCGGAGGTGCCGCAGCCGGTGTGCTGGTTTGGGGGGGAGCGGTACCTGTTGGCGCCGGGGGCGCCGCAGTCGGCGTTCCCGGCTGCTGAGCTTGAGCGGGCGCGGACGCGGTGACCGCCGGGCCGGAAGCTGCCGGCTGTTGCGGTTGTGAGCCGGATGGCGGAATGGTCGCGGCCGGCGTTGCCGATTGCTGCAGCGGCGTTTGAGGTAGTGGCGGTTGGGGCGTCGCCGGCTGGGCTGCCGCGGCAGCCGCTCCGGAGCTCTGCGGCACCTGCGGAGGATAGGCTTGCGGTGCTTGCTGAGGCGCCGGCACCGGCTGTCCAGCCGAGGCAGGTTGCCCGGTAGAGACAGGCTGTGCGGTGGCGGGGGTCGTCCCGCTCGAAGCCGGCGCTTGTACCTGCGGCGCCGGGGCCCGGGCTTGCGCCGCGTTCGGCACGGCCGCCGGAGTCGACGTCAGAGTGGGCGCGGGAGAGAAGGCGGGACGAAATTGCGGACTGGAAGCCAGAAGATAGCGCGCAGCAGCCTGTGCGGCCTGTTGCGGGTTACCACCCGCTGCGGGCAACGGCGTACTGGCTATTCCCTGCGACAGCGAGGTCGGGCGCAGCACAATGGCCCGTGCGACCTGTCCGTCGGTGAGAGGAGGGAGTGGCCGTGGCGCGGCCGCTTGCGTCTGCGCTGCGGCACCCTGCGACGTCGCGGCCGGGCGAGCGGTTCCCGATGCCGCCGCGTCATCCGCCGAAGCGGCGTTGCGGGGCTGCAGGAAAACCTGCAAACCGCCGTCGGTCGGCCGCGTGGTCAACGTCACGGCCGCATTGGCGCGCAGGAAGGCCGGGATCTGCCGCGGATTGATTTGCAGCGTCGCCTCTCCGGCCGCGGTCCGCACGGAAACGGTTCCGTTGGTGAGCACGCGGGTAACGGTCGCATCCTGCTGTAGTGCCGAAGGCGCCGAGGATTGAGCGGCAGGGGGAGGCGCCGTCTGTGCCGGAGCCGGTCGCGTCTGAGATGGCGGAGAAGATGCAGCCGGGGGCTGCGAACTCGCCTGGGGCGTCGGCTGGCTCGCCGGCTGCGCAGAGGATTGTTGCGGCGGAGGGGATTGCGGTGCGGGCGTCTGTTGCGCTGGAGCTTGGGCGGGCGGAGCGGATTGCGGCGGCGGCGAAGGCTGCGCTGCCGGTTGAGATGTCTGAGGTTGCGGTGCTTGGGACTGAGGTCCTTGTGACTGAGGCGCTTGAGGTTGCGCCTGACCTTGGCCCTGCCCTTGAGGCGCGGGAGCAGGCTGTGCCGCGGGCCGGGAGGCACCGGTGGTCTGCAGGGCCTCAGCGCCGCTCGTCACCCGGGCTTCGACCTGAACCGCCTGCGTCTGGCCGGCGGTTCCTGTCTGCGCTGTCGGGGCTGTGGGTTGTACGGTGCTCAATCTGTTCTCTGTGCCGCTACAGCAGCTTGTCTACGATGGCCTCCATATCGGTCGAGGCCTGTGCCGACGGGAACCGGCTCAGGATCGGGCTCTGGTTCCGGATCGACTCGATCACCTTGCGGTCGCGGCGGATGATGCCGAGCAAGGCCGGCTCGAACTTCAGGAAATTCATCGTCGCCTTGCGCAGCGTCTCGTAGGTCTTGCGCCCGTCATTCGCGGAATCGGCGCTGTTCACCACGATCTGGATATTGCAGTTCGGATCGTTCTGGTGCGCCACCTTCACGAAAGCATAAGCGTCTGTCAGCGAGGTCGGCTCGGCCGTCGTCACCACCACGATCTGCCCGGCGCGGGCCGCCAGAATGCGGACGGTCCGGTCGAGCCCGGCGCCGAGATCCATGACCACGCGATCGTAGCTTTCGGACAGCGTCACCAGCTCGTTGCCGAGGGACTGCAGACGGTTCGAGGGCAGGGTCGCAAGGCTGCCGGAGCCCGAGCGCCCGGCGATGATATCGAAATTGCCGTCTTCGTAATGAATCTTTGCCTGGGCGAGCGAAAGCCGGCCGCCGATTACGCCGCCGAGGTCGCGCTGAGGCATCAGGCCTAGCTGGATGTCGACGTTTGCGAGTCCGAGATCCGCGTCGAAAAGCAGGACTTTCTGGCCCATCCGGCTGAGCCCGTGGGCGAGGGTGACGGAGAACCAGGTCTTGCCCACGCCGCCCTTGCCCGATGCGACGGCGAGGATTTTCGGCCCCTTGAGGGCAGCGCCGCTGGCGGCGGTCTGACGCGGCTTATCGGCAGGCGACATCATTGGACAAATCCTTCGTCCGGTTCCGTGTTAGCGATCTCAGCCATAGGCGCCTCGCGCTTCGGGCTGCTCGTCGTCGAAGTCTTGCACCACAGAGTGTGGAAGCAACAATCGGGCCAGCGTAACCGGGTTCATCGGTCTGAGGCCGTCGGCCACACTCGGCCCGACGCCGACATCCGTCAGCATAAGGTCGGCGACTGCAGCGGCGCTTAGATAGGATCCGAAGCGCCGGGTCATGTCGATCCGTGTGAGCAGCAGACGCCGCGCACCCAGCTCGCGGTAGATGGCGGCGATCTCGGCTGCTTCCATCGGGTCGGTCCCGCCGGCCATGACCAGAACCACGTCGGCGTCGACGGCCTTGATCAGGCGGGCCTGGCGCGCGATGTCCTGATCGTCGAACGGGTTGCCGCCCGGGCAATCGATCAGCACATGTCCGCGTCCCTCGGCACCCTTGACGGCCGCGCGCAATTCCTCGGGCGTGCCGGCGCTGATCAGGTTCAATTTCAGGATCTTGGTGAAGGCCTCAAGCTGGGCGAAGCCTCCCGCCCGGACCGTGTCCGTGGTGATCACGCGCACCGGCTGTTTCTGCATGACGATCTTGGTCGCCAGTTTGGCGATCGTCACTGTCTTTCCGGCTCCGGGCATACCGACGAGCAGGATCGGTTTCTCCGCCGTGCCGAGCGGCATGGGCGAGAAGCTGAAATATCGGTCGACAGCTCCTGCCAGGGCCAGGACAGGGTCCTCGAGGGCCATTTCCTCTGCCGTGGCGATCAGATCGTCGGAGAGTTGCGGCGGAACGCCGTTGGTGAGAAGGGCGTCCGTTATGATCTCGATCGGGTCGTGATAGAGCTCGTCTTCGTAGACATCTTCCTCGAAGCCATACTCGTCTTCGACCTGGTCGATGGCCGCCGTGATCCGGACGCCGCTTCCGCCTTCTCCGGTCTGGGTCGAGACGATGATCGCATCCTCGCCGAAATGCTCCTTCACCAGGGCCATGGCGTCGTTCATCGTGTCGGCTGTAAAGGTCTTCAGGCGCATGAGGTCCTCACCGGAGATGCGCGTCCTGGGAGCGCCCTAGACGAAAGCTATACCTGTCCAAGAGTCTTGATCCGTGCCTTTGGATGAATCTCGTTCTGGGACATTACCACAGTCTGCGACCGGAACCGCTCGACGATCGAGCGGACATAGGGACGAATGCCAGGAGAGGTCAGGACGACCGGGAATTCTCCGACTTCCGCCAACTGGTCCAGTGATTTGCGCAGTGCCGTGATGAATTCCTGCAGTTTCGACGGCGGCATGGAGAGCTGTTGTTCTTCGCCCTGTCCGATAATCGAATTGGCAAAGGTCTGCTCCCAGTCGGGGGACAGGGTCACCAGGTGGATAACGCCGTCATCCGCGGTATTCTGCTCGCTGATCTGGCGTGCGAGACGCGTCCGGACATGTTCGGTCATCAGCGTGATGTTGCGCGTGAAGGTCGCCGCTTCCGAGATACCTTCGAGAATCGTCGGCAGGTCGCGGATCGAGACCCGCTCGCCGAGCAGGTTCTGCAGGATGCGCTGAAGGCCGCCGACGGAAATGTTGGACGGCACCACGTCGGTGACGAGCTTCTGGTACTGATCCGGCAGCTCGTCCAGCAACTTCTGTGTCTCGGTATAGGACAGCAGTTCGCGCATATTGTCGCGGATCAGTTCCGTCAGATGTGTGGTCACCACGGTCGAGGGATCGACGACGGTGTAGCCCTTGAACAAAGCTTCCTCGCGCTGCTCCGGGCCGACCCACATGGCGGGCAGCCCGAAGGTCGGCTCCCGTGTCTCGGTACCCGCAAGCTCGATCGGATTGCCGGCCGGATCCATCACCAGCAGCCGGTTCGGCCGGATATCGCCGCGTCCGACCTCGATCTCCTTCACCCGGATGACATAGGTGTTCGCGGGGAGCTGAAGGTTATCCTGGATCCGGACCTGCGGCATGATGAAGCCGCTCTCGACCGCGAGTTGGCGGCGCAGCGCGCGGATCTGGTCGGTCAGGCGCTGCCCTTCGACGGTTTCGTTGACCAGCGGCAGCAGCCCGTAGCCCAGTTCGAGGCGCACGAGATCGATATGCAGGGCGGAGGAGATCGGCTCTTCCGGCGGCGGCGCGGCGGCTTCCTCGGCCTCGCGCTGGACTTCCGCGGCGGCAGCCTTCTCGGCCTGGCTGTAGACCATGTAGGCGAGGCCGCCGACAGCGCCTGCGAGCGCCAGGAAGATGAAGGTCGGGAAACCGGGCAGCAGCGAGAGGATGGCAAGAAGGAAAGCGCAGAGGGCGAGTGCTTTCGGATAGCCGCCGAGCTGGCCGAAGACCGCTTTCTCGGTGGTGCCGGTTGTGCCGCCCTTGGTGACCAGCATGCCGGCCGCTGTCGAAACGATCAGCGCCGGGATCTGGCTGACGAGGCCGTCACCGACGGTCAGCAGGGTGTAGGTCGAGAAGGCATCGTTGAAGCTGATACCTTGTTGCGCGATGCCGATCACCATGCCGCCGATCACGTTGATCACGGTGATGAGGAGGCCGGCAACCGCGTCGCCCCGGACGAATTTGGAGGCACCGTCCATGGCGCCGAAGAAGGTGCTCTCCGCGCTCAGTTCCTCGCGCCGGTTACGCGCCTGATCCTCGTTGATCAAACCGGAGGAGAGGTCGGCGTCGATCGCCATCTGCTTGCCGGGCATCGCGTCGAGACTGAACCTGGCCGCGACTTCGGCGATACGGCCGGAGCCTTTGGTGATGACGATGAAGTTCACGATCACCAGGATCGAGAAAACGATGATCCCGATCGCCGCGTTGCCGCTCATCATGAAGGCGCCGAAGGCCTGAATGACTTCGCCCGCAGCGTCCGTTCCCGTGTGCCCATCGGCCAGGATCAGGCGCGTAGAGGCGAGGTTCAGCGCCAGCCGCAACATTGTCGCGATCAGCAGAACAGTCGGGAACGCGTTGAAATCGAGTGGTTTCTCGATAAAGAGCACGGTCATGAGGATGACCACCGACAGCGCGATCGAAATCCCGAGCAGGATGTCGAGCAGCATTGTCGGGACCGGCAGAATCAGGACCGAGAGGATTCCGACAACGCCGAGCGCGAGATAAATATCACCGCGATGCGCCGCACTCTTCAGACTATCGAGGCTGAAGGAGGGCAGGGCGGTACCCGTACCGGAGCCGCCACCTTCGGGCTGCGGGGACTGGCCGGAGGCGTCGCTCATTCAAGGCCTCTCATGATCGCCCGTTTCGTCATTCCGGTCGAACCGCCGCTCAGACCGTGGCCCGGTCGGCTTCGCCCGGAGGCGGTACGTTGATGCCGTCCTCGGAATAGGCCTTCAACTTGTTGCGCAGGGTCCGGATCGAGATGCCGAGGATATTCGCGGCATGGGTCCGGTTGCCGAGGCAATGGGTCAGAGTGTCGATAATGAGCTGGCGCTCCACGTCGGCGACGGTGCGGCCGACAAGGTCGCCGCCCGCCGGATCGCTCTCCGCAGGCGCCGGTTCGGCGGGTGAGGCCGCCGGAACCGGCTCCGGTTCGTCGAAGGAGGCCGGCTGGAACGCGTTCGTCGCCGGCTGTTCTACCGGTTTCGGAGCCGGTGCGGCGGCAAGCGGCGGGGCTTCCGGCGCTGCCGGGGCCATCTGTTCGCCGGTCAGGATGATCGCCTCCGCACCGATCTCGTCGCCGGAGGCGAGCAGGATGGCGCGGTGCATGGTGTTTTCCAGCTCGCGCACATTGCCGCGCCAATGATGGCCCTGAAGCCTTTTTACCGCTTCGTCGCTCAGCGGACGCTCCGGCACGCTGTTGGCCTCGGCATATTTCTTCGCGAAATGCTCGGCCAGGAGCTTGATGTCCGCCGGGCGCTGACGCAGCGGCGGGAGTTGCAGATTGAAGACATTGAGGCGGAAATAGAGATCCTCGCGGAAATTCCCGTCACGCACATGCCGCTCCAGGTCCCGGTTGGAGGTCGCAAGCAGGCGGATATCGACCTTCACCGGCGTATTGCCTCCTACCCGGTCGATTTCCCGCTCCTGGATCGCGCGCAGCAGCTTGGCCTGCAGGCGGATGTCCATCTCGCTGATTTCGTCGAGCAGCAGGGTGCCGCCGTTCGCTTCCTCGAATTTGCCGATACGGCGCGCGACGGCGCCGGTGAAGGCGCCTTTCTCATGGCCGAACAGTTCGGATTCCAGAAGATTGTCCGGGATCGCCGCGCAGTTTACGGAAACGAACTGCTTGTCGGAACGTTTGCTCTTGTCGTGCAGATAGCGTGCGAGCACTTCCTTACCGGTGCCGGATTCGCCGGTGATGAGCACGCTGGCATCCGATGGGGCGATCTGGTCCGCAAGCTTCAGGACCGCTCCCATGATCGGATCCTGAAAGACCACGGAGCTCTGTTCTTCCGTGACCGCCTGGAGCACGGCGGCGATCAGTTCCGCGTTCGGGGGCAGGGGAATGTATTCCTTCGCCCCGGCCTTGATCGCCGCGACCGCGGCGTCGGAGTCGTTCTCCAGTCCGCAGGCGACCACCGGCGTGTTGATCCGCTCCTGGTTCATCGCCCGGAGCAACTTGGCCACCGGCTGGGCAACGTCGATCATCACGAGGTCGGCGCCCTGGCCGCTGCGCAGCGCGTGCATGGCCCCGTCCACCGTGTCGAGATGGCTTACCTTCGCCCCTTTCTTGAGGGCGATCTGACCCGCTGCGCTAATATGTCCGCCCAGAGTGCCGACGATCAGCAATCGCATCTGTCAATTCTCCCTTCGTGCGGCCGGTCCCGGCCGCACCCGTCTAGCCGTAATAGTCGAGCCGCTCCGAAGGCGGCAGCTTGGTATTGAGAAGCCGCTCCAGCAGGCGCGGGTTTTCCTGCCGCGCGATCGACATCGCGCAGGCATGATAGATTTCGCATTCGAGCAGTTCGGACTCGGCGTTTCGCTCCAGCTTGGCCGCGATCGGCGCGAGGACCATGTAGGCCATGATCGCACCATAGAAGGTGGTGAGCAGCGCGACCGCCATGGCGGGGCCGATGGAACTTGGATTGTTCAGATTGCCGAGCAGTTGGATCAAACCGATCAGGGTGCCGATGAGTCCCATGGAGGGCGCAACCTCGGCGGCGCGTCGTAACACGCTCGCGTGACGGTGTCTCAGGTCCTGTACCGCATCGATTTCCTGCGCCATGACCTGGTCGATCTGATGTGGGGTCGCGCCGTCGACGGTCATCGCGATGGCGCGCTGCAGGAAAGGTTCGCTGTCGATCGCCGGCAGCACGTGATCCAGTGCGAGGACGCCGTTATCCCGCGCGATGGCCGCCAGATTGAGGCAGCGCTCTCCCGCCAGCTTGTGATCGAAACGCTTCGGAAGCATGGTTTGGAAGACCGTGCCGAATGCACCGAACAGCTCGGAAATGCTGAAGGACACAAGAGTGACCGCGAAGGTGCCGATGAGCACGATGAGCACGGACGGCAGATTGTAGAAGGAGCTGACCGATCCGCCCAGCACGAGCGCCGTGCCAACCAGGCCAAAGGCCACGCATAGCCCGAATATCAGCGCAATATCGATGGTCCGGCCGCTCGCCGGGACATCGAACGAACGGGTGCGGGCAGGGCGCGCCGGGGCGCCTTCGTCTACAGTCGCACGATCAGCCATGGAGCGTTCCCGCCTTCAGCGTCAGCCGGTCCGGTCGGACTTGATGATTTCCGTCATGGTCACGCCGAGGCGCTCGTCGACGATGACGACTTCGCCGCGGGCCACTAGGCGGTTATTCACATAGATGTCGATGGCCTCGCCGACCTTGCGGTCAAGTTCGACGACGGCGCCACGGCCGAGTTTCAGAAGTTGACTGACCTGCATGCTGGATTTCCCCAGCACCGCAGAGACCTGTACCGGAATATCGTAGACCGCTTCCAGCTCCCGGGCGCTGATCCGCTCCGGCGAGTCGGAAGCAACGACTTCCTCCGGTTCGTCTGCGGCCTGCTGCTCCATGGCTGCGGCCATATCCATATCGTCGAGATCTTCGAAATCGACATCGCTCTCGTCGGACATTCAGCTCTCCTCCGCGGCAGTGCTGCGTTAGCTCTCTCTCACCTCAGCTTCATCCGGATCTGCAGGCAGGTCCATATCCGGCTGTTCGACTTCGGTGGTGATTTCGGTATCGGCCAAGGGGGCGGCCATTTCCATCTCGTCATTCGCTCCCGGCTCGTCATCCGGTTCCGGTTCGGTGGCGGCCTCGGTTTCGGCCCCCATTGCCGTTGCGTGTTCCGTCTCGTCCGGCATTTCACCGGCGTCGTCCACTTCCGGAGACGCCGGCACGTCCGAACCGATGCCCGAGCGCGGCGGGAGGGCGGAGACCGTGCGTTCCACCATCTCGTCGATCTCGCTCCAGGTCTCGTCCAGCGCGCGCTCGACCGCGCCGGCGGCCCAGGAAACACGGCAGTCCGTTGCCACCAGTTCGGGGTCTCCGACCAGCACCACTTCGCCTTCGTATCCGACGCGGGAGGCCATGAGCTGGACCTTGTCCCGCAGCGGCTCCTCAATCTCGGCGGCGACGCGGATCATAACCTTCGGCTGTTCGGTCAGGAACTGGAAGGCCTGGTTGATGACATGCTCGATCTGCGGAAGCTCAGTGCCGCGGGTCAGTTCCGGGGCGAGCTTGCGCATGATCGTCGCGGACAACCGGACCGCGTCGCGCTGCATCTCGCTTGTCCATTTGCGGTGCGTCTCGGTCAGTTTTCCGATCTGGCTCAACACGCCTTCGAGCGCGACCGCGACCTGCTGTTCTATGCCGGCCATGGCGGCGGACATGCCTTCCTGGCGGCCGAGTTGATAGGAGGCTTCCTTCGCCTCGTCGATTTCGTCCTGGCTGTAGGTCGGCGGGGCGTTGGCCGCGGCTTCTTCCTCGGCGAGGCGCGCCGCTTCGGCCGCTCGGCGCAGCTTCTGCTGATACTCCTCGTCGAAGATATCGTCGAACAGGAAGCGTGATTTCTGCGTCGCCATGCTCGTCAGCCCCCCACTCTCAAACCGGTTCTCCGTTCACTGCCGTTCAGCCGCCCGTATTGCCGGCTTCCTGATACATCCAATTGCGAATGATCGCGACGGCTTCCTCCGGGTGTTTCTCGACGATTTCGCCGATCTTCTTGAGCGAGGAGGCACGTACCCGGCCTTCGACCTGGTTGATGTCGATCATCTGGTCGAGAAGGCTTTCCTCTTCGTCGTCGCCTTCTAGCAGTTCCGCCATGTCGGCGGTCGCGCCCGGCCCCGTCAACTGGGCGATCGCGTCGGCGCCGGCAATCGCCGGCCCGCCGCTGGTTGCAAGCGTGGTCGGCATCGATTCAAACAGGCGCGTCAGCACCGGGCGAACCACCAGGAGGATCACGAGGAGTCCGACCACGGCCAGAACCAGAACCTCGGCGAGCTGCAGGAACTCGTCCTTAGAAATGCCAAACAGCAGCGAGCCGTCGTCCAGATCCAGCGGCTCCAGCTTGACGAACTGCATGTTGACGACCTCGACGGTGTCTCCGCGGCTGCCGTTGTAGCCAACGGCGGAACGGACGAGGGTGGCGATCTGCTCAAGTTCCTCGGGGGAACGCGGCTGGTAGACCTTGTCGCCGTCCTCGTTTTCGACATAGCGCCCGTCGACCAGGACCGCGACGGAGAGGTTCTGGATCTCGCCCGCTTCCTTCACCCGGTTCCGGACGGTCCTGCTGATCTCGAAATTGACGGTTTCCTCGCTGCGCTCGGCCTGAGAGAGGGCGGAGAGGTCGCCGGCGCCGGCATTGGCTTCGGCTTCCGGCAGGTTGTTCTCGACAGAAACCGTGTCCTGCTTGTTGCGCTCCTGGGAGCTTTCGCTCTCGGTGATGGTCTGTGTCGAGCGGGCGACCTGGCTGTCGGGATCGTAAATCTCGGACTGCTCGGTAAAGCGGTCGTAATCGATTTCGGCACTGATCTCGGCGCGGACGCGGCCGAGGCCGACGATGCGCTCGACCAGCTCTTCCACGGAGCCGCGTAGGCGGTTCTCGAAGGCGAGCCGCATTTCCTCGGAGCTCTGGCCGGGAAGGGCGCCGTCTTCCTCGGATGTGCCGCGCGCAAGCAACTGGCCGCGGCTGTCGAGAATGGAGATATTCTGCGGATCCATTTCCGGAACCGCCGCCGCCACGAGATGCTGGATCGCAAGGACTTGTTCGCGGCCGAGGCGGCCGGCACCCTGAACCTGCAGCACGACGGAGGCGCTCGGCTTGCGGCGCTCGCGGCTGAACAGCTCGCGCTGCGGCAGCACCAGATGGACGCGGGCGCCGCGGACATTGTTCATGGCGCCGATGGTGCGCGCCAGTTCACCCTCTAGCGCGCGCACCAGGTTCACGTTTTGCACGAAGCTGGTCGTGCCGAGCCCGTCCGACTTGTCGAAAATCTCGTAACCCATGGTGCCGCCGCCGGGCACGCCCTGTTCGGCGAGCGCGACGCGGAGCTTCAGAACCTCGTCGCCGGGAACGTAAACCTGTTGGCCGCCGGCTTTCAGTTCGTACTCGATGTTCCGGGCTTCGAGTTCCTTGACGATGGCGCCGCTGTCCGCGGGGTCAAGGTCGCCGTAAAGCAGCGACATGCCGCCTGTCGAAAGGCGGGAGGCCAGGAAGATGAAGAAGCCGAGCACGGCTACCGCGGTGCCGACGAGGGCGGCGATGCGGATCGGGCCGAGATTCCGGATAAGGTCGACGAGAGGATTCATGGGTCAAGACCCTCGCAGTTGCGCGCAGCAGACGCCCGGCGTGCAAACCGGGCCACTCTCATAAGTATATTGCATTTTATACATATCTTATGAAAATTGAAATAGTCCTCTCGGCAAAAAATGCCTAGTGAATATATCCGACAATGAATCGAAAGAGAACAATTAATTAGCGGCGGAACTTGTGGTAAAGGTTAAGGAGGATTTGTTGTCAGTCGGACGCGAGCCTGTTTGAATGACCCGTATCGGATGCTCCGGGGAGTTGTCCATGGAGAGAATTGAATCGAACACCGCTAGGGTGGGCCAGTCCCCCGGATTTTCCTTTTCCGGCATGGTCGATACGTCGCGCTCGCGCCTTTCGACGCTGAACAACGAGGCGGTGAAATACCTCGAACAAGGCAAGATCGAGGAGGCACGCAAGTTATTCACCGCGATCCTGAACGAAGACGAGAAAAACGTTCACGCCCTTCACGGCGTCGGGGTCGTCGCGCGCGAAATGGGACGCCCCAAGGTCGCGATCGAGTTGATGAAGAAGGCGCTGGAGTGCGATCCGCGGAACGCGATGATCGCATGCAACCTCGGCACGATCTACGAAGCGGAGAAAGACTATGAAGAGGCGCTGTCCTGGTACAAGAACTCGCTCAAGTGGGGCGGCAAACGCCTGAAAGCGGAGGGCCAGGACGGGATCATCCATAACAATATCGGCAGTGTGTTGTCGAAACTCGGGCGCAGGACCGAGGCGCTGGTTTCGCTGCGCCGCGCGCTGGAGGTTGGAGTCGAGTTTCCCGAGGCCCTGACGAACATTGCGACGATGCTGGCGGATCTCGGCGAGTTTAAGCAGGCCAACGGCTATTACAGGCGTGCGCTTGAACTGGATCCCGAGAACGCGCATGCGCACCATAATTTCGGGAGCAACCTGCTGCGCCAGGGGGGCTGGGAGGAAGGCTGGTTCCATTCGGAATGGCGCATGGTGGCGACCAACAATGGGAAGCCGTGGAGACGGTTTCCCCAGCCGCTCTGGAATGGCCAGCCGTTTCACGGCGCGCGAGTGATCCTGTATGCCGAACAGGGTATCGGCGACGAGATTCGCTTTGCGAGCATGGTTCCGGAGGCGATCGCACGGGGCGGCGAAGTGGTCGTGGAATGTGCGCCGCGATTGGTGAACCTGTTTCAGCGCTCCTTCCCCGAAGTGCGTGTCGTTCCGTCCCCCTATTGGCCGGCGGAAGAGGGGGTGGAGCCATTCGACATTGCTTGCCCGTTTGGCACCTTGGGGCGTCTGTTTCGTCCCAACAAAGAGGCGTTTCCCGTACATTCCGGGTATCTGAAGCCGGATCCCTACTTCGTCGAGCTGTTCCGGGAGCGTCTGAAGGAAGCTGGGCCCGGGCCCTATATAGGGTTGTGCTGGCGCAGCGGTCTCGGGGGCGCCTACAGATCGGAGTATTATTCCGGCGTCGAGGACATGCACACGCTTCTCAAGATCGAGGGCGTGACTTTTGTCAATCTGCAGTATGACGCCCGTGACGACGAGCTTGAGTTCATGAAGTCGGAATTCGGCGTCGATCTCGTGCGATGGGACGATGTCGACCTGAAAATCGAACTGGAGAAAGCGGCGGGGCTAACAAGTTGCATGGATCTGGTGGTCAGTCCGGCGACCTCGGTCTCGACCATGTCGGGCGCGCTCGGGGTCGAGACCATCGAGTTCCGGCCGTTTCCGGTTCCCGAATCCTATTTCAAGAACGGCCGATGCCCCTGGTTCCCGAGCGTGCGCTATTTCTCCAAGCGACAGTCGGAGAAGTGGAGCAAGGTTTTGAGAAAGATCGCGACGGAGATCGAAGCGCTGAAGCCGTAAATCAGCTTCCCGACCGGAAACGCCGGGAGGCTCTGCGGTAATCCTGAATGCGCGTCGCACGCAAGGCCCGGGTGCCGTGGGCCTTGATCAATTCCCGCCAGTTCGAAAACTCCTCATGGCTGAGGCTGTAGCGTTCGCAGGCCTGTTCCAGCGTGATCACGCCATCCTCGACGGCCCGGACGACCTGTGCTTTCCGGCTGACGACCCACCTCTTGGTATCTGCGGGCGGTAGGCCGGCAAACGGGTCGGCTGATGCGTTCGCTTTGTTGTCCTGCTCTGCGCTCATCGTTTCTTCGCGGGGTGTGGTCACGGTCGTCTGCTCATTTTTGTGATCAGTAGGCCGGTAACCCCAGGATAGGTGGCGCGTCCTAAGGAATAGTTAAAATGCGATCTTTCTCGGTTCGGAATGTCCACAAAAAAAGCCCCGGCATAAATGCCGGGGCGAGATAGAAATCGGTAGAAATCGAATGGAAACGATACCTACCTCTTGATGCGGATGATCTCGTCGAGCAATTCGTCGCCGGTCGTGATGATCCGGGTGGAGGCCGAATAGGCCCGCTGCGTGATGATGAGATCGGTGAACTCGTTCGCGATATCCGTGGTTGAGTTTTCCAGCGCACCGGACTGGACGCGACCGGTACCGCCGTTCGTCGGGATGCTGAGAACGATATCGCCCGAAGTCGAGGTGACGCGGTAGGCGTTGCCGTTCACCGATGAGAGTTCCGTGGATGAAGGAACGGTGCCCAGCGGGAGCCGGTAGATGTTTCTCGACTGACCGTTGGCAAAGTTCGCTGCGACCAATCCGTCCTCTGATATCGAGACGCCGATCAGGGCCGATGGGCCGGAGCCGTCCTGGTTCAGCAATGAGGTTTCGAAATCACCGTTGAACTGCGACATACCGGTCGGCTGCCCGAAAGTTCCCCAGTTGAGCGTGATCGTGGCCGTCGCGACCGAGCGGCTGAACTCACCCGACGAGATGGTCAGCGTTTCCGTTGCCGCTTCGTTGGTTGTGCCCGCGGTTCCGCCGTTGACGCTGCGCAAGCTGCCATCCGGGTTGAAGGTCATTGTTCTTGCCGCGCCGCCGAGCGACATGGAGGTCGCGTTGATCGTGCCCGGGTTGCGGATCAGGGTGTAGTCGTAGGTCCAGGTGTTGGGGGCCGCCCCCTTGGTCCAGGTCGTTTCGAGCAGGTAGTCGAAGCCCTGGGAGTCATAGATCGTGATATTGGTGATCACGGTGTCGGCGGTTGCCGCGCCAGCCGGGAGGTTGGCGTTTATGGTGACATCGTCGGTCGCGTTCGCAATCTGGCCGAACTGGGACAGATCGACAGTCTCGAGACTGGTCAGCAAGTCTCGGGTGTCGTTGTTTACGATGGTGCCCGTCGCGTCGGTCCGCCAGCCCTGCAGGTAATAACCCGCGGTATTTACCAGGCGGCCGTTCTCGTCGGTGTTGAAGGAGCCGGCGCGGGTCAGAAGATATTCGTCGTCGTTGCCCGGATCGGCGGCCTCGTTCACAACAAAGAAGCCGTTGCCGTCAACGGCGATGTCCGTGGTGCTGTTGGTCGCCTGCAGCAGACCCTGGCGGCTCGGATCGGTCAGGGGCTTGGTCTGCACGCCGCCCGGCGTGAAGGCCGTCGCGGTCGGGCTGCGGGTGACGAGCGTCTGGAAGCGCGCATCGGTTTCCTTGAAGCCCACCGTCTGCGAGTTGGCGATGTTGTCCGAAATGATACCAAACGCGGTTGCCTGTGCGCCGATCGACGCCACGCCCGCGAAAAGTCCGCCGGTAACACTCATGTCTAGTCCTCCATTCCATGACCGGGCCCGGGGGCGCGGCCGTTTCTACCGATGGTGCCGGTCTGGCACCGTGGCCGGGGGCATCTGTTCGGCCGCCCGGTCCTTCCGCCTTAAGTGGCGGAAACTCGCGTGATTTCGTCCATGCCGACGCTCACATTGCCGATAAGCAGGCTCGGGCCGTCGCTGCCGGTCACCACACCGGTGACCAGGCCGTAGGCCTCGACGAGGGTGTCGATGGACTGGTTTTCTTCATCGAGAGAGCCGACCTGGATCGAATAGGTTCCGTCCGGAAGCTGTTCCCCGCCGGAGTCCGTGCCGTCCCAATTGAACTCATGGCGCACGCCGGCGGTGGTCTCTCCTTCTTCGGTGTAGACGAGGGTGCCGTCTTCATCGAAGACGTTGATCGAGACACTGTCTGCGTCGGTTTCGGAGTCGATCAGGTACCCCCAGGACGCGCTGCCATCTGTCAGCGTGGTCGTATTGCCATCGAAATAGACGCCTTGGTTGATGTAGCTGACGGCTGCCGAATTCGCATTGCCGCTCTGCGCGCTCACCAATTCCTCAAGAAGAGTGTTGGCCTCGATCTGCTGCTCGACGGAAGTGAACTGGACTAGCTGTTCGGTCATCTGGTTCGTGTCCATCGGGCTCGTCGGATCCTGGTTCTGAAGCTGGGTCAGGAACAGGGTCATGAACTGGGAGAGCTCTTCCTCCAGGCGTTCTGACGTCGTCTGCTCCTGAGCGTAGATGCTGGTTTCGCCAGTGCTTGAAACTGCGCTAAACATCTCACTTGCCTCCTAGGCCACCATGTTCAGCGAACCGTCGTCGCCGATACCGTCTTGTTCAGTCCCTGCGGTGGCCGTACCGAGCTGTTCTTCATCAGCCGCCAGGTCGCCGCCTGCGTTCGAGAGCGAGCCGTTGCCGTCTCCGGCGAATTGCTGTCTCCCGTTGGTGTCGCCGCCCCGCATCTGGAATTCGAGGCTGTCGCCACCGGTCTTGAATCCTGCGTCCTGCAAAGCCTGTTCCAGTTGCCGTGCATCGCGTTGCAGAAGGCTTAGGGTTTCAGGTTTTTCGACCGTTACAATTCCCCGAACGCCGCCGTCAGAGCCGAATTCGAGGCGGACCTCGACTTTGCCAAGCTCAGACGGATTGAGCTGCATCTTGATCCGGTCGAGGCCACCCTGGGCAGCTTTGACCAGCTTTACTTTGACCTGTTCGGCGGCTGCACCCGGCAAAGGTTGCCGGGCTTCCTGCGCATTGGCCGCGCGTTCGGATCCGTTGGCCCGGAGCGTGTCTCCGAAGCTGCTGCCGGTCGTTGTCGACGGCATCTCGCCGGCACGGGGCGTTCCGCTCGAGGTCGAGCCTGAGTCGCTAAGGCCGTTTTGGCTGGCACCGCCACGCGAGTGGTTCCCGGCGGCCTGTTCGATTGGCGTGCCCGCCGGTTGCGATTGGACGGCCGTGAAGGCGGTCGTGCTGCCTCCGGCCGGAGCTGAGGACTGGGTTGCGCCTGCGACGATTGCGCCGACAGCGGTCTGTCCGGCATTGGCCGCGATCTGAGAGACCGCTTTCTCGGCGGCGCTGTTCAGGGCGTTGCTCTGCTGAGCTGCGCCGAGGGCGTTCGAGCGCGGCACGCGGCTGTTCAATGCTGTCACAGCGGCGATGGTTTCGCTCTGGGAAGGCAGAAGATTCGGCTTAGGCGCATTGTCCGCGGCGGCAGCCCGGTTCGCGGCTAGCAGCGCGGTCTCGCCGGCATTCTGCTGTCGGGCGGCGACCGATTGTTCGATCTCGATCTTCGGCAGCGGCTGCCCCGATTGGGGTGCAGCTGTTTTCGCGGTGCCTTGAGGGGCTGACGTCTCTGTTGCAGGCTTTTGTGCCTGGTTATTCGCATTGGCTGCGCCGGCCGCCGCCCTGACCGCACGGGCTACGGCATCCGCCGGCAACTCGGTCGTCTTCCCGTTTGTGCCGGCGGTTGCCGTCTGCGCCGTGGCGGTCTGGGCAGCGGATTTCTGAGGCCAGGGGACGGGGAGCGTGAGAGTGGTCTTGTCGTCGCTCGCGGCTGCGTTTGCATTCGACTTCGCCGCCGCTGTCGCGTCCTCTGCCGCCGGACGCTGCGTCAGTTTTTGCAGTGCCGCGAGTTTGGGGTCGCCGCTTTGATGCGCAGGAGCAGAGGCCGTCTGGGTCGGGCTCTGTTTTGCCGAGTTGCTTTCGCGTGGCTCGGTCGCCGACGTCGCCGTCGTCGCGGCCGTGATCTTCTGCTGACCTGCCACTACATTATCGGAAGCAGTCTTTATTTGCTCATGTGCGGCCTTTTCAACCGCTGCTGACGTTTCGTCGGTTTTCTTGACAGAGTGCCCGGAGGACTCGACCGGCGCAGTCTTCTCATTAGAGAGCGGGTTCTGCTCGTTGACCTGGCCGCTCGCCTGTGGCGTGGGGGACGGGGCGTTGTCGTTGCCGTTCTCGGAGCCGTTCGACGTGCCAGTCTGTGTCGGTGCCACTTGCGCGGTCCCATCCGGATGCGCAGGCTCCGTTTTCGGCTGAGTCTCCCGAACCTCTGAAGCGACCGGCGCTGCGGCCGGACTGTCTGCCGCAGCCTCGGTGGAACCTTCAGCAACGTTTTCCTTCGGATCTTTTGCCGGTGTCGAAGCCGGTTCCGGTGTCGAGGCAGGGGCGGCGTCAGCCTCCGATGCAGGAGCGTTATCTGCCTGGACAGTTTTCGTCTCGTTATGAGACGGCGCCGGGGTTCGCGAGGCTTCAGTACCGGACGCGCGCACCTGGCTGTCTTCTGGACGGTCTTTGGTCTGAGACGGCGAAGTTTCCCGGCGTGACTCATGCCTGTTGTTTACGTGCTCGCTTCGAGCGGAAGACTCGCGGCGAGTCGATTCCGCCCGCACGCTGTCGTTGACGTCATCGCGGGCATAGTCTTCGAGCCGAAACTTCGGCCGATCCGTGTTGCGGGATGCTATCGGGTCGAACGGCAATGCGCTCGCACGCTTCGTTGATGCGCCGCTCAGAAGATCCGGGGTGGTCGATACGGGAGACATGCTTTGCCCTCGCGCTTTGTGTTTGTCGATCAGAAGCAAGGACCGGGCCAGTCCTGACGGGCAGAATTTGCCGACGGTTTGGCGGAGTAATCGGGGTTTTGGCGGTCGCGCGGCGAGAGGTGGGCAACTTGTGCCGGGTCTGAGGGGCGGTTATTTCCCAGTGCTCACGGTCGCGCCAGGCAACGTCTCCAACGACGGTTGGCATGCAAGTTGAGTGTGCGGCGACTGTTGAGGATGTTTGGGTTCGTAAAGGAGGGTGGCAGGAGAGGGTACGCCGCCATGGGGGCTAACTTATTGGGAACAAACAAATATTGCATTTATCTACAATTTTAATTTTTTTATTGACAATATTTATGCATGTGTGGATGATGAGCGCCGTGGGGAGAACCCCACTATCAGCAAAACGCTGATTCATCACGAGCCCTTAGAAAGAGGACTTAAACCATGGCTATCCAAAACTCTGTTCTGACCAATCCGTCGTCCTTCGTCGCCCTTCGCACGTTGAACGGCATTAACCGTAGCCTTGACGTCACTCAGAACCGTGTCTCCACGGGCCTGAAGGTTGCGGGCGCTCTGGACGATGCGTCCAACTTCGCCATTGCGCAGGGTATCCGCGCCGAACTGACGGCTATCGATGCGGTTACTCAGGGTCTGAACAACGCCAAGGGTATCGGCAAGGTCGCGATCGCCGGTGTCACCGGTATTTCCAACCTGTTGTCCGATGTCCGCGGCAAACTGACCGAGCTGGCAAACGAAGGTATCACCACCTCGCAGCGTCAGATCCTGCAGAACGACTTTAACGAGCTGATCTCGCAGGCGGCGAACTTCATCGCCAACGCGTCGTTCAACGGTGTGAACCTGATCCAGTCCGGCGCCAACACGGTCAACACGCTCTCCAACCTGTCCGGCGGCCTTCTGACTCTGACCGCCCAGAGCGCCGTCAACACCCAGGTTGGTGCTATCGCTACGGCGACGCTTACCAACGCGACCAACGCTCAGAGCGTGATTGCAAACGAATTCTCCAACCTCGAGTCCGTCGTGAACACTGCTCTCGGCGCGCTCGGTGCGGAAGTTCGTGCTTTGAACCTTCAGACCACGTTCCTCGAGGAAATCCGGGACGCGACCGACGAAGGTTTGGGCAACATCGTCGATGCCGACCTGGCGCGCGAGTCTGCAAGGCTCACCTCTCTGCAGGTGCAGCAGCAGCTCTCCACTCAGACGCTCAGCATCGCGAACCAGCGTCCGCAGACCCTGCTGGGCCTGTTCGGCTAAGACAGCCAGACCACATTTTTGCGAAAGGGCGGCTTCGGCCGCCCTTTTTTGCGTCCGGGCCATCAGTTTGATTCTACCAGTGCGATTTTCCCCACATCCCGGAAATCGCGATAGTCCGATGAAGTTCTAATTATTTCATAATCTTATTGTCTGCCAACCGGAGGTTCTCATCGGGTGGCGAAATCCCTTACGGATATTAAACTTTTCGCAACTATTTTCTGTGTTATTATATGTTATCCGCTCGAAGAAGCGGGTTTTGCTCTGGGGGCTTGCCCCTAAAATCCGCGGGAAAAATTCCCGCAGACCTTAGAAAGAGGAGGCCAAAATGGCTGTTCAAAACTCTATCCTTACCAATCCGTCCGCTTTCACGGCTCTTCGTACCCTGAACTCCATCAATCGGAGCCTGGATACGACCCAGAACCGTGTTTCTACCGGCCTGAAAGTTTCCGGTGCGCTCGACAACGCTTCCAGCTTTGCCATCGCGCAGGGTATCCGGGCCGAGTTGAGCGGTATCGACGCCGTTACGCAGGGCCTCAATAACGCCAAGGGTATCGGTAACGTTGCGATCGCCGGTGTGACCGGAGTTTCCAACCTCCTGTCCGACATCCGCGGTAAGCTCACCGAGCTGGCCAACGAAGGTATCACCACCGCGCAGCGCAACATCCTGCAGTCCGACTTCAACGAGCTGGTCTCGCAGGCGGCGAACTTCATCGCCAACGCGTCGTTCAACGGTGTGAACCTGATCAGTTCCGGTGCGACTTCCGTTAATACGCTGTCGAACCTGGCTGGCGGTACTCTGTCCCTTACGGCGCAGAGCGCGGTCAACACCCAGGTCGGCGCTATCGCCACGGCGACCCTTTCCAATGCGACCAACGCGCAGAGCGTGATTGCCAACGAATTCTCCAACCTTGAGTCCGTCGTGAACACCGCGCTCGGCTCTCTCGGCGCGGAAGTTCGTGCGCTCAATCTGCAGACGCAGTTCCTGGAGCAGATCCGGGATGCGACCGAAGAAGGCCTCGGCAACATCGTCGATGCCGACCTGGCTCGTGAGTCTGCTCGCCTCACCTCCCTGCAGGTGCAGCAGCAGCTGTCGACCCAGACCCTCGGTATCGCGAACCAGCGTCCGCAGTCCCTGCTGGGTCTGTTCCGTTAATAACGGATCACATCTCAATAGAAATCGGGGGAAGAAATTCCCCCGATTTTTTTTGTTCACATTACCCGGGCTTCTGCCCCTAACTGGCTCTGAGATGCCGATGCCGCGCTCGCTGCGATGACCCGGTGCACCGGACTGTGACGTTCCTCATTTTCGAAAGCCCACATTTGATGTTATGAATAAGACGTCTGTTTGATTGTGCGGGTTTCTTCGAATGCCTTTAAAAATCAATGTGAAACCTGGAGAGAAGTTCGTGGTTAACGGCGCCGTGATGGTTGCCGGAAAAAAAGGCGCATCTCTGGTGCTCCAGAATGAGGCCACGATATTACTCGGCAAAGACATCATGCAGGAGGAGGATGCCAACACGCCGGCGAAACGAATCTATTTTACCATTTTGTTAATGTATCTCGATCAGGATGAATCGGACCAATATCGGAACACGTTCTTGGAATTGGTTGAGAGTTTTCTGGAGGCGACGACCTTCAAAGAAGTCCGTATGACACTTCTGAATATTGTTCAGGATGTGAACGAAAAGCGCTTTTATCGAGCATTGAAAACCTGTAAGGCGCTCATGAACTATGAATCTGAAATTCTCAAGATCGGCACGCCCGCGGCGGTTGGGAGTTAATTGATGTCCGGCATCGATGCCTACAAGAAGACGATCAATCAAACCGCTACTTCGCGTGATACGGAATATCGTCTGCTGGCGCAGGTAACGTCAGAATTGATCAAAGCGATCGATAATCAGAACGATGCCAAGAACGACCCTAAGAAAATGTCTCAGGTCGCATCGGCATTGAACTGGAACAAGCAGGTTTGGGACGTGTTTGTTGAAGATTGCGGTACGGCCGGCAACCAGCTTCCGCGTGAGCTTAGGGCGGCGATCGTCAGCCTTGGAATTTGGGTGACGAAGGAGACCGCGCTAGCGCTTGAGGGAGAGGGGGATATCGATTCCCTCGTTGCCGTCAACAGGGACATCATGAAAGGGCTGAAGCCGGAGCAGGCCACGTCCGCAAGTCCCCAGCCGCAGCCGAGCAGCGCGGTCGGGTCCATCCTCGACAAAGCCTGAGCGTCGGCGCTTAGCGCGGCGGTGTGGCGAAGGATCGGGAAAATCATCCAATTCGAGCTGGTGACGAACTGCATTTTGAGAAATTGCTGTTCGCATCACTGAGCGCACATCGGAATTCGCAGTTCGACCTGGCGGAAACCGGCTACAGGGAAATCCTTTCGAGATTTCCCGGTCATGCCGGTGCCAATGACCTTTTCGGAACACTGCTCCATCAGACCGGGCGACCGCGAGAGGCCGAGATGCATCTTGAGCGGGCTCTCAGCCTTGACCCCGGCTTGGCCTCCGCCTCCAACAGCCTTGGAGCGGTCCGGTTTCAGCAGAACAGGAAAGCGGACGCTGTCCGGGCATTTGCCCAGGCGAATATGTCGAACCCCGCCAATGTCGACGCCTGGCTCAACCGCTCCCGTCTGGCCGAGCAGATGGGGGACCTTGATCAGGCATTTTCGACTGCATATGAGGCCGTTCAGCGTTTTCCTGACCTTGCAGCAGTTTATGCCAGGGCAGGGGCCGCGTTGCTTTCAAGGCGAGAGCCAGACCAAGCGATCGGCTATTTGGAAAAGGCCATCGAGCGCGCGCCGTTGGAAATCGAGCCGTATCTGCATCTTTCCCTGGCTCGGAAGCAGGCCGGCGATGCTGGCCGTTCACAAGCAATATTGCGCAGTGCGATTTTGCTGGCTCCCGATGCAGTGGTTCTCTACCCCCATCTGAGGGACGGTGAGGGGCAATCCGATTGCCCAATTGATCTGGCAGGATGGGCATCAAGGGCAATTTGCCTCTCTCCCCGGAGTGCCGGACTTTGGGCTCTGCTTGCTGCGGCGTTCGAGGCCCGAAAGGATGATAAGAGGACTGCTTCTGCCGCGCGGCGGTCGATGTTACTGGAACCCGATGCGCACGCGGCACATCATTGCCTGGCGCTGGCTCTGTTCCGCATGGATGAATTCTCCGCGGCGGCGAGAGCAAGCCGGCTTGCTTTGTTACTCTTTCCGGATATTTCCGAGCTTCGTTTCGTCGCTGCCGCCTGTGCCTTCATTTCCGGCGATACCGCGGCCGGATGGCGGCTTTACGAGGATCGCGTGGGCTCTCGGCTAGACACCCGCCGTGTGGGTTTGCCGGAACTCTGGGACGGCCAATCCGATCCGGGACATCTGCTTGTTGCTGCCGAGCAGGGTGTTGGTGACGAGTATATCTTTCTCAGCCGCCTTTCCTGGCTACGTGACAGGGTCTCAGAGATCACAGTCGAATGTGACCGCCGAAACCGGCGCCTTTTTGAGCGTAGTTTCCCGGACTTCCGATTCATCGACCGGCAAATTTCTGCGACGGAAAGAGAGGCGCCAGTCTTTGATTATCGCGCGGCTTGCCGAGAGCTGGATTTCGATCGCGCTATTCTTTCTGCGTCGCTTCTGCCTTTGTCCAAATTGAATCCGCAAGAGGTGGGGCCGAGGGCATTTCTGCTTCCGGAAGCGAATGAAATCCAACGCTGGCGGACTTACTTTTCGGAATTGACCGACTTAAGCCTGGTCGGAATATGCTGGCGCGGCGGAACGTCTTCTACGGCAAGAGACCGATTTTATTGCGATGCCGAAGCCATGCTCGCGGTGCTCGGGCCTCGTCAGGCGTTGTTCGTCAATCTGGTCTACAATTCACTCCCTGGAGAGTTAGAAGCTGCAGGAGCGAAACTCGGTTGCATCGTCCATGATCCTGTAGGGATCGATCAGAAGGATGAACTTGACCGTCTTGCTGCCTTGCTGGCGGTGTTGGACGTTGTCGTCGCGGTCGACACAGCCGTCTGTACTCTCTCCGCCGCGGTCGGCACTCCGACTTTGCGGCTTGGGCGGAGTCTGATGTTCCAGAGCGATCACCACGATGCGGTTCTTGGGGCTTCGCTTCCGATGTGCAGTCGGGCAGAGCCTTTCGATCTCCCGACGTGCCTTTCCCGTGCGGCTGCGCGTCTATCGGACATTCTCAGTTCCGAGCAATAGCGGAAAAAACCTCCATTCCACCCTGGAATATCCTGCCGGGCGCTCTGTCGGGCGCGGCTTTCTTGGAAGCGTTTCTCGACTGGGGGAATCGATAAAATGTTTTAAATCAACAAGTTGGTGGTCTTCTCGAAACTGGTCCGGCTCTTGCGACAAGAGAGCCGAGACAGTGGTTCGCCGTCAGATTCACCCGGCAAAAAACGCCGAGACCAAGAATTGGTCCGGAGGCTGGGCAGAAGGGCGGCGCAAAGAGAGAAGGAACACTGGTTATGGTTAGTAACTCGATTCTGACGAACCCGGAGGCTCTTGTTGCGCTACGCAACCTCGAGCGGACCAATAATCTTCTGGCGCAGACTCAGGACCGTGTGTCGACCGGTTTGAAGGTTTCCGGTGCTGAGGACGATGCATCAAACTTTGCCATCGCCCAGGGCATCCGGGGCGACATCCGCGCGCTCGGTGCGATTCAGCAAGGTCTGAACAACACCAAAGGTATCGCACAGGTTGCGCTCGCCGGCGCGACATCGATTTCGGACCTGCTGCAGGATGTGCGTCAGAAACTGACGGAATTGTCGAACGAGGGGATCACGACGCAGCAGCGCAACATCCTGACCGACGATTTCAACGAACTGATTTCCCAGGCGCGTAACTTCGTCACCAACGCCGTATTTAACGGCATCAACGTGTTGAACACCTCTACCGCGGTTAACACGCTGTCGAACCTGAACAACGACACGATTACGCTTCGCGCACGTAACCTGCTGACCGACATCAACTCGCTCGGTGGTGCGGCGTTGACCACCGCTACCAATGCGCAGAGCGTCCTTACGGCACAGTATTCCAATCTGGAATCGACAATTAATATTGCACTCGGCCAGCTTGGTGCCGATACCCGCGCGTTGAACTTCCAGACCGAGTTTCTTACCTCGGTCAGCGATGCGACCGAAGAAGGACTCGGGAACATCGTCGACGCCGATCTCGCTCGTGAATCAGCCCAGCTCACCGCATTGCAGGTCCGGCAGCAGCTCGGTGTACAGGTTCTCGGCGTGGCGAACAACGCGCCGCAGGTCCTGCTGGGTCTCTTCCAGTAAGAGCCGTCGGGATAGCATCCGGAGGAGCCTGATATGCGACAAGGGTATGCCGCTTATTCGAGCGTTCAGAAACAAACCGAAAGCCACCAGCAGGTTGAGTACAGGCTGCTTGGTCAGGTTACCAGTGCGCTTCTCAAGGCTCAGGACACGGAGTGCACGTTGCAGGATCGGCTCAATGCAGTGCTCTGGAACGGAAAGGTTTGGGACGCGTTTCTGTGCGACCTGTCCGAGCCGGGAAATCAGCTTCCCCAAGGACTTAAGACGAGTCTTATCCAGCTTGCGCATTGGGTCGCGAGGGAAACCGAACTGGCGATTGAGACCAATGTCGGTCTCGATGCTCTGATAAATGTGAACCGGCAAATCATGGAGGGGCTGCAGGATCAGTTCCGGCTCGCGGAAGCGAGTTGATCAGATCGACTTTTCCCCGCCTAAAGCCTTTTGTATCAACGCTGCCGCTTCCGGGATCACCTGGTCCCACGTACGATTTCCTCCCTTGACCACACTTATCTCGCTTGCAAGCCAAGGATTGTTCCGCGCCCCTAAGAACACAGCGGTTCGGCTGCCGTGCAATCCGATAGCGGGCGTTCCAACCGCCCCGGCAATGAACAAGACGGACGTATTGGCTGAGACGACGAGGTCAAGAGCGGCGATCATTCCCGCGACACGGTCCAGCTCGTTTTTCTGATCGATTTCAAGCGGTTTGTAGACCGGCTTTCCTGTGACTTTCTCAAGCTCCCTGATTTCGTCGTCGCATTCATCATATTGAAGACAAACCGGCAGGAACTCGGCCGCTTCGAAGAGCGGTGCGAGTTGCCTTGCTTCTAAATCGTTATGGCGCCAGCCGGGGCGGCGAAGGCCGCTCCGCCAGCAGAATCCGACTGAGCGGTGCTGCCCTGCATCCTTGAACCTCCTGAGCCACAATTCGAGCTCTGATACCGCGGGCAGCAGAAAGCCGGGCACCGGGGAGAACGCATCCAGATTTGGTCTGACCAAGCGCGGCATGTCGCCGAGCATCAGATAGGCACCGATGTTTTCGCGCGCGACGAGCGGACCGCAATCGGCGACGGCAATTTTTTCCGCTGAGCGGCGGATTTTCTCAATGACGGTGACGTCGTCAAACGATCGCTGGAAAAGGGGTACCAGACGCGGGTCCGCCTCGAGAATTACGCGCCCGCCATAGAGCCGTCTTATGTCTCGCACGCAGGAAGCGAAACGAATTTCATCTCCGATACCCTGTTCGTGGCAGAGCAGAAGCGCCGCATTCCCGGTCGCGGGACTGCCATTCCATTCCTGAGGAAGGCCGCGACGGTCGACCCGGACCTCATCTTTCAGGTGCCGCCACGAATACTGCAAATAACCTTCGGAGATTTTGCCGGCTGCGAGCAATGCATCTCCGAGATTGTATTCCAAAACCGGATCTGAGGGCCGAAGAGTCCTGCCATGAACCGCAGTGCGTACGCCCTCGGTCATCCGGCCGACAGAACGTTGGACTAGTTGCAGGTTGTTATAGCCCTCGGGGGCGCTTGGGTTCGCCAATAAGGCCCGATGGTAATATGCGACGGCTTCTTCAGCCTCGCAGAAGTCGAAACGCGCGCGTCCCATTTGGAAGAAAAGCTCTGCGGAGAGCGCTCCCTTCTGCTCCAGAGGTTCCAGAATTGCGCGGGCTTCCGTGGCGCGCCCGAGGTCATTCAGCAGCGTGGCCACCGAGACCTGCCATGCTGTGTTTTCCGGGGCCGCAGCGACAGCTCGTTCAAAACAGGCAAGAGCTGCCGCGCGATTTCCGAGGCTTCGCTCCGCCTCGCCTAGGTTGTAGCAGGCTTCCGCGAGTGTCGGAGAGATCGAGAGAGCCCGCCTGAGCTGCTTCTGAGCGCTTTCCGGTCGGCCCCCACTCAAAAAGATGCAGGCAAAGCGGTTCAGACAATTTGCGTCCGAGGGGGTAAGCAGCAACGCACGGCATAAGCGCCGGGCGGCAGCGCCAAGATCGCCGGATTGCAGCGTCGCGAGACCATAGAAGTGCCAGAACTGGCTGAGGCTCGGGAGCAATGCCTCAAGCTCGCGATAAGCGGACATTGCGTCTGCTACTCGTCCGGCGCTGTGGAGTTCTGCTGCCCGGTGAAATTTTTGTACGGAAATTGCATTGGATGCCGACATCATCGGGCCATGCTGCACCAATGTGCTGACGCCGGAAAGGCTTTCAGTCGATCGTATCCCGTTTCGTTTGGCCCGGTTCTTGCTTATCGATTTGCGAGGCATTTCGCCTGTAAAGGATTCGGAGGTCACAGCGACCATGTCAATTTCCAGCGCACTCCTTGCCGCAACATCCGGATTGGCGGCATCCCAGTCCCGGATCGACGTCGTTTCCAGGAACGTCGCGAATGCGACGAACGACGATTACACCCGCAAGTCGCAGGAAGTTACGACCCGTATCATCGGCGGTCAGGCGCAGGGCGTGGATGTTGGCGTCATCGAGCGCTCCGTAAATGAAGGGCTGCTTGAAGATCTCCGTACCCAGGAGGCAACGGTCGCCGAACTCGAGACGCTCGATGCCTACCTGGAGCGTTTGGTCGAGGCGTTTGGTCGGCCCGGGGACAACGACTCAATCTCCGCCAAGATCACGGATTTGAAAGAGACGATCCAGGCCTTGTCGATCGCGCCGGAACTCGGTGCGAACCAGGCCGAGGTTTTGCGGGCGGCGGAAGCCGTGGCGACCGAGTTCCAGAACATCACCGATACGATCAACGATCTGCGCAAGGAAGCGGACCGGGCGATTGCTGATACGGTCGAGCTCGTTAATACGGCGTTGGAGAATATCGACACGCTGAATGACGAGATCGCGACGCGAAAGACCGAAGGGCGGACGACGGCCGATCTGGAAGACAGCCGGGACAAGTTTGTCCAGGAACTCTCACAATATATGAATATCAATGTTATCGAGCGCTCGAACGGCGAGCTAACGATCCTGACCGGCGACAGCCGGCTGCTGCTCGACGACACGACCTTTCCGCTGACCTTCACTGAAACTGCGCTGTTTACCTCGACAACGACCGGGCAGCCGCTTCAGATCGAAGACGGGCTTGCCGGGACCGCGACCAACCCGGACATTTCGTCGGAGGTCTCCGGGGGCGACGGTACCCTTGCCGGTCTGCTGAGGATTCGCGACACACTGCTCGTCGAGGCTCAGGATCAGCTCGACACGCTCGCCCACGAACTTGCGAACGATCTTGATACCTTCACCATCAACGGTACGACGGCCGTCTTGAACCTCTTTGTCGACGGTGCAGGCAATGTTCCGGCGGATGCTCTTGGAAACGAGCAAGGATTTGCGGAAGTCATCCAGGTCAACCCGGATGTTCTCGCAACGCCATCCTATCTCGTGACAGGCGATACGACCGACGGTGCCAATACATACGTCGCCATCGGTTCGGGTGACCACCGAATTGCCAACGCGATGCTCGACGTGTTTCAGGCGACGCAGACTTTCGTCTCGGGTTTCGGTCTGACCGCCAGCAATTCGATCGAGGGGTTCGCCGCGGAACTGGTCGGGTTCCAGGCGAACCAGCATGCGAGTTTCGAGAGCCAGCTGACTTTCGAAACCAACTACCGGGATACGATCGAGCAGGCCTATCGTGACGAGAGCGGCGTGAACACTGACGAGGAACTCGCCAAGCTGATTGAACTCGAAGCCGCTTTCGCGGCCTCGGCGCGCGTATTGCAATCCGTCCAGACCGCTCTGGACGAACTTGTTAACATCATTCGCTAGCTGGGAGTGAGACGATGCGTATCGCCACCCTGACGACAGCCCTCCGAACCCAGAATACGGTCCTGAATTTGCAGGATCAGATGCTTCGTGCTCAGCAGCAGGTCTCCACCGGAAAGGTGTCGCAGATCTATAGCGGGCTCACCGGTGACAATGCTCGGATCTCTATCCAGCTGCGCGAGGAAATCCAGACCAAAGAGGCCTACGTCAATACGATCGAGGGGGTGCGTACTCGGACCAAGATCATGGAAGCCGCCTTGGTCGGTATGCAGGATCTGGCTGAGGAGATGCGCGCCGAGCTGATCAAGCAGCAGGAAGGCAAGTACGACGATACGGCGCCGGTCCTGAAGCAGTTCGCAGACTCGGCGATCGACCAGCTGGTAAGTCTTCTCAACTCCCAGTCGGAAGGACGTTATCTCTTTAACGGTACCTCTGTCGCGACACAGCCAGTGATTGACGCGACAACCCTGAAAACAAACGCTTTTGCCGCGATCACTCCTCTTGCTGTCGGCAACTCGGCGACGGTGATCGGTGATTCCGCAACCTTCTTCGCCACGGACGGCAACTGGAACAATGTCGGAGGTCTTCCTCCCGGACAAACCCAGCCCTTCGCTTTTGACGCGGCGGAGGGAGTCCGGCTGGAGTATGGCGAACTCGCCAGCAATGACGCGTTCGAGGAACTCTTCGAGGTATTCGCTGTTTTCGCCGATGTTGATTATGCCGCTGGTCTGGATGCCGACTACGGTGCGCTGGTGACCGATGGTTTGACGCGTGTTGAAACCGCCGCGGACCAGATCGGTCTTATGATTGCCTCGCTCGGGACCACCCAGGGGCGGATGACCGACCTGGAAGCGCAGCACAAAGACGACAATACGGTGCTCACGAAACAGCTGGATGGTATCGAGAACATCGACTCATTCGAAGCCGCCGCAGAATTCCAGTTGATTCAGGGGCAGCTCCAGGCTGCTTATCAGACCACCGCCTCGATTCGGAACCTCTCGCTGGCGAACTACCTGTAAGAGTGTGTCTGACCGGTAGGTAAGTTGTTCCGCCCGTACGGACTTTTCGTCGCGTCTAAATTTTTCCTAAATTTTGTTGCGTCATGCAAATGACTCGACAATGGATTCGCGAAGCGCTATATACATTTAGAGTTGCCGACAAAAGGCAGGTTTATTGACTCCAGAATGGAGATCGTCATGGTCGAAATCCTCTCGGGGACGACCGCCGCACGATCCGTTGCGCAGCAGGTCCCCACGTCGTCTCAGAAGGCGTCGAACTCTGACGCTGGTAGTACGGCCAATCCTATTCCGCGCGATTTCTATCTTAGCCCGGTAATCCGTTTCGATTCCGAGGCGTTAAAAGTTATTTTCGAGATCCGCGACAGCCGTTCCGGCGAAGTGACACGCCAGTTTCCGCCCGAGCGTGCCGTGCGGGAGCTTGAGAAAACGGCCGGTCTCGGTGTCGAAGCGCCTGAGACGCAGGAACCGAATGCTGTCACGGGAGATCGCGCGATCGCTGCGGATAGTGGAACCGAGTCGGCCGCAGATGCCGGCGCCGAACAGGAAGTCAATGTTCTGATCTGAGGCATTGATTTCGCGTCATACCGTTCATCGATCTACCCAAGAATCCTTCACAAGAGCCATTGCGCCGGAATTCGGGTTTAAAACGTCCGGATCCGGAAAATCCGTCTGGAAGCGAAAATTCCCCTAGAGTTCCAAGTATGTTAGGAATTCAGTGTGCACTAGTGGAATGCCGACGGAGGGTCCCGGCGTGGAGAACGAAGACGCGATCAATGAACTGCTGAAACGCGGGCTCAATCACCATGAGGCGGGCGAAGTCGTAGAGGCCCGCAATATCTATGTTGAGATCCTGGAGCGGGATCCCCAGAATCACAAAGCTCTGGATCTCGCCGGGTTGCTCTGTATGCAGTGCGGCGAATTCGACGCCGCGAGAGATTTTTTCGACTCGGCCATGGAGCTAGACCCGGATTCGGGGCGCTACCTCTGTCATGCGGGCACTTTGCAGCTCCATCTCGACAATCTTGAGACGGCAGGCGAGTTGTTGCGCAAGGCGATCTCGGTCGATCCGGAGATCAGCGAGTCCTTCCTGTCGCTCGCTCTGGTCCATCGCGCTCAGAAGAACATTGGCGATGCGGTATCCATCATTGAGGACGGGCTTTCGCACCACCCTGACAACAGCCGATTGCTGACCTGGCGGGGTATTCTCGAGATCGACAAAGAGGATCTTCCGAGCGCCGCAGAATTCCTGCATCAGGCGATTAGTGCGGACAACGAGAATCTGGAAGCTATGCTCACGTTGGGCAACGTGATGATGGAGCTTGATGAGTTCAGCATCGCGGAGCGTTGCTACAAGTCAGTGAAGGAACGGGCTCCGGAGGATCTCGGCACGCGTTGCCGCTTGGCGGTGCTGTTGAAACGCGCCGGCCGGCGGGACGAAGCGGTGGCCGAGCTGGAAGAGACGTTCGCTTTCGCACCGGCTGAGAGCGAGGTTTTTAACGATATTGCAGAGTTGCTGGAATCTCTTGGCTGCGATGACGATGCGATTGTCGCTGCCGAACGTGCCGTGGCCCTGGACAGTAGTAATGCGGCGAGTTTTGCACTTCTGGCCCGGCTCCATGGCAAAGCCGGAAACGAAGAAGCGGCGAAGGACGCTGAGGATCGCGCCGCCGCACTGACCTGAGCCTCCCCCCGTCTTGTATTCCTGCCGACCATCGCAGTCGGCAGGTTTTCGCCCGGTTAGTGTCAGAGACTTTTCGTGACCGCGGCGACGTTTTGACCAAGCGGCGTGTAGGCATCGTAGCCTGTGCGTGTCTTGCCGAACGACTGAATCGCGTCGGCGGTGATGCCGCGCTGTTTGCGTACCGATTCCATGATCAGAGAAACAACGCGTTCGGCGGCGTCATGACTTGAGCGCAGCGCCAGCATGTTGTCCGAGAGTGCGCAGCGGAAGCGGTTATAGATCTCCCGAAGGGCGGTGCGGTCGTCCGAGGGGATCATTTCCAGTACCTCGGGATGCTTGCGCATCTCGGTCTGATGCTTCTCGAAGGAAATCGCGAGCTGGCGCTTGCGAGCCTGAAGCCGGTCGAGGGTTTTGAACTCGCGTTTCTTCAGGAGTTCCGTTTCCTCGTTGAGGAGCTTCATCAGACCGATCATGCTCTCTCGAAACGCGTCGATGATGGAAACATCCGCCATTTTAATTCACCTCCTGAAGAGCAAGTAATTGTCTTTCAATCGTGTCCGCGATACCGATTCCGCCGCTTGAGACGACCTGCTTGCCGTACTCGTCGATCATCAGGTCACGGTAGATCCCTTCGGCATGCCCGCCGCCGAACATGCCGCCGCTATCGAGACCCTTGAACATGTGGCCGAGCATCTGGCTGACGAAGATCGACTCGAATTCTTCGGCGGCCCGGCGTACTTCCTCACGGTTCTTGCCGGCGAACTTCAGTTTGTCCGCCGCCGCGTTGGCCTGCGAGGCACGCAGATTGGCGGATGCCGAAGCCGATTCCGTGAGTGCGAAATTATCCATGTTCGGGCTCCTTAGAGGACTTCGATCTCGGCCTGCAACGCGCCGGCGGCCTTGATTGCCTGAAGAATGGAGATGAGGTCGCGCGGACCGATCCCGAGAGCATTCAGGCCGTCGACCAGTTCCTGCAGAGTGACGCTCTGGGACAGAACGGACAGCTGCTTATCCTCGTCCTGGTCGATCTCGATCTGAGTCCGCGGAACCGTTACGGTCTCGCCGGTCTGCGCGAAAGGCTGAGGTTGCGAGACCTGAGGCGTTTCCGTGATCCGGATCGTCAGGTTGCCCTGGGCGATCGCCACGGTGCTGATCCGGACATTCTCGCCCATGACGATGATGCCGGTGGTCTCGTTGATCACGACCTTGGCCGGGATGTCCGGGGTCACCCGCAGCTGCTCGACATCGGTGATGAGGGCCACCGCGTTGCCTCGGTAATTTTCCGGCACCAGCATGCGCACGGATGCAAGGTCGCGAACCTGGGCAACCGGAAGGCCGACAAAGGCATTGATCGCCTGGGATATACGCCGGGCGGTCGTGAAATCCGGGTTCTTGAGGGCGATGGTAACCGTTTCCATCTGCTGCATGGAGAAATCGATCTCCCGCTCGATGATCGCGCCATTGGCGATCCGGCCGCTGGTCGGGACGCCCTGGACGATGGTCTCTCCTTCGCCGGCGGCGGAAATAGCACCGGTCGCGACCGATCCCTGGCCGACCGCATAGACTTCTCCGTCGGCGCCAATTAGAGGCGTGACGAGAAGGGTGCCGCCGAGCAGGTCCTCGGCATCGCCGATGGCGGAAATGGAGACGTCGATTCGGCTGCCTTGTTTGGCGAACGGCGGGAGGGTGGCCGTCACCATCACCGCGGCGACATTGTCCGTGTCGAGATCGTCGTCGCGGGCGTTCACGCCAAGGCGTTCGAGCATGCCGACGAGGCTCTCACGGGTAAAAATTGCGCTGTCGAGGCTGTCACCGGTGCCGTTCAGGCCGACCACCAGACCGTAGCCGACCAGCATGTTCTCGCGGACACCCTCGAAGTCGACGATATCCTTGATGCGGGTCTGAGCTTCGGAGCTTCCGGCCGAAGCCAGCAGCAAGCAAGCAGCCGCCAGCAGGCCTGTGGCCGTGCGTTTGATGAAGCTGGAGCGGGTCTCGTAGATTTTCTGCGGCCGCATCGTTTCCGGTTCCTCTTAACTTGAGCTGAGCCGTTTCTCGGACTCTTGTCGGCGGACGTGATGCGAAGATCGTGCCAACTTGTCCTGAGGTGACCGGGCGCATATCACGTTTTTTGCTAAGCCATTATTCGCAATGCCGTGCGCCGGGCGGTAGTATATCTCTGCGGAACAGCGTAGGGTTCTGGAATGAAGGTAGATCCATCACGCCGTGTGAGTACCCCGGCGACACGCAAGACGTCGAAGTCGGGCTCGACAAGCGGCACCCAGTTTTCGGGCCTTCTTGAGGAAACTCAGGAAAGCAAATCCGCCCAGGCTGCCCGTTCGGCAATGCCTGTCGATGGATTGCTCGCGGTTCAGGAAGCGGACCCGGATGGGCGGGGCGGCAATAGGGAAGGCCAGCAGAGAGGGGAAGACCTTCTCGCACGGCTGGAGAGGATTCGTGATGGCCTTCTCCTTGGAGCGATCCCGGAATCGGAATTGCGCAGTTTGGCGCAGACAATCGGCCAGACGAGGGAGCGCGGATTTACCGATCCAAGGCTGGGCCAGATCCTCGACGAAATCGAGCTGCGCGCGCGCGTAGAGTTGGCGAAACTCGGCACTTTTTTGTAGCGATTTCCGTCTCGTCTCGGTTTATCGTTAATATTCAATGCCTTATAGATCTTCGCGCAAGCGCGTGAAGACGCAAACTGGCGCTTGAACCTCGCTGGGGGCGGACCTATACTCCCGCCGCTCGAAAAGGGCAGAAACCTTGCCTTTGATTGGCCTTTGTGGTGGAGGACCGGAATGAGCGTCACGTTGCCGCCGGACTACAAGCCGTCGGAAGACGAAGAGTTTATGAATCCGAAGCAGCAGGAGTATTTCCGGCAGAAGCTGCTGAAGTGGCGCGCGGAGTTGCTTCAAGAAGCGAACGAGACGCTGAGCCACCTGACCCAGGAAAACCTTCAGAAGCCGGATATGGCCGACCGCGCGTCGCTGGAGACGGACCATCAGATCGAGCTTCGGACCCGCGATCGCGAGCGCAAGTTGATCAGCAAGATCGACGCGGCTCTGCAACGCATCGAGGACGGCAGCTACGGTTACTGCGAGGAAACGGACGAGCCGATCGGATTGCGCCGACTGGAAGCGAGACCGATTGCGACCCTGAGCCTTGAGGCACAGGAACGTCACGAGCGGCTTGAGCGAACGCATCGCGACGACTGAACTCTATATCCGTCAAACGCCAGGACGATAAAATGAGGGCCGTTCCTGTCGGAACGGCCCGTTTCAGTTTGGTTGGGTAATTTGTGGAGGGCGGCAATTTTTGCCGCCCTTGCGCTATAGGGAATTAGAAGGGCATGAGGATCTCAAGGGCCTGTGCTCCGTAGCGCTGCTGCTGCAGATCGGAGATCTGACCGCGCCCGCCATAGGCGATCCGTGCTTCCGCCATCTCGTCGTAATTCACCGTATTGTCGGAGGCGATGTCCTCCGGCCGGATGACGCCGCCGACAACGACCTCACGGACCTCGAAATTCACCCGGACTTCCTGGCGGCCGAACAGGACCATGTTGCCGTTCGGGAGCTCCTGGGTCACCACCGCGGCGAGACGGAGGTTGATGGTTTCGTTGCGGTCGATTCGGCCCCGCCCGTCATTTGCGGTGCTGGAGCTCAACCCGACGAGCGGATCGGCCACGGGTTCGGGGAAAACTTCGTTGAACCAGTTTTCGATGCCGAACAGCCCGTTGACGTCCATGTTGTCCGTGTGGGTTCGGTCGTGCCGGGTTCTGTTGTCGATCGCGGCGTCGTCCGCGATTTCGACAACGACAGTAATGATATCGCCTACCTCGCTTGCGCGCTGATCCTCGAAGAAAGCGCGGGAGCCTTCGACCCAGAGCGAGTTGGCCTGGCGCGTCGCGGTCACCGGAGTCGGCATCGGCATCGAGACCGGACGGTAGTTGGCTGCCTGTGTCGGGTTCTGGATCTCCGAAAGCTCCGGCGTCTTGCCGATGTCCGCCAGTCTCTGGAAAACGTTGCATGCGCTGACGGAGGTTCCGATCAGGGCCACGGCGCAGAGGCGGGCGAGTTGAGCGGAGAGATTTTTCTTGGTCATTTTACCGTATCCTCAAAAGGCCTGTTCTGGCGCTTGTCTGTTCAGTTCATTGCGATGCGGGGGCCGGCGACGGAGACGATCCCGGCATCCGTTACCGAGCCGATGACCGTTTTGCCGCTCGCGAGATTCTTCACCCGGATCGAGTCGCGGCGCGCACCGTTCTCAAGTGCCTGGCCGCGGAGGGTCAGGGTCATCGCAGAGGTGCGGAACACCATGGTGACGACATCGCCCTTGCGGATCAGCTGTACCGGTTTGACATCCGTTCGCCGGATCACGCGGCCGGCGCCGATCGGCCGGCGCACGCTCATGCCGACGAGCTGATCGACAGTGGTCACGGTGTTGTGGTTACTCCGGCGTGCCCGCATTTCCGTCCAGGAAATATCGCTCTCGCGGATCGTCTCGCCCGGTGCCGCATGCCGGTTCAGAACCGGTACCTCGATCACGGCGTGGACTTCGCCCTGAACCTTGGCCCGCAGGGACTTGCCGTTGCCGAGAGGCACGGAAACGATCGCTGCGAAACGCTGGTTCCGGCTGCTGTAATCGAGGTTTTCGACCGTGACTTCAGGATCCATTTCACTCGGTACCATCAGGGATAGACGGCGGTTCGTGACATCGACCTCGATGCGGTCGGTAACATAGTCCTCGACCAGTTGCTCTTCGATGGCGCTCCGGATCCGCTCCAGCGGAACGGCACGGCCTTCACGCTCCACGATCACGCGCGTGCGGCTACTGCTCGGCGTCCAGTCGATGTCGTGAGCCGAGGCCAGCTGTTGCAGCGTGCCGGCTCGGACGACGATGTCCTCTCCCGGGAGCGGGGCGTCTCCGATGCGGGCGTCCTTGCCGGCAGGGAGGCCGGAAAATAGATCGCTCAGCATGAGAGAGTCGCCGTGCAACGTGACCGTGTCGTTGGCGAAAATCGCATTATTCGCCTTGAGCCCGGCCTCGGCCGGCTGTGCTCCGCCGATGGCGGCGCCGAGCAGCAGCGCGGCCGAGAAGAGCGTCAGGGGCTTCAGCTTTTTGCCTGTCATGTCACTTCTCCCGGTTAGGAGGTCTCAGGCCCGCGTTAGCGGACCTGGTTGACCGTGGCCATCATCTGGTCGGAGGTCTCGATGACCTTCGAGTTCAGCTCGTAGGCGCGTTGAGCCGTGATCAGGTCGGTGATTTCCTGCACTGGATCGACGTTCGAGGATTCGATGTAGCCCTGGAAAAGGGTACCAAAGCCGTCGGTGCCGGGGTTCGCGGTGCTCGGTGCGCCGGACGCCTCGGTTTCCAGCAGAAGGTTGTTACCGGCATGTTCGAGACCGGCATCATTCTGGAAGATCGCGAGCTGGATCTGGCCGACATTGGACTCGGCGGTCTGGCCGTCGAGTTTCACGAGAACCTGGCCGGACTCGTTGATCGTCACGCCGATCGCTTCCGACGGGATCGTGATGCCGGGCTGGACTGTATAGCCGTCGGCGGTCACCAGCGTGCCGTCCTGGCTCACCTGGAAAGAGCCGTCCCGGGAATAGGCCGTCTCGCCGTCCGGGAGCAGAACCTGGAAGTATCCGTTGCCGCGGATCGCGAGGTCGAATTGGTTGTCCGTCAGGATGAGCGAGCCCTGCTCGTTCACCCGATAGGTGGCCGCAGTCCGGACACCGACACCGAGCTGGATACCGGACGGCACGATCGTCCCTGCGTCGGACGAGTTGGAACCGACACGCCGCAGATCTTGATAGAGAAGATCCTGGAACTGGGCGCGATGCCGCTTGAACGCCGTGGTGTTCATGTTGGCGATGTTGTTGGAGATGACCTCGACGTTGGTCTGCTGGGCCAGCATGCCGGTGGAGGCGATGTTCAGGGATTGCATGGTACTTATCCTTCCAGCAACAGGTTAGACCGCCTGAGGCGAGCCGAGTTTGCGGACAGAGGTGCGGAGCCGTTCGGCCTCCTTGTCCAGCATGTTCTTCACGCCCTCGTAGGAGCGCTGGACGTCGATCATCCGGGTCAATTCGCTGATCGCCGAAACGTTCGAGGTCTCGAGATGACCTTGGAGCAGCTCCGATTCTTGGGCCGGCTTCGGAGCTTCGGTGGTATCGAAGAGGCTGCCGCCGCGCTTCTGCATGCGCGCGAGATCGTCGAATTCGACGAGCTTCAGAATGCCCAGAACCTCGATGCCGGCACTGATGGTGCCATCCGGCGATATCTCGATCTTGCGGCCGTCCTGCGGGATGAAAATCGGATTGTCGCCCTCATCCATGACCAGCTCGCCGTTGCCGGTGATCAACTGATTGTCCGGATCGAGTTTGAAATTGCCGTTCCGGGTGAAGAGTTGCTGATTACCGTTGTCCACGACGAAGAAGCCGGGCCCTTCGATCGCGACATCAAAGGTATTCTGTGTCGGCTCCAGTGTGCCCGGCTGATGAATGACGATCGTGCCGTGATCGATCACGAAGTCGAGTTTCTCTTCCATCTTCGTGTCGGTCTCATAGGGCGAGTAGAGCGCAATCTCGCGCTTGAACGCGGCAGTGCTGCTGTTCGCGATATTGTTCGCCACCAGAGAGAGCTCGCGCCGGAGCGCCGACTGCCTGGAGAGCCCGATATAGATCGCGTTTTCCATGACGATTTTTCCCAACCAATTTCCAAATCGCCGCGTTCTACGGCCGTTGCCAAGGAGAAAGCAGGTTTCGTGCCAAATTAAAAAATAAATAAAATCAATAAATTAGTGTGTTTGTGCCGAGTTGGTTGGCCCGTGGAACGGCAAGTCCGGACCATGTGGCAGCTTTTGCCGGGCGCCGAAAACGGGCCTCGCGGATGCGCGACGCGGGCTCGTCTTTAGAGACTGGGTTCGCTCATATCTGGAAGTTAATGAAAAATATGGAGAAATGGCGCGTCTTATGGTTTACTCAAATCAATGGTCCGCACCTTTGGTCCTTGCCTTGCTTGCAATTGGTCAAGCCGCATGAAGAAAGCCGGGTGTGGAATGCGTGTTGCCTGATTTCGGCCAAATTCCGGCCTTAACGTGATGGCATGATACAGGACGGGTTTGATGGCCGAAGAAGGCGAAGTCGTCGAGGACGGCGGTGAAGTCGAGGAAGATGGCTCTAGCCGCAAGCTAAGCCCTAAGAAGATCATTCTCTTCGTGCTGCTGCCTCTTCTGCTGCTTGTCGGCGCCGGGGCCGGCGGCGCGCTCATGCTCGGCATGCTGGGCGGTGAGGAGCCGCCTCCCGAAGTGGAGGGGGGCGAGCAGGCGGCGGAGCCGGAAGCGCCCCAACCGGCGGCGCAGGCCATTTTCTTCGAGGTTCCGGACCTGATCGTCAACCTGAATACCAACAGCCGCAAAACGGCCTTTCTGAAGATCAAGATCGCGCTGGAAGTGAGCGATCCCGCCGATGTCGATGTCGTGAACGAGAACTTGCCGCGTATCGTCGACAATTTTCAGGTATATTTGCGGGAGCTCCGGGTCGACGATCTTCAGGGGTCGGCTGGAATGTACCGCTTGCGCGAGGAGCTGTTGCGGCGCGTGAACCTGGCGGTCCGTCCGGCGCGGGTTAAAGACGTCCTGTTCAAGGAAATGCTGGTTCAGTGAGGTATTCCCATGGCCGATGATGATCTTGCTGCCGAATGGGAGGCGATGGCCGATGACGACGAAGACGAGGATGTCGGCGGCGGCGGTACAGGCGCCCGTGTTCTAAACCAGGACGAGATCGACTCCCTTCTCGGCTTCGACGAGGGTGCGGGCGGAGACGGCGACACATCCGGTATCCAGGCGATTGTCAACTCGGCGCTCGTTTCCTATGAGCGCCTTCCGATGCTCGAGGTCGTCTTTGACCGCCTTGTGCGCATGATGTCGACAAGCCTCAGAAACTTTACGTCCGACAACGTCGAGGTCTCGCTCGACAACATTACCTCGATCCGCTTCGGCGACTATCTGAACTCGATCCCGCTGCCGGCGATGCTCAGCGTTTTCAAGGCGGAGGAATGGGATAATTACGGCCTTCTGGTCGTCGATTCGGCGCTGATCTATTCCATCGTCGATGTGCTGCTCGGAGGCCGCCGCGGCACCGCCGCTATGCGTATCGAAGGCCGGCCCTACACCACAATCGAGCGTAACCTGGTCGAGCGTATGGTCACGGTCGTGCTGAGCGACCTTTCCGCCGCCTTCGATCCGCTGAGTCCGGTGACCTTCCGCTTCGACCGGCTTGAGACCAACCCGCGTTTCGCGACCATCGCCCGTCCTGCCAACGCAGCGGTTCTGGCGCGGCTCAGGATCGACATGGAAGACCGCGGCGGTCGGCTCGAATTGATGCTTCCTTACGCGACGCTGGAGCCGGTCCGCGAACTTCTGCTCCAGATGTTCATGGGGGAGAAGTTCGGCCGCGATTCGATCTGGGAAACTCACCTCGCGAACGAGCTCTGGGCGACGGATATCGAGCTCGAGGCCGTTCTGGATCAGGTCGTGCTGTCTTTGAACGACGTGCTCAACTGGAAGCCCGGGACAAGGCTGCTCCTGAACGCGAGCCCGAAATCCACGATCGACATGCGCTGTGGCGACGTTCCGCTCTTTGTCGGCGGGATGGGGCAGCGCAACGGGAATATTGCAGTTAAGATCAATCAGAAACTGCGGAAGATGTAGGCCGCCGCATGACGGAAACGATTCTGCCCCTCGCGCTTGACGGATTGCTGGTCGTGTTGCTTCTGGCGACGATCGTCTATGCGATGATTCTGAATCGGAAGCTGAATCGACTGCGGGGCAATCACGAAGAGATGGATACCTTCGTGGACAAGCTGAATGTTGCCTGTGCACGGGCGGAGGCGGCGACGGCAGGGCTCAGAAGCGCCGGTGAGAATGGAAAGTCCGTCTTTCGGGACGCGGCCTCGAAGGCAGAAGCATTGCGTGACGAACTTGCATTTTTGGTTGAGCGTGCCGATATCGTGGCTGGACGGCTTGCGAATGCGAGCGAGGGTACAACTGTTGTGCAGCCGCAGGCATCTTCTCAGGCCGGTGTGCGATCCGAAGCTCCGCGCAAGCAACCGGCGAAGCGGCAGCAAGCAGCTGCGGTTCGGCGTGGCGCAGATCAAGGCCGTGCCCCCGCTCCCGGTGGAGGAGACGCAGCACCGGAGCCGGCAGCTTCTTCGCCGCGATCGGAAGCTGAAGAAGAATTGCTGAAAGCGCTGAGGAACGCACGCTGATGGCCTATGACCGCCGCGGAAAAATCGCCACGACGCCGTCGTCAGATGCCGAGTCGCAATCGGCCACGCCAAACGCAGCGCGCATTCAGGGCGGGCGTCCGGTCAAGGGCAAGGCTCCGGCAAATCGTGCCGCGGGCGGAAAAAACACCAAACGAGACGCGCGGGCAGCTTCCGCGCCGCGCCGGATCGGTGGCCGCTCCCGCACGATAGTCCGGGTGTTGCCGGTTCTCGTCTTCGCTGCGGCCCTGCTGATCAGCGTCAAGGCCGTCGGGATTTGGGATACGCTGAAAAATGGGCGGTCGCCGGTGACCGTCGCGGCATTCGCCGAGGCGGACAGCCCGGCCACGCGTCCGGCCGCATCCGGACAGGCAGAGCCGGAACAGGTCGCGCAAGCGACCGAGCCTGCTGCCGACAAAGAGGCGGACAAACCCTTGGACCCGGTTCTGTTTACGCGTTCGGAAATCGAATTGCTGCAGGATCTTTCGAAGCGCCGCAAGGAGCTGGACGCGCGAGAGCAAGCGGTGATTCAAAAGGAAGGCCTGCTGACTGCCGCGGAAGATCGAATCGAGAAGAAAATTGTCGAGCTCGAAGCGGTGCGCGCGGAGATCGAGAGTCTCATCAAGACATATGACGAGCAGGAGGAAGAGGAGATAAAAGGCCTCGTCCAGATCTACGAGAAGATGAAACCGAAGGATGCAGCCCGCATCTTCGACGAGTTGGACATGGATATCCTGCTGAGGGTCTTTGATCGTATGAAGGCGTCGAAGTCGGCGCCGGTTCTTGCCAACATGCGTCCGCAGAAGGCCAAGGAAGTCACGTCGCGAATCGCTGAACGCAAATCTATCCCGCTCACCACGAACTGACCGCCGTCCCGGGCTCAATACATCTGTTACGGTGCGTGTCGGGCCTCATTCTCAGAGGAAACTTGCCGAAACCCGGTGATTGGCAGTATTTCATCGGGATATCAGGCATTAACGTCCTTTTAATAGGATCGGGTTAGTGTCTGCCCGTTGGTTAATCTAAAGCCGGATATGGATCCGGGATATTATGAAATGGAGAGGTGCCGATGGCGGTCGACAAGGGCATGAAGATCCTCATTGTCGATGACTACAAGACAATGCTGCGCATTATTCGGAACCTTCTGAAGCAGCTTGGCTTCAACAATGTGGACGAGGCGAGCGACGGCAGTCAGGCGCTGCAGATGCTCCGTCGTGGCGAAGAGTACGGGCTTGTGATTTCCGACTGGAACATGGAGCCCATGACTGGTCTTCAGTTGCTGAAGGAAGTACGGGCCGACGCGAAGCTGAAAAGCACGCCGTTCATCATGGTTACTGCCGAGAGCAAGACCGAGAACGTCGTGGCGGCCAAGCAGGCTGGCGTTAACAACTACATCGTCAAGCCGTTCAACGCGGCGACCCTGAAGACGAAAATGACCGCGGTGATCGGCGCTTTCTAAGCGCGCCGGCCAGCGCGGACAAACCGTCGCCGCAGGGGAGTTCGATGGTTAAAGACGTTCGCGAAGAATTGCTGCCTGAAGCGGCGCTCGAACTTGATGCTGTCGCTTCAGTTGCTGAAGCGGCGGCCGAAAAGATTCTGACTGCCGTCGAAAAGATAGACGGGCTTCGGGACGGTATGCCGGAAGATGTTTCCGAGGCTGTCGGTGAGGCGATCGTCGAGATCTTCGAGGCCTGTGGCTTCCAGGATCTCACCGGCCAGAGAGTCGGACGTATTCACCAAACTCTCGACAATGTCGCGGATCGTGTCGAAGCGGTTTTGGCCCATACGGGCCACGGCCCGGACGATGCTTCATCCGAAGCGAAAAGAAATCGTGACAAACACACGGAAAATGTTGAAAAATCGGGCGGTGAACCGTTCTCAGAAGAGGGTTTGTTGAACGGTCCTCAGCTGCCTTCCGATGCAAAGACCCAGGAAGAAATTGATGCGCTGATGGACCAACTCAACAAGTAGTCTATGGTCCGAAGCGACGACAAGGCACGTGGAACGAGCCAGCTCGGCAGCTTGCCGCTGTTCCTGAGCCTTTTTCTGTTGCTCCTCGCGTTCTTCATTTTTCTGAATTCGATCTCCACAAGAGTAGATGGCAAGAGCAACGATGTCCTAGACAGCGTCCGCTCCAGTTTTGCCGCCATTCTCAAGGGCGGAACCGGGACCGGCGTTTTCGAGGGAGATCCGGGACGGAACGAGGATGCCGGGTTCAGAAACGAAGTATTCGAGGCTTTCAACCCGCTTCTAAGCGTCACTTGGCTGAGGGAAGAACGTCAGGGCAATCCGGTCTTTGTCGAATTCGAGATTGGGGAATTGTTCGAAAGGCGTTCGGTCGACCCGGTGCTCGATTTTCGCAAGTTCGCCGCGCGGATTGCTCCCATTCTGACGCGCGAGGTCGGTCGTCATAATGCGGAAGTGCGAATCTGGTTCCCGTATTCTTCGTCCGAAGCCGGGCGGAAGCTATCGCAGCTTCGTGCAGCGCGCATGGCGGAAATTCTGATCGGAAGCGGGGCGCCGCGACCCGGTGTCTCGATCGGCTTCCGCTCTATGCCGCAAGCCGACACGATGCGCATAGCCGTCGATCTCGGCACCGGCGGGGCACGATAGAGATGGAAAGCGCGGTTTCCCGACGGCAAAACAGGCGTACGGCCGGCAACGGCGTCAGTTGGATGGTAACCTTTGTCGATCTGGTCTCCCTGCTGCTCGCCTTCTTCGTTCTGCTCTTCTCGATGACCACGCCCGACGCGCCGCAATGGGAATCCTTTACCGCGTCTCTCAGGTCGGCGTTCTCCAGCGATAATCCCACCAGGGCGCGGCAGGCCGTCATGCCCGAGACGATCAGGTCGGAAGATCCCGGTCTGGGGTTCGATCTCGGTTATCTTCAGAAACTTCTGAAAGCCGAACTTGCCCGGGACGCGATCCTTAGGGATGCGAGAGTCACTGAGAACGGCGGGCGGCTCGTGATTTCGATGGCGAGTGACGTCTTCTTCGCCCCGGGCGCAGCGGTGTTGCGGGAGTCCGGCGAGGGGGCAATGTTCAACCTCGCCGTGGCGCTTTCACAGCTCGATAACAGGATCGATATCGTCGGGCATACGGATCCGCGGCCCTTCATCTCGGGCACCGGTAAATTCAGTTCCAACTGGGAGCTTTCGCTTGCACGCGCGGTTGCGGTAGCCGAGGCACTGCGGCGCTTCGGATACGAAAAGCCGGTCGAGGTTCGCGGCGCAGCAGACGGAAAGTTCGCGGAGATCGATGCCCGACTGGAAGAGGAAGAGCGGTTTCGACGGGCGCGCCGTGTGGACCTCGTCATCTACAAAGAGCGGGACCGGTGATGCCGGGCCGTAGCGGAGCGCAGCGCCGGCTGACGGAACGGGTGTTCGGGCTTGTTTTCGTCGTGGCTTGGCTTGTCTTGGCTTTTGGCGGGGCGGTCCAGGCACAACAGGTGAGCATCGCAGGCGCGAGCCGTGACGGTGTCGACAGCATCCGTTTCGACTGGCCTGCGCGGGTCGGCTACAGCGCACAAAAATTCGGCTCCACCCTCGCGGTTACGTTTAACAGAAACGTGGCCGGGGATTTCGGTCCGGTTGCGGGCGGTGTCGGTAAATTCGTGAGCGCTGTCAGTCTCGACTCCGATAACCGGACAGTGTTGATCGACCTTTCCGAAAATCCGCGGTTCCGCTCCAGAAGGGACGGAAATTCCGTCGTCATCGATTTCTATGACCGGGCGGCGGCGGCACCGCCGGCGGTAGCTGCGCCACGAGCGGCGCCGGCACCCGCGCCGCCTCCCACACCCGCTGCTGCGCAAGCCGGAGCCGCCCGTGCCCCGGCATCGCCGCCGGCGACGAGGGAGGCCCCGCCCTCCACGCCGCGTGGCGCGAACCAGCCGATCCTGAATGTGCGTACAGGTGCGCATGATCGCTATTTCAGGTTCGTCTTCGACTGGACGGCGGACACGCCTTACACAGTTTCGGAGCAGCCTGACCGAACGGTCTTGCGATTTGCCCGCTCTGCCTGGATCGACGATGCGGAGCTTCGTGCACGTGTGCCCGACCGGTTCAAGAGTTTCTCATCCGTGCCCGGCGTCAATGCCATCGAGGTCACGATTCCCTTGCAGGCAAGGGACGGTATCCGTCATTTCAAGACTGGAACGCGCATAGTGCTCGACGTGGTGGCCGGAGGGGAGCCGAGCCGCACCGGAGTATCTGCGCAGCCTGCGGTGCCCGTTCCGGCGGCAGCACCGAGTCAGCCGGTAACTGCAGCGATACCGCCTTCGCAAGCCACCGACACGGCGCAGCAAGTTGCAAAACAGTTCGGGCTCGCGACACTGCCGTCTCCGCGCGCGGCAGAACCGTCGGCGGATGGGCAAAGCGTTGCGGCGGCGCCCGCACCAGTGACGGAAACAGCGCCGGGCAATGCGGAAGAGGCGGTCCCGCCTGTGGAGACCGGCGGTCAAAGCGCCGGAATGACCGACGCAGAGACGCTGCCGACCTCTGCCGCGCCGCTCGCGTCGCGGATCGAGGATGAGCCCGATGCTTTTGGTACGGCGACACGGCTGCGCGAGATCGATCTGAAAGCCTTGATGAAGGACGGCGACTCCCTCGTCAGGAGCTTGTCCGCGGGCGATGCGGCGGCGATCGAGGGCCCGGTGATTCCGATGACCGCCAGTATCGAGAACAACGTCGTTTCGGTCCGGTTCGAGTGGACCCAACCCGTACCGGCGGCCGTTTTCTCGCGTGCTGGCTACGTCTGGGTGGTGTTCGGCGCGCCCGCGCGTTTCGATATGACGGCTCTTGAGCGCGCCGATTTCCAGCTTCTGGGTGCCAAGAGCCAGGTCCCCGTACGGGGAGGCTCTGCCGTGCGGTTTCCGACGGTTGAAGGGGTCAATCCCCGCGTCTGGCGTGACAACGCGGTCTGGATTGTCGATTTCCGGCCGCAGAACAGCCGGCCGGACGTGCCGCTCCGGGTCGACACCCAACTCGTGAGTGCGCAGGGACCCCGTGTCTTCATTCCAATGGAGGATCACGGCGCGACGGTCATTCTCCGCGATCCCGAAATCGGGGACCAGCTCTTCGTCGTGCCGGTTGCCTCCCTGAGCCGTGGGATCGATGGACTTCGGCAGTTTGTCGAGTTCAACCTGCTGAACACGGCGCAAGGCGTCGTCGTACAGCCGTTTTCAGATGACGTGACTCTCCGGTCTCTTCCGGACGGAGTTGCGGTGACGAAGACTGGCGGGTTGACGATTTCCCGCGAGGTACAGCAGTCGACGGACGATCAGGTCGCGCAGCGTATCGATGGTCTCCCGCCCGGACTTGCACCCGGCCGGATCTTCGATTTCAGCAATTGGCGCAAAGGCGATATCGATCGCTTTCTTGCGGAAAAGCAGGCGATCCAGCGGCGCATTTCCGAGGCGACGAGCATCGCGCGCAGCGGCCCCCGCCTCGAGCTCGCTCATTTCTATTTCGCTCACGGCCTCTCCGCGGAAGCGATGGGGCTGATACGCACCATCGAGGTGGAAGACGAGGACCTTGCCCGCCGTCCGGACGTCAAGGCGCTGAAAGGCGCGGCGCAGTTCATGCTCGGCCGCTTCAAGGAAGCGGAAGAAGACCTGATGGATCGCAGCCTGAACGGACTCTCGGAAGCCGAACTCTGGCGCGGTGCCACGAAAGCCTCGCAGGGACGCTGGCCGGAGGCTGTCGAGCATTTCGCGCGGGCCGGAGAAATTCCCGGCGGCTACCCAAGAAATATGGCGACCCAAATGGCCTTGCTGGCGGCGGAGGCGGCGATCCGCGCCGGCGATTTCCGGGGGGCCGGGGCCTTTATCGACGTGGTGGCGGACGGACAGCCGACGCCGGGCGAGCAAGCCCGGCTCAATTACCTGCGCGGTCGTGTGCTTTATGCATCCGGCGACGTCGATACCGCGCTCGATTTCTGGCGGCGGCTTGCTCAGGGGGAGGACCGATGGGCGCGGGTCCGGTCGGAACGGGCCCTGATCGAGCATGGCCTGCGCAATGGTCAATTGAGCCAGACCGACGCGATCGCGGGGCTCGAGAGCCTGCGCTACACGTGGCGCGGAGATCAGGTCGAGTTCGATCTTCTGCGCGAACTCGGCCGGCTCTATCTGGAAGAAGGCGAATACGTTAAGGGGCTGAACGCGCTCCGCGAAGCGGTCACGTTTTTCCCGGACAATCTCTATGCGGACCAGGTCGCGGAAGAGATGACCAACGCGTTCACGAAGATCTTCACGGGTGGCGAATCCGATCAGATGACGCCTATCCAGGCGCTTTCGCTTTATGACCAGTTCCGCGAGTTGACGCCGGTCGGTGCGAGAGGGGACGAGATCATTCAGCGTCTTGCGGATCGTCTGGTTCAGGTCGATCTGCTCGATCGCGCGTCGATCCTCCTGGAACGTCAGGTGAAATTCCGTCTGCAGGGCGAGGACAAGGCACGGGTCGGTGCCCGGCTGGCTCTGATCCGTCTGCTCGACCGCCGACCGGAGGAGGCGCTGGACGCGCTTGACGAGAGCGTCGCCCCGGGGATCGGTGCGGATCTGGCTTTGGAACGCAAGCGTTTGCGGGCGAGGGCGGAATTCGAACTCGGCGACGCGGACGGCGCATTGCGCCTGCTGTCCGGTGACCAGAGCCGGGACGCGGATCTGCTGCGGGCGGATATCTTCTGGCGCACCCAGCGCTGGGGACAGGCGGCAGAGGTCTTCCAGAGGCTCGTCGGGAGATCCGGCCGCGACGGGCGCCGGATCGATGAGCGGGCGGCGACCCTGATCCTGAACTGGGCGGTCTCGCTCTCGCTTAGCAACAATCTCGACCAACTGAGCCGGGTGCGGCAACTCTATACCCAGCAAATGGACAACACGCCGTTCCGCGAAGCTTTCCGCCTGATCACCAACAAGACGGAAGGCGAACTGGACGATTTCCGCACCCTCGCGGACCGGTTCGGCGAGATCGGCCGCTTCCAGGCTTTCCTGACGTCCTATCGGGACCGCCTGCGGGACAAGCCGCTCAGCGCGACCAATTAGCTTTGAGACAGGAGAGGTGCGCCGCTACCCGGCGCCGAAGCTCCGCACCATGCTGCCCGCAATCAGATACCAGCCGTCAACCAGCACGAAGAAGATCAGCTTGAAAGGCAGGGAGACGATCACCGGCGGCACCATCATCATGCCCATGGACATGAGGATGGAGGCAACCACCATGTCGATGATCACGAACGGGAGGTAGATCAGGAAGCCGATCTCGAAGGCACGCCGGAGCTCGCTGATCATGAAGGCGGGGACGAGCACCTTGAGCGGGGCGTTGACGCCGGTCTCCGCGGGACCGACCTGACCGATATCCTCGAAAAGCTGCAGGTCCTTGTCGCGAACCTGGGCCAGCATAAAGGTCCGGAACGGCGCCACTGCGCGCTCGAAGGCTTCGAACTCGTCGATGCGTTCGTCGATCAGTGGCGATATCCCGTCCTGCCAGGCCTGTTCCAGGGTCGGCGCCATAATGAAACCCGTCAGAAACAGCGCGAGGCTGATCATGACGAGATTTGGCGGTGACTGCTGGGTCCCGAGTGCGGTCCGGAGCAGGGAGAAAACGATCACCAGCCGGGTGAAAGAGGTCACCGTCACCAGAATGCCCGGCGCGATGGAAAGCAGCGTGATTGCCGCGACGAGCTGGATCAGGCGCGCGGTGGTCGAGCCGCCGGGCTCTCCGATATCGAGCGTGAGTGTTTGCGCGACCGTTGCCGGCGAGAACAGGGCAATGCCGAGCAGAGTGACAGCGATGATGCCGAAAAGGGCCAGTAGAGGCCGCGACCGTCGCAAGGGCTTGGGACTCATGTGGTCTGTTCCGGGATTGTTGGGACCGCCGATGTGCCCGCTTTCTTCAATGCGGCCGAGAAGCCGTCCTGCGCGGCGCCTATGCCGGACTCGATCAGAAGGTCGTTGTTCGGGCCAAGCAGCAGAAGATGTTCGCAGCCATCCCGTTGCACGAGAACCAGGCGGCGTCTTGTATCGAGAGAAATCTGCCCGGTGATCGCAAGACGTCCGGCCGCATGGGCGCGCACGATCCCGAGGCGCCCCGCATAGCGCCGGGCAACCCAGTAGACCACGCCGATCAAGCCGATGGTGAAGGCGAAGGCGAGGAAAAACCTGAAATAGACCTCGAAACCCATGGTCGAAGCATTTCATAAGGCGGATCGGATGGAAACAGCCAAGCGGCGGGGATGCTTTCCGCCCTGATGCGGCAGCTCCGGTATGCCGGAAATCAGGGCCTTTCAAAGGGCGTCGACTTAACGTCGCCGTTTTTGACCGCCGCCATAGGCTGCGGCAGCCTGCCGGCGCAAGGCTGCGGAATCGGAGTTCTGCGGCTCCGCCGCAGCTTGTTCCGAGATCGCCTTCGACAGCAGTTCCAGAAGACCGATCACGTGTTTCATTTCCGGGGCGAGGGCGTGGGCATCGGCCGCCGGCAGATTCGGAACGGCCGAACAAACTGCGGCCACGTCGGCCTCGAGGCCGACCAGTGCGCCTGTCACGGCACTGGTCGGTTCCTGCAGCGTCGCCTCAAGCCGTCCGCGAACGGAGGCGAGGCGCCTGGCGATATCTTCCGCGTTCCGTCCGGTACTCATAGCGGCTCCCCGGATCGCAGCCGGTCATTGGCGCGGTAAACATAGTTGAGGATTTCGGCGACGGCGGCGAAGGCCTCGACCGGAATTTCGCAATCCACTTCGACGGCGGCCAGGATCTGCGCCAGATCCGGATCCTTGCGGACTTTCACGTCATTGTCGAACGCCAGTCGCAGAATTTTCTCGGCGAGTTCTCCATAGCCTTTGGCGATGACCTTGGGCGCGTCCTCCGTTCCGGCGTCGTGATCGAGCGCGATCGCGACCTGCCGGTCTTTCATGGCGTTGGCGGCGCGGCGCGCGTTCGCGGCGCGGCGCTCCATCGCAGCGCGCTGGTTTTCCCGGCTGTCCTCGTCCGACACCGTGGCCGAAGAACCGGCAATGTTTGGAACGCGTTCGGTCATGCTCGCAAGTATAGGCGAGCGGGCGCGGAACCCAAACCGGTCAATCTTGGCACGGTGTTTGCTTTGTTTGGGGCGGACACATTGTGTGCCCGGATTTGGAACAAGGTTCTCGCAAGAGAGGTTCGAGATGGCGATTGATAATTCGATGCTGCTGAACATGGCGCACCAGAAGCTGAACTGGCTCTCCGAACGCCAGTCAGTTCTGGCCCAGAACATCGCCAATGCGGACTCTCCGAGTTATCGGGCGCAGGATCTGACGCCGCTTGATTTCAAGCGGACCGTGCAGCAGGTGAACAAGCTCCCCGTTGCCGTGACGGAAGGCAATCACCTGAGCGGTATCCTGCCGAAAACCGATTACCGGGTCGACGAGAAGAGCCAGAAGGACGTCTACGAGGCGAGCCCGAACGGCAACGGCGTCGTGCTCGAGGAGCAGATGATCGCGGTGCAGGATACCAAGCTGCAATACGATCTCGCGCTCAATCTCTACAACAAACAGATCGGCATGTTCCGCACCGCCCTCGGCGGCGGCGGCGGAGCCCGCTAATAGCCGGCCGGATTAGGAAAGGGCCTCAGTCATGGATCTCAATTCCGCGATCAAGATCTCCGCTTCCGGTATGCGCGCCCAGGGCACGCGGCTCCGGGTCATCTCCGAAAACGTGGCCAACGCCGACTCGCTCGGCTCGGTCAAGGGGCAGGACCCGTACCGCCGCAAGACCATCGTGTTCGAGAACTATGTCGACCGCGACGTGAATGCCGACATGGTGCGTGTCGCCAAGATCGGACGGGACGATTCGGACTTCGATCTCGCCTATGAACCTTTCCATCCGCTTGCGGATCCGGAAGGTTATGTGCGCCGTCCGAATGTGAACTCGCTGATCGAAATGATGGATATGCGGGAGGCACAGCGAACCTACGAGGCCAACCTTTCGTCCATCGAAATGGCGCGCAGCATGCTGCAGAAGACCGTCGATCTGTTGCGCGGTTAAGATCCTACACCGCCGGCACTGGCAGAAAGGCCCGATTCCCTTTAGAATCGCGCCTGAGCCGATTGGAGAAACCAGATGGTAGCCAATATTGGAAATGCGCTCGGAGCGGCCGGAATCGGTAAGGTTCCGGGGATGGACGACGCCAAGACAGGTGCCGTCGGTCAGGATTTCGCCAGCTTCGTGAAAGGCGCGGCGGAAGATGCGCTCGGTACCATGGAGAGCGGCGAGAAGATGTCGATGAAGGGGATTGCCGGCGAGGCGGACCTGACCGACGTCGTTCAGGCCGTGAACAGTGCGGATATCACGCTTCGCACAGTCGTCGCGCTGCGTGACAAGATGGTGCAGGCCTATCAGGAAATTATCCGGATGCCGATCTGAGGTCTAACCGGCCGGTTTCACCGGCCGGAAATTGACGGCATAATCAGGAGGTTGTTTTTGCCCGGTAATTTTTGCCGGGCCGCACCTGTTTGCCGGGGGCTGCGCATGAATGAAGTCGAAGCCATCGAGATCGGCCGGGAGGCCGTGATGACAATGCTGACCATGTCGACACCGATCATGCTGGTCGGGCTCGCCATCGGCCTTCTGATCGCGCTCTTCCAGGCATTGACGCAGCTGCAGGAAATGACCCTCGTCTTCGTCCCGAAGATCATCGTCGTCTTCGCCGCTCTGATCTTCTTCCTGCCGTTCATGCTGAATACGCTGAACGCGTTCATGCAGTCGATCGCCGACAAGATCATTTCCCTCAGTTAGGGACGCGCCGTGCCGCTAGAGGATTTTCTGCCGACCCAAGTCTATATCATTCTGCTCGTATTGAGCCGGCTTGGCGGCACCGTGCTGTTGATCCCCGGTATCGGCGAAACCTTCGTGCCTGTCCAATACCGGCTTATTCTGGCGATCGGCCTCAGCATCGTCGTCGCGCCGCTGGTCGGAAACCAGATTCCCTTCGCGCCGTCGGGAGCCGAACTGGTGCGGCTGCTGTTTCTCGAGATGATTATCGGGCTCTATTTCGGCGTTGTGGCGCGGATCGTCCTTCTCTCGTTGGATACGGCAGGACAGGTGATCGCGATGAACACCGGTCTCGCCAACGCGCAGATTTTCAACCCGGCACTCGCAACCCAGGGCTCGCTTCCCGGATTCTTCATGCTGAATCTTGCGACATTGCTGCTGCTGATATCGGACCTGCACCATTTGCTGATCCGAGCTATGATCGACAGCTACACGCTGTTTCCGCCTGGCGCGGCTTTGCCGGCAGCCGACTTCGCCGATGCGATCGCCCGAATTATCGCGAACAGTTTCCAGATCGCCATCCAGCTTGCGGCGCCTTTCCTCATACTCGGGTTGCTGTTCTACCTGGTCATGGGCGTTATGGCGCGTCTGATGCCTCAGCTGCAGATTTTCTTCGTGGCGTTGCCGGTTCAGGTGATTATGGGGCTCGTGATCCTTTCGTTGGTCCTCAGTGGAGCGATGATGGTTTTTTTGGAGTACTATTCGGAAAGTATCGGACGTTACGTCGTACCGATTTGAGCATTCAAGGGCATGTCCAGGCGTGACCGACGCTTGGCAGTCCGTTCCGGGGAGCCGCTGCGATGTCCGGTCAGGACGATGGCGACAAGACTGAGGAACCGTCTGCGCGAAAACTTTCGCAAGCGCGCGAGAAAGGCCAGGTCCTCACTTCAAAGGAAGTGAACAATTTTGCCGTCCTTCTGGGTGCAACGATGGTGGTCGGCATTTTCGGTCCGTTTTTGCTTTCGGATATGGCCCGCGCGCTGCTCGTATTTATCGAGCGTCCGGATATGATCGACGTACCCGGGGCCGGTTCGCTCCTGCTCGACATGCTTATCGATGTCGGGTTCGCTATAGCTCCCGCGCTCGCATTGCTTTTTGTGCTCGCCATACTCGGTGTTCTGATGCAGATCGGCTGGCTTGTCTCGACGGAATCGATCCAGCCGAAGCTTGAAAAGATATCGCCAATCAGCGGCGCGAAACGGCTTTTCAGCCTCAAATCAGTCATGGAGCTGGTTAAAGGCATCGTCAAAATGATGATGGTCGGTTTTGTCGCTTACCTGATCGTCTCGCCGGAATTCTCGCGTATCGAGATGATGGTGCAGATGGACATCAAGGATTTGCTCGACGAAACCCATTTCGTAGCGATCAAGGTATTCATCGGTGCGCTGGCGGTCACCGCCGTGATCGCGGTGGCGGATTATCTCTACCAGAAATACGAGTTCATGAATCAGATGCGGATGAGCAAGCAGGAAGTCCGCGACGAGCACAAGCAGACAGAAGGCGATCCGCATGTGAAGGCGCGGCTACGGCAGCTTCGCATGGAACGCGCGCGAACCCGTATGATGGCCGAGGTTCCCAAAGCGACCGTGGTGATCACCAACCCGACTCATTTTGCCGTCGCCCTAAAATACGAGATGGACGAGATGTCGGCGCCGAGAGTCCTCGCCAAGGGGGTCGACGCGGTCGCCCTGCGTATTAGGGAGGTCGCCAACGAAAACGATGTCCCGATCGTTGAGAACCGTCCGCTGGCAAGAGCGCTGTACGACAATGCGGAGATCGATGAGGAAATTCCGGAGGAGTATTACAAGGCGGTCGCCGAGGTCATCAGCTACGTTTTCAAGATGAACCAGACCTACATTCCGACCAGCTGATCCGGAAAAGACATGTATGCGGCGTTCCCCCGGGGGGCAGGATGGAACCAGTAACACTCGCGGCGGCCGGCGGCATCCTCTTGGCCCTTATCGTCTTGCTGGCGGTTTTCGCGAGGCTCCGGCGCAGCCGGCTTGAAATATCCGCGCTCCAGGAGGAAAAGGCCGCGCTCGAGGCAGAGCGCGACGGCGCGACTGCCGAACTTGAGGCGTTGCGAAACGCGCCGCCGCCGCAGCTCGACTCCCCATTTCCGGTTTGCCGTTTCTCCCAGGAAGGGCGGTTTCTCTCGGCGAACGAAACTTTCGTTGCCCGTTTTGCCGATGGCAAAACCGAGGGTATCGAAGCGAACAAAGTCGTGCTGCGCATGCGACTCATGGTGTCCAAGCATCTGGAAAATGTCCGCGAAGCGAAGCCGGGAGATCTGGTGACGGCCGGCACGTTGCCGCTCCCCGCGTCCTCAGCCGATTCTGCTTGCCAGGTTCTGTTGAGCGCGATCGGTTCGCCCGGCAGCGGCGACAGTCAGGAAATCGATGCCGTTCTGGTCCCGGCGACCGAAAGCTGGATGGCGCCGGCACTTGAATACGCGCCGGTGGGCGTTGTCTTCCTCGGCAACAACGAGAGGATGGTGGCGGGCAACGGCGCTTTCCGGAATTTCACCGGCGCGGGCGCGAACGGGGCCGGTTTCAGGGGACGGTCCTTCGCGGATTTTGTCGATGATGAGGACCGGGAAACCGCCCAAAGATTTCTGGAAGAGTGTTCGACGTCCAGTCCCGCCGAAAACATCGAGGTCCGGCTAGTCGGGAAAGCGGGCGAAGAAGGCGCGGAAGTTGCTGTTTTTTGCCAATGTCTGGAAGCGGGGGAAGGGCCGGAAGGCGCGCATTGCGCTCTCTACCTGATTGATATTGGCCGCCGGCGGCAGCTTGAGGCACAGGTGGCGCAGTCCCAGAAGATGCAGGCGGTCGGCCAGCTGGCGGGAGGCGTCGCACACGATTTCAACAATCTGCTGACCGCGATGAACGGGTATTGCGATCTGCTTCTGGCGCGGCATCGGCCGGGCGATCAGTCCTTTTCGGATGTGATGCAGGTCAAACAGAATGCCAACCGGGCGGCAAATCTGGTGCGCCAGCTGCTGGCCTTCTCGCGCCAGCAGACGATGATCGCCCGTGTGCTCGACGTGACGGAAACCCTTGCGGATCTCTCGCATCTGCTGCGCCGTCTGATCGGCGAGAACATCACGCTGGAGATCTCGCACGGCCGTGAGCTTGCGCCAATTCGTGTCGATCAGGGTCAGCTCGAACAGGTGGTCATCAATCTCGTGGTGAATGCCCGTGACGCCTGTCCCAGCGGCGGTACGATCACCATGAAAACCTTTGATTTCGTGACGGAAATGCCGGTGCGGCAAGGCGACGATATGATGCCTTCCGGACGTTACGTCCGTCTCGACGTGTCGGATACGGGCTCGGGGATCGAGGACGAGATTATAGGCCGCATCTTCGAGCCCTTCTTCTCGACCAAGGAGGTCGGGCAGGGGACCGGGCTCGGATTGTCGACTGTTTATGGCATCGTGAAACAGATCAACGGCTTCATCTCCGTCTACAGTACGGTGGGCGTGGGTACGACCTTCTCCATATTCCTCCCCGCCTATGAAGGTGAGGTCAGCCGAAGCGAGGGGGGAGACCCGAACTTCGATGCGGCGAACGCCCGCAAGGACCTGACCGGTGTGGAAACGATCATGCTGGTGGAGGATGAGGACCCGGTGCGTCTGTTCGGCGCCCGTGCGCTTCGGAACAAGGGATACAAGGTGATTGAGGCCCGCAATGGCGAGGCGGCTCTGCAGTTGCTCTCCGACAAGAGCGAGGAAATCGATCTCCTCATCACCGATGTCGTAATGCCGGGCATGGACGGTCCGACGCTCGTGCGCAAGGTGCGCGAGGACCGGCCCGATCTGCGGGTGATCTGTATCTCCGGCTACTCGGAGGACGCTTTGCGGCAGCGGATCGAGGAGGACACCAATATCCACTTCCTGCCGAAGCCGTTCAGTCTGAAACAGCTCGCCGGGACGGTGAAGGATGTGCTGCACCCGCTGCAGTGACCGCAGGTGATTCGCGCCTTCCGGAAAGAACGCAAATAGAACAAACTCTCCGATTCTCTCCAAAATCCCAAGATGTCGTATTTGCTGTCAATTAGAATCCTAGATTTATAACGAGAACAAAAAGTGAAAATGTTCTTGTTGATGAGAACAAAATTGGTACATAATCATTCTCGGAAACCAGTCCAGTTCCGCCCATGGGGCTTATAGCGGCGGCGATGCGGGGCTGATTGCCATTGTAGGCGTCCCTGTGAGATATGGAGGATCGGGTATGTCGGAACTAGCACTCAAAGTCATCGAACGGGACCCCATGGACAAGACTAAGGCGTTGGAGGCGGCCCTCGGCCAGATCGAGAAGGCGTTCGGCAAGGGCTCTGTCATGAAGCTCGGGCAGAGCGATCAGGCGATCGAGGTGGAGGCGATATCCACCGGATCGATCGGCCTTGATATCGGGCTCGGCATCGGCGGACTTCCGCGAGGCCGGATCGTGGAGATCTACGGCCCGGAAAGTTCCGGCAAGACGACGCTGGCGCTGCATGCCATCGCCGAGGCGCAGAAAAGCGGCGGGACCTGTGCTTTCATCGACGCGGAGCACGCGCTGGATCCGGTCTATGCCCGCAAGCTCGGTGTCGATCTGGACGAATTGCTGATTTCCCAGCCCGATGCGGGCGAGCAGGCGCTGGAAATCGCGGATACGCTGGTGCGCTCCGGCGCGATCGATGTGCTGGTGGTCGATTCCGTTGCCGCCCTGGTGCCGCGGGCGGAGCTTGAGGGCGAGATGGGCGACAGCCATGTCGGCCTGCAGGCGCGGCTGATGAGTCAGGCGCTGCGCAAATTGACTTCCTCGATCTCCAAGTCGCGCTGCATGGTGATCTTCATCAACCAGATCCGCTTGAAGATCGGCGTGATGTTCGGCAATCCGGAGACCACGTCGGGCGGTAACGCGCTCAAGTTCTACGCCTCGGTGCGCATGGATATCCGCCGCATCGGTGCGATCAAGGACCGAGATGAGGTGGTCGGCAACCAGACCCGGGTCAAGGTGGTGAAGAACAAACTGGCGCCGCCGTTCCGGGTGGTCGAGTTCGACATCATGTACGGCGAGGGTATCTCCAAGACCGGCGAGATCCTGGATCTCGGCGTCAATGCCGGGATCGTCGAGAAGTCCGGCGCCTGGTTCTCCTATGGCGGTCAGCGCATCGGCCAGGGCCGCGAGAATGCCAAGAAATTCCTGGCGGAAAACAAGGATGTCGCCGGCGAGATCGAGAAGCAGATCCGTCAGAATGCGGGTCTCGTCGCCGAGGCGATGATGCAGGGACCTGAGGCCGAGGACGACGCCTGAGGCCTGCCGCGAGACCGGTGCCGCCGTTCCCCCCTCGGCGGGCCGGATTTGCCCCGAGAGTGAGAGACCCCGCCGCCGGGAACCAGCGGCGGGGTTTCGCGTTCCGGAAAGCGGCGGATTTCCAAGGCCCGCGCGCTGGACAGGGGGGCGCATCTTCAGTAAAAGCGGAGCCCGTTTGCCGCGATGTGCGGCACGAAAAGGCACGGCCGGGCGCAGACCGAGACCAAGACGGCGCCGGCCCGGAGGGACGAGATGCAGACCGCGAACGATATCCGCCGTACTTTCCTCGATTATTTCGTCGAGAACGGACATGAGGAGGTCGCCTCCAGCCCGCTGGTGCCTCGCAACGACCCGACCCTGCTCTTCACCAATGCCGGCATGGTGCAGTTCAAGAACGTCTTCACCGGACAAGAGCATCGCGACTACAAGCGCGCCGCGACCTCGCAGAAATGCGTGCGCGCCGGGGGCAAGCACAACGACCTCGAGAATGTCGGCTATACCGCCCGCCACCACACCTTCTTCGAGATGCTGGGGAACTTTTCCTTCGGCGATTATTTCAAGGAACAGGCGATCGAGCATGCCTGGACCCTGATCACCAAGCGCTACGGTCTGCCGGAAGACAAGCTGCTGGTGACGGTCTATCACGAGGACGAAGAGGCGGCCGGCCTCTGGCGCAAGATCGCGGGGCTGCCGGACGAGCGCATCATCCGTATCGCGACCTCGGACAACTTCTGGGCCATGGGCGATACCGGTCCCTGCGGCCCGTGCTCCGAGATCTTCTTCGATCACGGACCAGGGATCCCCGGCGGCCCTCCGGGCAGTCCGGACGAGGATGGCGACCGATTCATCGAGATCTGGAACCTCGTCTTCATGCAGTTCGAGCAGATCTCGAAGGACGAGCGGGTCAACCTGCCGCGCCCCTCGATCGATACCGGCATGGGGCTGGAGCGCATCGCTGCGGTGCTGCAGGGCAAGCACGACAATTACGATATCGACCTGATGCGCGCCCTGATCGAGGCGACCGCGCACGAGGCGAATGTCGATCCGGACGGGCCTTACAAGGTCTCAAACCGGGTGGTCGCCGACCATCTGCGCGCCTCCAGCTTCCTCATCGCCGACGGCGTGCTGCCCTCGAACGAGGGTCGCGGCTACGTGCTGCGCCGGATCATGCGTCGCGCCATGCGGCATGCCCACATCATGGGGTGCCAGGACCCGCTGGTCTGGAAACTGGTGCCGACGCTGGTGAAGGAGATGGGCGAAGCCTTCCCGGAACTCGGACGCGCCGAGAGCCTGATCAAGGAAACCCTGAAGCTGGAAGAGACCCGCTTCAAGGAGACCCTCGGCCGTGGCCTGAAGCATCTCGAGGAGGAGACCGGCAAGCTCGGCGAGGGCCAGACGCTCTCCGGCGAGGTCGCCTTCAAGCTCTACGATACCTACGGCTTCCCGCTCGACCTGACGCAGGACATCCTGCGCGGCCAGGGCCGTGCGGTCGACACGGACGGGTTCGAGGCGGCGATGGAACGCCAGCGCGCGGCGGCCCGCGCGGCCTGGTCCGGCTCCGGCGAGGCGGCGACCGACACGGTCTGGTTCGAGCTGCGCGAGCGTTGCGGCGCGACCGAGTTCCTCGGCTACGATACAGAGCAGGCGGAAGGACAGATCGAGGCCCTCGTGGTCGACGGCAAGCCGGTGAACAAGGTCGAGGGCCCGACCGAATTCGCCCTGATCGTCAATCAAACCCCGTTCTATGGCGAGTCCGGCGGTCAGGTCGGCGATGCCGGCAGTGCGCGGACCCTCGGCGGCACCGAAATCGCGGTTTCCGATACCCAAAAGAAGGTCGGCGACCTGTGGGTCCATATGGCAAAGATCGAAGACGGTGTGATCGAGGTCGGCGATGCGGTCGAGTTGTCGGTCGATGGCGCGCGCCGCGGCCGGGCGCGCTCGAACCATTCGGCGACCCACCTGCTGCACGAGGCGCTGCGCCGTCATCTCGGCAAGCACGTGACCCAAAAGGGCTCGCTCGTCGCGCCGGGCCGGCTGCGCTTCGATTTCAGCCACCCGAAGGCGATGAGCCACATGGAGTTGAAGGCGGTCGAAGCCGAGGTGAACGAGCATATCCGCGGCAACAGCCCGGTCACGACCACGCTCATGGACCCGGAAAGCGCGATCAAGCACGGCGCCATGGCCCTATTTGGGGAAAAGTACGGCGACGAAGTCCGCGTGGTCGCGATGGGCGGTCCGTCCGACGATCCGTCGAAAGACATTTATTCGGTCGAGCTCTGTGGCGGCACCCACGTGAACCGCACAGGCGATATCGGCTTGCTGCATATCGTCTCCGAGAGCGCCGTCGCGGCCGGCGTGCGCCGGATCGAGGCGGTGACCGGTGCGGGTGCGCTGGAATATGTCGATTCCCGTGAAGGCTTGCTCACAACTGCGGCGGCGGCGGCGAAGGTCACCGTCGAACAGCTCCCGGAACGTGTCGAGGCGCTGATCGAGGAACGCCGGAAGCTTGAACGCGAGGTCCAGGACCTGCGCCGCAAACTTGCCGAGGGCGGCGGCGGGGGAACGTCCGAGGCCAAGGAGATCGCGGGCGTCAGCTTCGCCGGCCGCGTGCTCGAGGGTATCCCCGCGCGCGAGCTGAAGGGCGTCGCGGACGGGCTGAAGCAGCAGATCGGCTCCGGCGTTGCCGCCGTGATCTCTTCCGACGATGGCAAGGCCTCGCTCGTCGTCGGCGTGACCGAGGACCTGACCGATAAGGTCAGCGCGGTCGATCTGGTCCGCGCCGGCTCGGAGGCACTCGGCGGCAAGGGCGGCGGCGGCCGTCCGGACATGGCGCAAGCGGGCGGCCCGGACGCCACGGCGGGGCCGGCGGCGATTGCGGCCATCGAAGCGGCGCTCGCCGAGACGCTCTCCTGAGCGATCGGCTCCGGCATCGACAGCCGCAGTCGGATCGCCGTAACCTGACATGGAGGCGCCTCGATCGGGCGCCTCTTTCTCTGCCCGCCGATATTCTCGGACATGCGGCGGGATCATCGGCTTGAGGGGTATTGATGAGCGATAGTGCACGCTTTTCGGGAACGGACGATTATGTCGCGACCGAGGATCTGAAGGTCGCGGTGAACGCCGCGATTACCCTGCAGCGCCCGCTCCTGGTGAAAGGCGAGCCCGGAACAGGGAAAACCGTTCTGGCGCACGAAGTGGCGAAAGCACTCGGAATGCCGCTGATCGAATGGCACGTCAAATCGACCACCAAGGCGCAGCAGGGACTCTACGAGTATGATGCGGTTTCGCGCCTCCGCGACAGCCAGCTCGGCGACGAGAAAGTGCACGACATTTCGAACTACATCGTGCGCGGCAAGCTCTGGGAGGCTTTCGAAGCCGATACCCAGTCGATCCTGCTGATCGACGAGATCGACAAGGCCGATATCGAATTTCCGAACGACCTGCTGCTCGAACTCGACCGCATGGAATTCTTTGTCTACGAGACGCAGCAGACGGTGAAGGCGACGCAGCGCCCGGTCGTCATCATCACCTCGAACAACGAGAAGGAACTGCCCGACGCTTTCCTGCGACGCTGTTTCTTCCACTATATCCGCTTCCCGGAGCCGGACGTGATGGCGGAAATCGTCGAGGTGCATTTCCCCGACCTGAAGAAGAACCTGCTGCGCGAAGCGCTGACATCGTTCTACGAGGTGCGCGAGGTGCCGGGCCTGAAGAAGAAGCCCTCGACCTCGGAACTGCTCGACTGGATCAAGCTGCTGGTGGTCGAGGACATCCCGCCGGAAGCGCTGCGCTCCAAGGACAAGAAGGACATCATTCCGCCGCTTTATGGCGCTTTGCTAAAAAACGAGCAGGATGTGCACATGTTCGAACGGCTGGCCTTCATCGCCCGCCGGGAGGGACGGGGATGATCAGGAAGACGGCCTTGTTCTTGGCCTTCGCGATTGGGACTGGCATGGTTTCGCCGGCCGATGCGGCGGACAAGAAGTTGCAGGAGGCGATCGCCGCCTATGGCGCGGCCGCCGGGCGTATCGAGGCCTCGGTCCCGTTCTGCGGCGGCCCGAAGGAGGAAGCGGAGTTTTTCGTTCGTCAGGCGAAGGAGCTCGCCGAGAAGGCGGGTGCCGGGCCGGTTGAATGGGCTGCGATCCGTGCCGCGATGGAGAAAGCGAAGGCTGGCGCCAGCTTTACCAATTACGATTGCTCCGAAAATGGCGGACGCGAACTGGCGACCGAGCTCATGGCGCAGCAGCGGGCGTTGCAGGCGGCGCTGAACTAGGCGCGGGCTTTGTCGCGTCTGAAGCGTCGCCGTACTTCTCCGCGCTCTTTTCCAGCAGGTTCGGCACCAGCCGCTCGCTGAAGCCCGCGAGCAAGCTGACGAAGGAGAGTTTGTAGATCATGTCCTCTCCGCCGCTGTTGCTGGCCGCAGTCCCGAGCAGGGCGCCGGCGATGCCCGACTTCAGCGTGATATGCAGGACCATCGCGCCGAGAGTGCCGACCAGCATGCGCTGAACCGCATAGGTGATGTTCATGGTCAGTGTGGCGGCGGGATCGATGGCGAGGTTGCGCAGCCCGATCGCGGTCGAGAGCAGCGCGCCGAGGCATCCCATCACCGCCGCGACCGACAGCTGGAAGATATTGAGGCCGAGTACGGTCGCGGTCTCCGGTGCTTCCAGCCGGCTCGTATAGATCGCCAGTCCGATGGTGATCTCGAACGCCGCAATGGCGCAGATGGTGAAATAGAGCACGCGCAACATATTGCCGAGACGCTTTGAGATACGCCGGCTGAGCTCGGCGAGCGTCTGCCGTCCGGCGTCGGGATCGCCGTCGAGGGCCTGGGCGATACCGCGTGCGGTTTCCCGCTCACAATAGGCGAGCTGCGGGTCGTCGCGCGCGCCGAGCCGGCGCCAGATCCATGTTATCCAGCGGGCCCAGCCATTCTTCAGCAGGTCGATCTGCTGTCCGAGCTCGGCAAGTTCCGGGCCGAGCGACATATAGGCTTGGCGCTGCTTGCAGGCCTCGTCCGGCGTGTCGGAGAATTGCGGGCTGATACCCTTGTCGGTCTTGTAGATCTTGAAGTCGCGTACGGCCCAGAGGACGTCGGTCACCATGCGGCCGCGCTTGTCCGGCGCGCCCGTCTTGAGATCCTTCAGGGGGAAATGGTCCGCCGTGGGGGCGGGCGGCATATCATCGGTCATTTCGGTCCCGCAGGAGCATGGAGCTGACATGGAGACGCGGGGGAAGGGGGAAAGGTGAAGCGCCTTCGGCCGCCGTTCCCGCTTGACCGGTTCCGCCGCGCCTGTGACAACTCTTGCCCATGTTCTCGAATTTCTTCTACAAGCTGAAGCGCGCCGACGTGCCGGTCTCCGTCAAGGAGTACCTGACGCTGCTCGAGGCCGTTCAGGCCGGGCTCGGCAATTACGCGGTCACGGATTTCTACTATCTCTCCCGCGCCACGCTGGTGAAGGACGAGCGCCATCTCGACCGCTTCGACCAGGTCTTCGGCCATGTCTTCAAGGGGCTGGAATACCTCAACGACCTTTTCGGCAAGGAGATCCCGGAGGAATGGCTGCGCCGGATGGCGGAGCTAAACCTGACCGAGGAGGAAAAGGCCGAAATCGAGGCCATGGGCGGTTGGGACAAGCTCATGGAGACCCTGAAGCAGCGCATGGAGGAGCAGGAGAAGCGCCACCAGGGCGGCAACAAGTGGATTGGGACGGCCGGCCGCAGCCCTTTCGGTGCCTACGGCTACAATCCGGAAGGCGTGCGCATCGGCCAGGACGGCAACCGCAACAACCGCGCGGTGAAGGTCTGGGACAAGCGCGAGTTCCGCAATCTCGATGACAGCGTCGAGATCGGCACGCGGAACATCAAGATGGCGCTCCGCAAGCTGCGCCGCTTTGCCCGCTCGGGCGCTGCCACCGAGCTCGACATGGGCGACACGATCCGCTCGACAGCGCGCAACGGCGGCTATCTCGACCTGAAGATGCGCCCGGAACGCCACAACACGGTGAACGTACTGCTGTTCCTCGATGTCGGCGGCTCGATGGATCCCTATACCAAGGTGATGGAGGAGCTGTTCTCCGCCGCCCGGGCCGAGTTTAAGCATCTCGAATATTTCTACTTCCACAATTGTCCCTACGAGAAGCTCTGGAAGGACAACTGGCGGCGCCACGTGGACGCGACCCAGACCTGGGACGTGCTGCATACCTACGGGCCCGAGTACAAGGCGATTTTCGTCGGCGACGCCTCCATGAGCCCCTACGAGATCGCCATGCCGGGCGGCAGCGTCGAGCACATGAACCAGGAGGCGGGCGGGGTCTGGATGCAGCGCCTGACCGGGCATTTCCGGCGCGCCGCCTGGCTCAACCCGACGCCCGAGAAATACTGGCATTACACGCAATCGGTCGGGATGATCCGCGACCTGATGGAGGACCGCATGTTCCCGCTCACCCTCGACGGCCTCGACCGCGCGATCAAGGATCTGATGGCGTGAAAATCGATCCTTTCGATCCCCGCCTGACACCCGCCCGCGACGATATCTGCGCCGACTTCCTCGAAGCGGAGATCGAGTCTCCGAACTATGTCGCCGGGGAAGCTTTCCGGGTGATCTCGGGGGCGCTTTCCGTCCGTGAGACGCCGGAGGCGGCTGCACGGCAATCGACAGAGCTGCTCTTCAACGAACGTTTCATCGTTTACGAGCACAAGGGCGGCTGGGCCTGGGGGCAGAACCAGACCGACGGCTATGTCGGCTATGTCCGCGAGGAGGGGCTCGGTCCCGACACGGACGCGCCCTACAGCAACGAGATCCAGGCGCTCCGCTCCTATGTCTTTCCGGAGCCGGACCTGAAGAGCATCCCGCTCGACATGCTGCATCTCTCGACGCGTGTGCGCGTGACGGACGAAAACGGCAAATATTCCCGGATCGATTACGGCGAGGCCGGCGGCTGGATCTACACGCCGCATCTCTGCGGACTTTCCGAGGTCGAACCGGACTATCTCTCGACCGCGGAGCTCTTCATGGGAGCGCCCTACGGCTGGGGCGGGCGCTCCAGCTTCGGGCTCGACTGCTCGGCGCTGGTGCAGCTCGCGCTCGCCCGCGCCGGGATCACCGCGCCGCGCGACAGCGACATGCAGGAAGCGACGGTCGGCGAGGTGGTCGAGGGTGGTCTCGACGCCGCGATGCCGGGCGACCTGCTCTTCACCGCGGGCCACGTGATGTTCCTAGCGGAGCCGGGCATCCTGCTGCATGCCAACGGCCACCACATGGCGGTCGCCTATGAGGCGCTGACGGATTTCATGGACCGGACCAAGGACATGGACATCCCGATCCGCACGATTCGCCGCCTGCCGGCCATTCCTGCGGAGGAATGACCGGCCGCGCCTGCGCCTAGAGCGCCGCGCCGACGTCGATGCGGTTGCCTTCGGGATCCTCGAACACGAAGGCACGGAGACCGTATTCCTTGTCCTGCAATCCCTTGACAATGCGGAGGCCCTCGCGCTTGCAGCGGGCGTGGAACGCATCGACGTCCCGCACCATCATGTGCGCCACGTTGAAGGGCGCAGGCTTGTGGTTCGGCTGCAGCGTCAGATGCAGCTCGGCCGGGCCCTGCTTCAGGATCATGAAGCCGACAGGTGTGCCGTTCTCGAAGGTCTTGGTGAAACCCAGCATGTCGACATAGAAGCGCCGGGCGCGTTCGATATCCTTGACTGGCAGGGTGGTTGCGATACGGCCGAAACCGATATCGGGACGGGTTTGGTCACTCATTGGGGAACCTCGGCTCGGACGATCGGGGGCAGGGCCGCGGACGGTGCCGGGCGATGCCTCTCGCGTCGGATTTGAAAAGCCGGGACGGTGCCCGCCAGAAGCGTTCAGCATGTCCTCCGCCGGGAGCGGAGGCAAGCCCGTTGTTCAGTCCGGCGCCGGCTCTGTGGCGACGAAGCGCTCGGCGCCGTCCTCCAGCAGGTGGAAGCCGTCCTGCCGCCGGTCGAGCGCGAAACATTCCTCTTCCGAGAGACCGAGATAGATCCCGCGCAGCACCTTGTTGACCACGCCATGCGCGACGATCAGGTGCGCGCCGCCTTTTTCCTGCAACTCGCCGAGAAAGGGCGCCAGCCTTCTGCGGACCATTTCGGTGCTTTCCCCGCCCGGATGCTGGAAATGCCAGGGATCGGCCCTGCGCTGTGCCGCCAGTTCGGGGAAGTCGCGGTCGAGCCGCTCCCAGCCGCGATAGCCGTCATGCTCGCCGAGGGTGATTTCCTTCAGCCGGGCATCGAAGCGGATCTCCTCGTAAGGGAGGCCCGAAAGCTCGCAGATGATGGCGGCGGTCTGACGGGTGCGGCCGAGCGGGCTGGCATGCAGCGAGAGGCTTTCGCGGGCCGAGATCTCAGCGAATTTGCGCCCGTTCGCCTCCGCCTGCCGGATGCCATGCAGCGTCAGGGGCGAGTCGAGCTGACCCTGCAGCCGTCCTTCCCGGTTCCAGATCGTCTCTCCGTGGCGGATCAGATAAATCCTGGTCATTGCACGCGCCGTCTCCGGTTAAATCCCGCTAATGCACGGCATCGGTTTTATGGGGTTGTGAGGCGGGGGCAAAGGGATAAAGTTCCCCGATGCCGCGCTTTGCGCTGCCGGACTCCCGTTTGCAGGATTGAGTGATGCTGATGAATGCCGCGCCCGATTTCGGCCCGATGAACCCCTTTGTCGAAGGCCTCGAGGAAACCCCGATCGTCGAAGTGGCGCTGCATGGCTGGGACCGGCAGGGCCTGATTCCGCTCTGGTTTGGCGAGGGAGACCTGCCGACCCCGGCCTTCATCACCGACGCGGCGGCGGACGCAATGCGGCGCGGCGAGACCTTCTATACCGACCAGCGCGGCATTCACGATCTCCGCAAGGAAATCGCGTCCTACATGAACCGGACCTTCGAGCTCGAAGGCGATCTCGCGGTCGATACCGACCGGGTGAGCCTGACGACGGGCGGCATGTCCTCGCTCGCGCTCGCCATGCAGATCATCCTGGAGCCCGGCGACGAGGTGGTGGTGATCGGCCCGATCTGGCCGAACATCTACTCGACGGTGGAGATCAATGGCGGCAAGAGTGTGCATGTCTCTATCCGCCTGGAAGAAGACGACTGGCACCTCGACATGGAGGAGCTCTACGCCGCCGTCACCGACAAGACCAAGGCGATTTTCGTCAATTCCCCGGGCAACCCGACCGGCTGGCTGATGGAGCGCGAGCAACAGCAGCAACTGCTTGATTTCGCCCGTGAGCGCGGCATCTGGGTGATCTCGGACGAGGTTTACCACCAGCTTGTCTTCGACCGCGACGTCGCCCCCTCCATGCTGCAGATCGCGGAGCCGGACGACCGGCTCTTCGTGATCAATTCCTTCTCCAAGTCCTGGATGATGACCGGCTGGCGGCTGGGCTGGCTGACCCATCCGGCCGCGCTCGGTCCGACCGTCGCCAAGCTGGTGCAGATCACCACCTCCGGCGTGCCGCAATTCCTGCATCGCGGCGCCATCACCGCCATGCGCGAGGGCGACGAGGTCATCAAGCAGCTTCGCGAGCGCTGCCTCGCGGGGCGGGATATCGTCTTCGACCGGCTGGAAGCCTGGCCGCGGATCAGCGCGGCGCGCCCGAAGGCGGCCTTCTACGCCTTCTTCGCGGTTGACGGCATGGGCGACTCGATCGCCGCCTGCAAGGAGATCATCGACAAGTGCAATGTCGGCCTCGCGCCGGGCGCTGCCTTCGGACCGGCGGGCGAGGGCTATCTCCGGCTCTGCTATGCGTCGGCGCCGGAACGGCTGAAAGCGGCGATGGATGCGCTGGAAGGCGTGCTGGGCGGCCCGAAAGCCTGACGCTTTCCCGGCGATTCCCGCTCAGGTATAGTTGTATCGGATCGATGGCGAACCGAGGGATCGGACATGGCACTTCCACCGAGCAGACCGGGTAGCGGCGGCGTTGGAGACATCCGCGGCCGCGTGCAACGTCCGGCGGTGCGCCGCCCGGCGCGGGTCGCTCCGGCGGAAGAAACGCCGCAGCTTGCTCCGAGTGCTCCCGCGCGTGGGTTCCGGCTGCGCACGGCGACGACCGATGCCGATATCGACCGTCAGATCGCGCGACTGATGACGCTGCTCGCCAACGACAATATCGATCCCGACGCGCCTCCCGGCTCCTATATCAATTTCCTGATCTGATCTCCGTCAGATCCCGCTCCAAGCGCTATTGCCGCCTCCCGGGCGAGCGGCTAACTTCCATTCCATGTTCAAGAAAATCCTCATCGCCAACCGCGGCGAGATCGCCTGCCGCGTGATGCGCACCGCCAAGCGCATGGGCATCCAAACCGTTGCCGTCTATTCCGATGCGGACGCCGACGCCCTCCATGTCCAGATGGCCGACGAGGCGGTGCATATCGGCCCCGCGCCGTCTGCCGAATCCTATCTCGTGATCGACAAGATCATGGATGCGATCCGGCAGACCGGCGCAGAGGCGGTGCATCCTGGCTACGGCTTCCTTTCCGAGAACGCGACTTTCGCCAAGGCGTTGGAGAAGGAAGGCGTCGCCTTCATCGGCCCCGGCGTGAAGGCCATCGGCGCGATGGGCGACAAGATCGAGTCGAAGAAGCTCGCGCACGACGCCAAGGTGAATACGGTGCCGGGCTATCTCGGCATCCTCGCCGACGAGACCGAAGCGGCGAAGGTTGCCGCCGATATCGGCTTTCCGGTGATGATCAAGGCGTCGGCCGGCGGCGGCGGCAAGGGCATGCGCATCGCCCATACCGCGGAGGAGGTCGCCAGCGGCTTCCGCTCGGCGGTGAACGAGGCCCGGTCCAGCTTCGGCGACGAACGCGTCTTCATCGAGAAGTTCATCGAGGAGCCGCGCCATATCGAGATCCAGGTGATCGCCGACAAGCACGGCAATGTCGTGCATCTGGGCGAGCGCGAATGCTCGATCCAGCGCCGCCACCAGAAGGTGATCGAGGAGGCGCCGAGCCCGTTCCTCGACGAGAAGACCCGCGCCGAGATGGGCGCGCAGGCCGTCGCGCTCGCCAAGGCGGTGGACTATTCCTCCGCCGGCACGGTCGAGTTCATCGTCGATGCGAAGCGGAACTTCTACTTCCTCGAGATGAACACCCGCCTGCAGGTGGAGCATCCGGTGACCGAGCTGGTGACCGGCCTCGATCTGGTCGAGATCATGATCCGCTCCGCCGCGGGCGAGAAGCTGCCCTTTACCCAGAAGGACATCAAGTTGACCGGCTGGGCGATGGAGTCGCGGATCTATGCCGAGGATCCCTATCGCGGCTTTCTGCCCTCGACGGGGCGTCTCGTGCGCTACAGTCCGCCGGCGGAGAGCGACAGCGTGCGCTGCGATACCGGCGTCTATGAGGGCGCCGAGATCTCCATGTTCTACGACCCGATGGTCGCCAAGCTCTGCACCTACGGTACGGACCGGATAGAGGCGATCGACCGGATGGCAGAGGCGCTCGACCGCTTCCATATCCGCGGCGTCGGCCACAATGTCGATTTCCTCGCCGCGATGATGGCGCATGAGCGTTTCCGCGACGGTCGGCTGACGACCAATTTCATTGCCGAGGAATATCCGGACGGCTTCGAGGGCGCGCCGGTTTCGAAAGAGACCGAGAACGCTATGCGTGCCGTCGCGGTGGCGGCGGAATGCGCCAATGCCGAGCGCAACCGGATGATCTCCGGCCAGACCCCGGTCGGCGACCGCCACCCGCCGCAGAGCGCCTGGAAGGTCCGCCACGACGACGCGGCGGAGGATGCCGAAGCGACGCTGGTGGATGGCGGCTACGACGTGAGTATCGACGGCAGCACATACGCGGTGCGCGGTGCGCTGCGCGCCGGCGAGCCGGTCTTCGGCGGCACCGTAAACGGCAAGCCGTTCCCGGTGCAGATGGAGCGGCGGGGAATCGACTATCACACTTCGATCGCAGGGGCGCAGCGCCAGTTCATGGTGATCAGCCGCAAGGCCTCGGAACTGCTCGACCGCATGCCGAAGAAGGAGGCGGCCGACCTCTCCAAATTCCTGCTCTCGCCGATGCCGGGCCTGCTGGTCTCGCTCGCGGTTTCCGAGGGCGAGCCGGTCAAGGCGGGCCAGGAACTGGCCGTGGTCGAGGCGATGAAGATGGAGAACGTGCTTCGCGCCGTGAAGGACGGCACGGTCTCGAAGATCCATGCCGCCGCCGGGGCCAGCCTCGCTGTCGACCAGCAGATCATGGAGTTCGAATAGGCACATGCCTGCCGCACGGATTTACAGGGGATTTTCCCTTGCAACCGTGCCCGAAACCCACTAATACAGCGCCCCTGAGATTGCACCGTCGGTGCAACTATGCCGACGAAACGAGGATAGAACGATGGCTGTTCCTAAGAGGAAAACGACCCCGTCCAAGCGTGGCATGCGTCGTGCGCACGACCGGGTGAAGTCCGATGCGTATGTGGAAAGCCCGGATACCGGTGAGCTGCACCGTCCGCACCACATCGATCTGAAGACCGGCATGTATCGCGGCCGCCAGGTTCTGAAAGTCAAAGACGCTTTCTGAGACCGGCACGGATACGTGTAGCGAAGAGGCCCCTCCCGAGGGGCCTTTTTCCGTTTCTGGACCGGCGTTATCGTCTCACCCAAGAGAGAACCAGGGGGAGGGACGGATGAAGCAGGCGAAGGCGCTGCGGGAACGGCTGGCCGGGGAGCGGATTCTGACGATCCCGGGCTGTTTCGATGCGATGAGCGCGAAGCTGGTCGAAAAAGCGGGCTTCGAGGCGGCCTATGTCAGCGGCTACGCCGTCAGCGCGACGCAGATCGGCCTGCCGGATGCGGGTTTGCTCTCCTACAAGGAAATCCTCGACCAGGCGCGGGACATCGCCGGAGCCGTCTCGCTGCCGCTGATTGGCGACGCGGATACCGGCTTTGGCAATCCGGTCAATGTCCGCCGCACGGTGAGGGGCTTCGCCGATGCGGGGATCGCCTGCGTGATGCTGGAGGACCAAGTCTTCCCGAAACGCTGCGGCTTCGCCAAGGGTGTCGAGGTGGTCTCGCGCGACGAAGCGACCATCCGGCTGCGGGCCGCGCTCGATATGCGGGACGAGATCCGCGCGGAGGGCGGCGACATCCTGATCCTCGCCCGCACCGACAGCCGCGTCGCGGACGGGCTGGACGAGGCGCTCTGGCGTTGCGAGGCCTTCGCCGACATGGGGGCCGACATCGTCTATTTCGAAGGCCCTCAGGAGCGGAGCGAGATGGAGCAACTCTGCCGCCGCGTCCCGGCGCCGAAATTGCTGGCTCAGCTCGAGCGGGAAGGCCGTCCGTTACTGACTCCGGTCGAGGCCGAGGAGATCGGCTACGACTGCCTGCTTTTCGGCGTGACCCTTCTCAACGTCTCGATCCGGGCCATGCGCGACGCGCTCGCCCTGATTGCCGGCGGCGCGCACCCGGGATCGGACCGGCTGATGGCTTTCGAGGAGCTCTACGAGACCGTGGGCTTCGATTGGTATTATGAGCTCGAGAAGAGATACGGGCCGGGACGATGAGGCGCGGCATGCACAGCAAGGTCGCTCGCAAGGTCGTTTGCGAAATGATGGGTGTCGACGCGTTCTAGCCGGCCAGAGCGGGTTCGGCGATTCCGAGCAATTGTTTCACGCGAGGAGGCATCTCGTCGGCGAGATCACGCTCCGTTTCGTCGACAAATTCACTCTCCCGGCTCGCTGAATCCTCCATCGCGGTCTCTTCGATGATGCGCATCTGGCTCGCCCTGTACTTCGCGAGTGACAAAGGCTCTTTGTCCAGCTTCGGGTCGTCCGCGAAGTAGGGAAACTCGATCGCCTCGTCTTCCATGAACTCCCGTACAAAGTCGTTGATCTGGGAGGCTTTGGGCTGAGTGCGGCCAAGCAGGTTTTCCTCGCGCTCGTTTACCCGCCGCTTCGCCTCGTTATGCTGGGTGTCGATGCCGAACACCGGGTATGGAAGATCGTTCAGCACACCCTTGATGACTTCCCGGCCATTGTAGCGCAGGGCGTGCGGGAAACCGGACTCGGGCGACGAAAGCAGGGCCGCGAGATCGATCGAAATCGGCATGAAGGTCGTTGTCGCGAACTTGGACAAACGAAAGCCGCAATCGATGCCCGGACCGACAAAATCGTGCTCGAACGGCCGGGCGTCCGCACTGATTTCATAGTCCTCCCGGGTCAGCAGGGAGTTATCCAGCTCGTTACTCGGAAGCGCACTGAGTTTGAACGTCGTATTGATGGCCGGAAATGCGGCGACCCAGGCGCAGCCTTTCACGTCCAGCGGAATGTCGCGCAGGGTATCCCGGTAAGTGTAGAGACTGTCGAGAAATGCGCGCACATAGAGGGACGCTTCCTTCACGGATTCGATCCTCGACACGAAAATCAGCTCGTCCCCGTAGGTCTTCCAAACAGCGGGAGTGAAGCGGGGAGTGTGCTCGGCAGCCACCAGATGGCGCCGGACATGTTTTTCGAGGAATCCTGGGACGGAATTGTAGAACTTCTTTGTGAGAGTCAGCCATCTCGGCTCGTCGGCGCCGTGTTCCGGCTCGCGCCCGGCGCCGGCCTTGAAGGCGGTTGATCCGGCTAAATCTATGCTGAGAAACAGCCTCAGCCTGTAATCGGGTGCCTGTTCCATGCCGTACATTTTCAGGCTGCCGCCAGCTTGAGCGAATTGGCCCGGACCTCGACCGCGGATTTCGGAACAGCAAAATAGGACGCAAGGCGGTAGAGATTGCGCTCCGCGACATCCCATTGCTCTTTGAAGTCCGGTTCGGGCATGAGCAGGGCATTCGCAAACCAGGTGGACTCCCAGTCGGCCCGTACCTGATCGGTTTCGTGCCGTTTTACAGAACGCGTGGCGAACATGCCCGAATCCTCTCCGTGCGCATCCAGCACCATCGGATAGTGCAGCAGGTAATGCGCGAGTTCGCGGGCGATCGTGAAGCGGTCACGCACGGGCGAGGTGTTCGTCGCCACATAGATGGTGAAATCTTCGATACCGTGCACGCGCAGGGACTCGCTGGACTGCGACGGTCCGTAGAGCTCGCCGTACTTGATGCGGCCGCCGAGACGATTGACCAGCGGCTCGATCGCGAAGCCGGCCTCCAGCCTCTGCTTGCGCACGAATGCAAGGGTATCGCGCTGCAGCCCGGCCTTGGTGACCCTGACGGGGATCGGCCTGTGATAGGCCCGATCTACGGAACTGGTCGATGTCGCACCGGAATCAGGCATGATTTTCCGCGCCTAAGTTGTGTCTTAAGCTTACCAACTAGAGCATGGATCGCAATGGTTGCACCGGATCGCGGTTTTAAAAAAAAAGAAACAGGGTGGGCGCGTCCACGATTTAGACCGCGCTAGGCGACGGTCAGATCGTGCAGCTCGCTGTCTGTAAACCCGAGTTTACGTGCCGCCGCGAGAATGTCCTCCCAGACCTCCGGCGCCAATGGCAGGCCGCCGGCGCTGCGTTCGGTCAGCGTCATCCGTTCCTTCTCGCCCGGCACCAGCACCTCCGGGATACCGTCCGCCGGGCGGGTGTTCTTCACGAAGGCGATGTAGCTGCGGATCTCGTCGGCCATGGCATGGCCGCTGTCCATCCGCGCCGGGTCGATGAAGACCGAGAGCATGCCGTTGCAGAAAGGCCGCCGTTCCGGCTCGTCCGGGCCGCCGGCGCAGCCGGAGCCGGTGAGGGCGCCCGCCATCATCTCCATCATGAAGTTGAGGCCGGAGCCCTTGTGTCCGCCGAACGGCGTCAGCGCGCCGGGCCCGCCATAGGGCTCCGGGGCCTTGCCCGCCGGGACGTCGCCATAGAGCGGCCAGGGATCGTTCGTCAGCTTGCCCTCGGCGTCGATCAGCGAACCCTCGGGCAGTGCCTTGCCGCCCTTGAGCGCGACCAGCGCCTTGCCCTCGGCGACGGTGGAGGTGGCGAAATCGTGCACCACCGGGTCGCCCCCCTCGACCGGAACACCGATGCAGAAGGGGGAGGTGCCCATGCGCCGTTCGCGCCCGCCGAACGGGGCGACCAGCAGAGAGCCGCGGACATTGACCATGTGCATGGAGGCGATGCCCGCCGCGGCTGCGCGCTCCGCCCAGTCGCCTATCCGCCCGAGATGACCGGCATTGCGCAGCGCTGTCAGCGCGAGACCCTGCGCTTTCACCTTCTTCAGCCCGAGATCGACGGTCTGCTCGCCGACGCTCTGGCCAAAGCCGTATTTTCCGTCGACCACTGCCATCACATCGTTCTCCATGACGATATCGATGGTCTGGTTGATCTTCTGACGTCCGCTCTCGATCCATTCGAGATAGCGGGGAACGCGGATCACGCCGTGGCTGTCATGGCCGCGGAGGTTGGCCCCGGTCAGCCGTTCGGCAATGTCGCGCGCTTCCTTCTCCGAACAGCCTGCGCGCGCGAACATCGCGCGTGTCAGCCCGATCATCACGTCCGGGGCGATCCGGACCTCGGATGTTGTACCCATCAGCCGCGCATGGCCTTGACCGCGCCGCCGGCAGCGGCGGAGAGCAGCCGGACGTCGTTGGCCAGCGTCACCAGGTCGAAGCCCTGGGTCAGCATCTGCTTGGCGTAGTCGGTCTCGAGGCAATGAATGCCGGCCTTGATCCCGGCGCCCTTGGCGGCGCGTCGAATTTTCTCGATCGCTTCCAGCATTTCCGGCTCGGTGCGGTCGAGCCCCGGCGGGTGGCCGAGGGAGATCGAAAGGTCGCTCGGGCCGATATAGAGGCCGGTCAGGCCGGGCGTCTCCGCGATCTCGTCCACCTTGGCGAGTGCTTCCTCGGTCTCGATCATGGCGAAGGTGATGACCGTCTCGTTGGCCCGGTTGTGATAGTCCGCGCCGTAGACCATGCCGGCGCGGGTCGGACCGGAGGAACGGAAGCCGTCGGGCACGTATCTGCACATGCCGACCAGTTGCTCCGCATCGGCACGGTTGTTCACCATCGGGCAGATGACGCCGAGCGCGCCGGCATCGAGCAGCTTCATGATGATGCCCGGCTCGAGCCATGGCGGCCGCACGACGGGTGTCGCATCGGAGGCACTCATCGCCTGCAGCATGGAAAGCGCGGCCTGGTAGTCGACCAGCCCGTGTTGCAGGTCAATCGTGATGGAATCGAAATCCTGCGCCGCCATAATCTCGGCGGTGAAGGTGTTGGGGATGGAGAGCCAGCCGTTGATCACGCCCTTTCCGCTCGCGAGGCAGTCTTTCAGTCTCGTTTTCATGTGGCATCCTTCCCTTCAGAGCACTTCTTTGTTGATGGCGACGTTCGGGTCCGGTTTGCCGTCGAGCACGTTCAGCACGTTCTCCGCCGTCTGGTAGGCCATGCGCAGGATCGACTGTTCCGTCACCCCGGCGCTGTGTGGGCTGACCATGATATTGTCGAGCTGGAACAGCGGATGCTCCGGCTTCGGCGGCTCGACCGCGAAGACGTCGATACCCGCTCCGGCGATGTCGCCGGAGGTGAGGGCGTCGTAGAGCGCGGCCTCGTCGATCATCCCTCCGCGCGCGGTGTTGATCAGGTGCGCCGTCGGCTTCATAGCCGCGAGCTGGGCCTTTCCGATCAAGTTCACGGTCTCGGCGCTCTTCGGACAGTGCAGGGAGACGAAATCCATCTGCGGCAGCACTGCGTCCAGATTGGAGACCGGCGTGCACCCCGCCGCCTTGATCGTGTCGTCCTCGATATAGGGATCGAGCACCGAGACCTTCATGTCGAAGGCGAGAGCGCGCTTCGCGACGCGCGTGCCGATGCGTCCGAAACCGACGATCAGCAGGGACTTCTCGGCGATGTCCTGGGCGCCCATCTGGCGCTTGATCCAGAAATTGTCATTCCGGGTGGCGTGATCGAATTCGACGCTTTTCTTCGCAAGCGCGAGGATGAAATAGAGCGTGTGCTCCGCCACCGAGACCATGTTGGAGGAGGCGGCAACGCAGAGCGGGATGCCCCGTTCGGTCAAGGCTTCGACATCGACGGAATCGTACCCGACGCCGTGCCGGGAGACGACCTTCAGGTTCGGCGCCGCCTCGATCACCCGGCGTGGGATCTTCGTGGTCTGCACCGCGATCGCATCGCAGGTTGCCGCGGCAGCGACCAGTTCGTCCTCGGTCGGGAAGTGCAGCGTCGTGGTCTCGATATCGTCGCGCGCATCAAAGAGCGACTGGCCGGCGGGATTCAGCTTGTCCGGCACAAGCACATGGAACTTGTTCTTCATTTCGGATCTCTTCGGGCGGGAGGGGTCAGTGGATCTCGGCGGCACCGGCCATTGCGGCCTTCAGCTTGTCGATATCGAAATCGGGCGCCTTGGCCGCATCGAGGATGACCTTCTCGCGCCGCTCCAGCATCGCGATGGCCTCGGGCAGTTTTTTCACCGCTTCGGCAGGAACCACGACCGCTCCGTGCCTGTCGGCATGGATGATGTCGCCGTGATTGACCGCCATGCCGCCGATATTCACCGGCACGCCGAAATCTACCGGGTGCACCCAGCCGTGACTCGGGCCGACCTTGCCGCCGAGGATCTGAAAGCCCTTGGCGGAGGCGTCGATATCGCGGAAGGAACCGTTGGTGACGCAGCCGAGGCAGCCGAGCCCCTTGTGGACGGTGGTGTTCACCTCGCCCCAGAAGGCGCCGAAACCGGGTTCCGGATCGAGATCCTGCAGCACGACGATGCGCGGGCCGGGCCCTTCGGCGACATAGGTGTAATAGGCGGCCCGGTGCGCCTTCGCATCGCCCTGCGGCGGTGTAACGGCACGCATTGTGGCGGTGCGGGCATAACCGCAGATCGGCGGCAGGGACGGGTCGAGCGCGACCAGCGGCATGGTGGTGAAGCCGATGGTGCGGCGTTCCGGCGTGACGACTTCAAGACCGTTGCAGATCGTGGGGGTATCCCACTCCGTCAGCTTCTGCAGATCGGATTCGGTAATATCGGACATGTCCTCCCGTCCTATATCAGTTGTTTTCTTTAGTGCTTTTTCTTGCAGCCTAGCGGGGCCGGGGAGGACAGTGTAGCGCGCATTTGGAAATTATCGGGCCGAACCGGGGAGCGGATTGCATGCAGGCGAAGAAGCGGATCGGACTGATCGCGCATGACGCGCGCAAGCGCGCATTGAGAGAATTCGTCCGGGCTCATGCCGGGAAGTTCGGCGGCCATGAACTGTTCGCAACCGGCACGACCGGACGGATGATCGAGAAGGAGACCGGTATCCCGGTCCGCCGATTCAAGAGCGGGCCGCTCGGCGGCGATCAGCAGATGGGGGCGCTGATCGCCGACGGCGGTCTCGATATCCTGATCTTCTTCACCGACCCGATGACGACCATGCCGCACGATGTCGACGTGAAGGCGCTGGTCCGACTCTGTACGCTCTACAATGTCGTGCTGGCCTGCAATCAGGCGAGTGCCGATTTCGTGCTCACGAGTGCGTATTTCGACGGCGCATATGAGCGCGCGGTTCCGAGTTACGAAGATTACGTCAATCGGGCGATATCCTGATTCAGTCGGGAGTGTCTTCTTTGCACGGACTTCGGAGCGTTGGTCGGGAATCTGTGGCCGATTCGCATCAGAAAGGATTCGCTTCCATCTGGAAGCTGAGGTGGATCAAATTACGGAAAATGTCATAAAATTAGAAATGTATGGCGTTTGCTTAATCCGAATTTTTATCTGGCTTTGAGTCTGATTTTTGCATCACTCAGTTCGGTGTGGGCTGCGAGTATTCGCGCGCGGCGAGGAATTTCGGGTTCGAGAGTTTCAGTTTTTCTTCCGTCAGGACGGTCAGGACCTCAATTACCGGACCGGTGAGATCAGCGTCATAGAGGCCGTCCCGGAGTTCCCTGGAGAGATCGCGGCAAAGTTCGTCGATCCGTGCTTCCATGTCTGCTCCGGCACGCGCGACGTTGTCTTCGCCGTAGAGCGCGGCGAAGGCGTCGAGCACCCGGCGGGCTGCCGACCCGTCCCCGTCTGTCTCAAGCTCACGAACGGCCATTGCGAGCGCGCTCGCGATCATCAGGCCGAGATACTTCCGGTCGCCGGCAAGATCGGGAAGGATCTCCGCCTGGAAGGACTCCAGCGCTGTTTCGATCAGCGCCTTACGGCTCGGGGCCTCATGCATCCGATTTGCTCCACTCAATCGCCGCGACCTGCTGCAGCACGTCCAGTTCCATCTCCGCCGCTTTGCGCCCGGTGAGCGCGAGTTCGATAGAGCGCTCGCCGCCGGAATTGTGCCGCTCTCCCTGGAGCAAGGCGATGGTGCCCCAGCGTACGGTAGCGAGGACCTCCCAGAACGGGACCTGAGCCCAGTCGAGCGGCGCGCCGGCGGCCTCCTCGTAGCCGGCATAGAGATCGGCCCGGGCGCCGATTCCTCCGGCCTCGCGGTCGTCCATGCCGAAGCGCCAGCAGCGGGCGCAGAACCATCCGATATCCTCGAGCGGGTCGCTCCAGCCGGCGAACTCCCAGTCGAGCACGGCCGTCAGGTGGCCGTCCGCAACCATATAGTTGCCGGTGCGGAAATCGCGATGGCAGAGCGCGGGCGCTCCCGGCGCCGGTTTGTTCAGTTCCAACCAGCGCAGGCCCCATTCGAGCGCGGGATAGGCCTTCGGAAGGCTGTCCAGAAAGCCGTACAGTTCCGCGATCCGTTCCGCAGCGGAATCCGCCGGCGGAGCGCCGAGAAAAGCGAGCTCGGGGCGTGGAGCCCGAATGGTATGGAGCCTCGCCATTTCGCGGCCGATCTGCCGTGCCAAATCGCCGCGCAATGGGTCCATCGCCGCGTCTCGGGTCAGGTGGCGCGGGTTCGCGGTCCCAGTGGCCGCTCGCATGACATAGAATGGCTTGCCGGTCACCTCGCCGGTCTCTTCCAGGACAAGCGGTTCGGGCACGGTCATGCCGGCTTCGAACCCGGCGGTGAGCAACCGGAATTCCTCCGGCCGTCCATGGCTCTCGTCCACGCCGGAAGCGGCGTCGGTGCGAAGCACGGCACGCTCCATGCCGTCGAGCCGCCCGCCCGAGACCGTTAGCTCCAGCAACCAATTCTCCTGGATCGCCCCGCCGGAGAGCATTTTCGCCCCTTCTATCTTGAGCATGTCGGCGCCTGTTTCGGCGCGCAGCCAATCGGCCAGCGCGGTGCGCGTGTCCGCTTCCATTTTCCCGCTTATCTTTCGCTCCCCATGCGGGGCCGTCCCCGCTTATTTCGGCCCGATTAAGCCGGGTCGGGGCCGGCATTGCAATCCTCCAATGTCTCCCTCCGCTGTTCCCGCCGTGGCACGGGTGAGATCGGCGGATGACGCTATGCGCAGGGTGCGCCCGGCCACTATGCTGCGGCTTCTTTCAACGCTTGAGGAGCGAAGGATATGGGAATCACGCGCTATCGCACGGGTGAACGGATGAGCCAGGTGGTCGTCCATGGCGACACGGTCTACACGGCGGGTCAGGTAGCCCAGAATGCGCCGGGCGCCAGCGTCGCGGATCAGACCAAAGACATTCTGGCGGCTCTGGATGCCTTGCTTGCGGAAGCCGGCACCGACAAGTCGAAGCTGCTCACTGCCACGATTTGGCTGAATTCGATGGACGATTTCGCCGAAATGAATGCTGTCTGGGACGCCTGGGTCGTGCCGGGGAGCACGCCGTGCCGGGCCTGTGTCGAGTCGCCGCGTCTCGCCAGCCCGAAATTCACCGTCGAGATCATGGCGATCGCGGCACTCTAAGCGCGTCAGATGGCGCCGGCGCTCTTGGCCCAGTCGAGCTGCGCCGGCGTTTCGATCGCCCCCGGGCGGGCGGCGCGAACGGTCGCGACGGCAAGGTCGGGATCGCTGCCGCAGGCGATCAGCAGGCGCGCCGCGATCATGCCGCTGCGGCCGAAACCGGCGCGGCAATGGATCATGATCCGGCCGCCGTGTTTCAGGCGTTGAACGAGCAGAGTTTCGATAGAGCGCCAGGCCTTCGTTTCGGCTTCGCCCGGGATGTCGAAATCCGCGATCGGGAAATGGGTCCAGTTGACGCCGTGGCGCAGGAAGGCGTCCTGCATGCCGGGACAGCCGAGCTCGGCGAGCTCCGTGTCCGTGGCCAGGGTCACGACGGTGTCGTAACCGCTCTCCACGATTTCGCGGATCGCGTTCTCGTCCGGCGGAATCGGTCCGATGAAAAGATGACCGCCGTTGGTCCAGGAGACCGGGATATCTGTAGGGGCGTAGCTGCGCATCGGAGTATGCTAGCCGCGTATCTGTAAACGCTTGGTGAACGGATCGTTCAATCGAACGATTCCATGTTCGCCGCAGCTTCGCGGTCATAGCCCATGCTGGCGCGTAGCAACTGCCGGGTATAGGCCTCCCTTGGCTCCGACGCCCTGAGCTGGGCGACACTCATTTCCTCGACAATCCGCCCCGCATTCATCACTGCCAGCCCATCGCACATATGGGAAATGACGGCGAGATCGTGGCTGACCAGAAGAAAGGTCAGGCCGCGCTCCTCTTTGAGCTTCTGAAGCAGGTTCAGGATTTCGGCCTGCACGGAAACGTCGAGCGCCGATGTCGGCTCGTCGAGGAGCATGATCTCCGGCTCCAGAATCAGGGCCCGTGCAATGGCGACACGCTGGCGCTGTCCGCCGGATAGCTGGTGCGGGAAGCGGAACCGGAAGGTGGGACCGAGACCGACGGCGACGAGGACATCCTGCACTCGCTCCTCGATGTCCGTCATGCCATGGATCTGGCAGGGCTCGCTCAGGATCCGGTCCACGGTATGGCGCGGATGCAGCGAGCCGTAGGGATCCTGGAAGACCATCTGGACGTTCTTGTAGAAGGTTTTTCCGCGCACCGCGCCGAGCCTCTGGCCGCCGATCTCGATCTCGCCGGTCCAGTTCGGGTTGAGCCCGCTCATGGCCCGCAGCACGGTGGACTTGCCGGAGCCGGACTCGCCGACCAGCCCGAAGGTCTCGCCCTCGGCGACCGTGAAGGACGCGCCGCGGACAGCATGCACGGTCTCGTCGCCGGAGCCGAAGCGGACATCGAGGTCGGTAATGCTGATCAGGGCCATCGGACCGCTCTCACTTGAAATAGGCATCGACGCCGGGCTCCGTCTTCCAGCTCTCCTGTCGCTCCAGCATAGGGAGCGGGCCGGGTTCGCGGTCGAGCCGGGGCAGGGAGTTCAGCAGCCCGCGGGTATAGGGGTGTTTCGCCTGGTCGAGCTCGCTCGCCTTGCAGGTCTCAACGATCTGGCCCGCATACATGATGATCACCCGGTCGCAGAAAGAGGCGACGAGATTGAGATCGTGCGAGACGAACATCAGCCCCATGCCGCGCTGAGTCACGAGATCGTCGATAATCGCCAGCACCTGCATCTGCACGGTTACATCGAGCGCCGAGGTCGGCTCGTCGGCGATCATCAGGTCGGGATCGGGGATCAGCATCATTGCGATCATGATGCGCTGGCCCATGCCGCCGGAGACCTCGTGCGGATAGAGTCCGAGGACCCGTTCCGGGTCGCGGATCTTCACCGCTGCGAGCATTTCCAGTGCGCGCTCCTTGGCTTCGCGTTTCGAAGCACCGGTGTGCACCCGGTAAGCCTCGGCGATCTGCTCGCCGATGGTCATCACCGGGTTCAGGGAATACTTCGGATCCTGCATGACCATGGAGATCCGGTCGCCGCGGATCTGCCGCATCTCCTTCTCGGAGAGCTTCAGCAAGTCCCTGCCGTCGAACTCCATCCGCTTCGCCGTCACGACCCCCGGCGGGCGGATCAGGCGCAGGACGGAGCGCCCGGTCATGGTCTTGCCGGAGCCGGACTCGCCGACGATTCCGACCTTCTCCCGGCCGACCGAGAAGCTGATATTGCGCACCGCGTCGACAATGCCGGTACGGGTGTGGAAGCGGACAGAAAGGTCGTCGACCGTCAGAAGCGGGTCGCTCATTGGCCGCTCCTCGGATCGAGAATGTCGCGCAGACCGTCGCCGAGCAGATTGAAGCCGAGGCTGACGATGAAGATGGCGAGGCCCGGCATCGTGGCGACCCACCACTGGTCGAGAAGAAACTTCCGGCCGGCGGAGATCATCGCACCCCATTCGGGGATCGGCGGTTGTGCGCCGAGGCCGAGGAAACCGAGGCCGGCGGCGGTCAGGATGATGCCGGCCATATCGAGGGTGACGCGGACGATGACCGAGGAGAGACAGAGCGGCACCACGTGACCTGCGATGATGCGCGCGGGCGAGGCGCCCTGCAGACGGATCGCGCTGATGAAGTCCTGGTTGCGGATCGTCAGGGTCTCGGCCCGGGCGAGGCGTGCGTAAGGCGGCCAGGAGGTGATGGCGATGGCGAGCACCGCGTTCTCGATCCCGGGGCCGAGCGCGGCGACGAAGGCGAGCGCAAGCACGAGGCGCGGGAAGGCGAGGAAGATATCCGTCAGACGCATCAGCACGGTATCGACCCAGCCGCCGGCGTATCCGGCTAGCGTGCCGATGACGAGGCCGAGCACCGGTGCTGTCGCCGCCACCAGGGCCACTATGTAAAGCGTAATGCTGGCGCCGTGGATGATCCGGCTCAGGATGTCGCGGCCGAGTTCGTCGGTGCCGAATAAATGTCCGGGGCTGCCGGGAGGCAGCAGGCGGTTCTGGAGATTTTGCGCCAGCGGGTCGTGCGGCGCGATCCAGGGCGCCAGCGCCGAGAGCAGGATCAGGGCGACGAGAATGCCCAATCCGACCATGGCCAGCGGGTTGCGCGAGAGCGACAGCCAGCCGAGATAGAACTGGACCATCCGGGCCTGCCAGCGCGATTCCGGCGTATCGGTGGTCAGCCAGGCCTTGAGCCCGGGTACGGAAGAGGGAGCTGCTTCTGCGGTCATGTTCGAAGTCCTGCTAGCGGGCGCGCGGATCGACGAGCCGGTAGAGCAGGTCGGAGAGAAGATTGAGGCCGACGAAAACGGCGCCGACCACGATGGTGCCGCCGAGCACCGCGTTCATGTCGGCGGAAAGCAGGGCGGTGGTGATGTAGAAACCGAGACCGGGCCAGGCGAAGACGGTCTCGGTCAGCACCGAGCCCTCGAGAAGCTGGGCATAGGAGAGCGCGATCACGGTGATCAGCGGGACCATCACGTTGCCGAGGGCGTGGCGCCAGATCACCTGCGTCTCCGAAATGCCTTTTACGCGGGCGGTGGTGATGTATTCCTGGCTCAGCTGCTCCAGCATGAAGCTGCGGGTCATGCGGCTGATATAGGCGATCGAGTAGTAACCGAGGACCGAGGCGGGCAGAATGATGTGCGAGAGCGCATTCGAGAAGATCTCGAAATCGCCCGCGATCAGGCTGTCGATCAGGATTACGCCGGTCACGCTCGGGATCATGTCCTCATAAAAGATATCGAGCCGGCCCGGTCCGCCGACCCAGCCGAGCACGCCATAGAAGACCAGTAGGCCGATCAGGCCGAGCCAGAATACCGGCATGGAATAGCCGAAGAGACCGAGGACACGGACCAGCTGATCCGGCCAACGGCCCTGGTTGACGGCCGCGACGACCCCCATCGGAATGCCGAAAACGACGCCGAACAGGGTTGCGATCGTGGCCAGCTCGAGGGTCGCCGGAAAGACACGGGCGATGTCTTCGGAAACCGGACGGGAAGTCAGTAGAGACATCCCGAGATCGCCCTGGAAGACGTCCCGCAAATAATAGAGGAACTGGACATAGAGGGGCTGGTCCAGACCCATCGCCTTGCGCGCGGCCTGATAGATCTCCTCGCTCGCCTTGTCGCCGACCACGGCAAGAACCGGGTCGATCGGCATGACACGGCCGATGATGAACGTGACGAAGAGGAGCCCGACGAAGGTGACGGCCACAGTGATCGCGGTTCGGATGACGGCCCGCAAGAAACGCGGGGAGAGGGACAGTGCCCCTCTCCCTGCGATGTCAGATGTGTTGAGTGCCATTCGGCAGCTTTTTCCCGAAGGTTATTTCTTCACCGTCCAGTAGTAGACGGAACTCACGGCGCTGCCGGTATAGAAGCCGGAGATATTTTTGCGCAAGCCGGTCTGCTCGATTTTCTGCAGCATGACGACAAACGGGCTCGTCATCTGGTGATCCTTCTGGATCTTGCGATACATCTCGGCCCGGGTGTCGCGGTCGCTTTCCTGCACCGCGGCTTCGGTTTCCTTTGTCATCGCCGGGATATCCCAGGCGTTCCGCCAGGCGAGCTTGCCGGTGTTTTTCGCTTCGAACGCGTTGTCCGGGTTATGCGCGAAGGTGTCGGCATTGGTGTGCGGGTCCGGATAGTCCGGGCCCCAGGCGCCGAGATAGATCTCGTGCTTGCGCGCGCGGTAGACACCGAGGGTCTGCTTGCCGGTGGCGACTTCGAGCGTGGCCTTTATACCGGCCTGGGCCCAGATATTCTGCAGCGATTGGGCGATTTCCAGACGTTCCTGGGCGTTGCGGACGAAGATCTTCACCTCGAACCCATCGGCTTCACCGGCTTCCGCCAGAAGGGCTTTCGCTTTCGCGACGTCGAGCTTGTAGGGTTTGTCCTTGAGTTCGCCGAGATAGGTCAGCGGCAAAAACGCCTGATGCACGGTGTACTGACCGCGCAGGAAGCTGTTCGCCATGCCTTCGTAATCGACCAGATACTTGAAGGCTTCCTGAACCTTCGGCTTCGCCAGCGTCGGGATTTCCTGATTCAGCGAGAAGTACATGATCCGACCGCGCAGATCCTCTTCGACCTTGACCTCGCCGTTACCGGAGATGCCGGCGATATCGTCGGGTGAGAGGTTGCGGGCGACATCCACGTCGCCTTTCTCCAGCAGCAGGCGCTGGGTGGCGGATTCCGGGATGTGGCGCATGAACACGCGCTTCATGGCCGGCGTACCGCGCCAGTAGTTCTCGTTCACCTGGAGAACATAGTTCTCGTTCGGTTTCCAGCCGCGGAGAGAGTAAGCGCCTGAGCCTGCGGAATGGGTCTTGAGCCACTCGTAGCCCATGTCGCCGCCGGCTTCATGCTCCATCGCCAGTTTCATGTCGACGATGCTGCCGATTGTGGCGCTGAGGCAGTTCAGGACGAAGGACTCGGCGTATTTCTTGTCCGTCTCGATGACCAGGGTCATGTCGTCGGTCGCCTTGATCTTCTCTTTCACATTATCGGCGGTGAAACCGAACTGAGTCAGGATGAAGGACGGTGTCTTGTTCAGAAGGACCGCACGCTGCAGGGAGAACGCCGCGTCGTTCGCCGTCACCGGATTGCCGGAATGGAACGTGACGCCCGGGCGCATCTTGAAGGTGAAGGTCTTGCCGTCCGCGCTGACGGTCCAGCTTTCCGCCAGGCCGGGGATGTAGCCGCCGGACAGGTTCGACGGCTCGAAGGTGACGAGCGTGTCGTAGACATTGTTGGCGAGATCGCCGCCCGCGAATTCGAAGATCTCAGCGGGGTCGAGCGAGACGATGTCGTCGATGCGGTTTGCGATGACGAGCGTATCCGCCGGGGTTGCCGCGTGGGTCTGCCCGCCGGAGAGGGGGAGCGCCACGGATGCGGCGAGGGCCGCGACGGCAAAGCTCTTTGCCAGTGCGTTCATGTGAAGCCTCACAATTTTTTGCCAAAGCTTTGGTGCTTTTCCACGATCCGGATGGGATCGGGTTAACGAACCCTAATCCCAGCCGGGGGCGATCTCAAATACTTGTTGGCGTCGATGGAGAGGAATTATTACAGATGCGAGACTGAAGGATTTTGGGGCTGCGCGGGATCGTACCGCCGGGAGCCGCGTCAGCTCTGTTCCGGATGGTCCAGATCGATGATCGCAGCCCGAAGATCGTCTGAAATAGGTGCTTTCTGGCCGGTCGAATTGACGATCATGACGAAGAGCTGGGTCGACCAGTTGCAGCATCCCTGTTCGTCCCAGGTCGCGTATTCCATGACCATGCTGGTATTGCGCATCGAGACGGTACGCCCGGTGACGCAGATCGGCACGTGATAGGAAAGCCCGCGGATATAGTCGGACTCGAGATGCTTCATCACCAGTCCGGGCACGTTCATGGCATGCCGTGGATGGCCGAGGACCTCGAAATAGATGTTCCTGAGGCTCTCGTACCAGGAGAAATAGGCGGTGTGGTTCACATGGGCGAAGCCGTCGCAATCCCGCCATTCGACCAGTTTCGGGATCGCGAAGCGCCATTCCTCGGGGATGTGAAACCGTGCGCGGAGTTCGTCTGTAACGGCGTAATCGGAGAGGCTGCCATGCCCGCCAAGGCCGCTGCTCATACGCTCAGCGCTCCAGGAAGGCGACGCGGATGCCGAGGAAGATCAGCAGCCCGCCGAAGATCCGGTTGACCAGCTTCTGACCCCGTTCCAGCACGCGCCGAACGTGGTTGCTGTCGAGGGTGTAGACGAAGAAGAGCCAGAAGACGGCGCTGACCGCCATCATGATGGCGACGAGCAGCAGCGTCGTGCCGGTCGCGGTCTCCGGCGTGATCACCATGGTGAAGACGCCGAGATAGAACAGCGTTCCCTTCGGGTTCAGGATGTTGTTGAGGAACCCCTGCAGGAACCAGCGCTGGCTGACGTTCGAGCGGTCCAGGTCCTTTGCGGAGAGCTTGGTGTCTCCTGCGAAGAAGCTCATCACGCCGAGATAGATCAGATAGGCCGCGCCGGCATATTTCAGGATATTGAAGGCGAGAATGCTCTGGGAAATCAGGATGCCGATCCCGATGGCGCAATAGGTGATGTGCACCATATTCCCGGCCAGCACGCCGAGGGAGGATTTCAGTCCCGCCGCGCGTCCGCCGATGATGGTGTTGCGCATGACGATCACCATGTCGGGCCCTGGACTGATCATGATCAGCGTCGTGATGCCGAGAATGACAAGAATCTGGTCGAGCATGACCGGGTTCCTTCCTGTTATGCCTTCAGCCTAGCCGACCCGGCAGCCATATTCGAGAGCGCCGTCGAGCAGCATCTCGAAAAGATGCACGGCGTAGGAGCGGTGGACATAGATGTCGTAGACCGGCGCCGCGCTGCGGCAGTCGATCAGTACGGACGTATGGAACAGTCCCGTCATCCGGCTCCTGTCGGCCGGGAAGGCCGACGGGTGCAGGTCGATGCCGGTGCCTTTTGCGAGCAGGTCGCGCGCATGGAGCCCGGTCAGGCGAAGAACCGTACGGGCATGGCCGAGATCGGTGACCGCCGCGCCTGGCGGCAGGGATGCACGGAGATGGGCGTGGAGATCGCGGGTTTCGGGTTCGGAGACGACCCAGCGGCCCGTTCCTGTGCCGAGGATCCGGGGTGTGCCCGTTCCGCTCGCAACGTTCGGCGCGGCAGAGGGTGCGACGCCGACCGCAGTCTCGGTCGCCGCAACGAGGTCGGAGACGGTGTCGGCGCCGGTCTCGATCTGTACGATAGAGAGCGGCCCGCGTTCGCTGAGCTGGATGCCGGGGCCGCTGAACGGTGTGGCGCCGAAATCGCCGGGAACGAGGATGCCGGAGAGCGCCGAGCGGCGCGTCGCGGTTGCAAGATCAGCCATGGAGCCGTGCTCCTTCCTCGTCATAGACAACCGGGGACGTGATCCGGCACTCGACGGCCTCGTTGCGAAGCGGGAAGACCGCCCAGACGGTTTCGCCGATGCGCTCCGGCCCGTTCTTCAGCATGCCGAGGGATAGCGGCACGCCGAGATTGGGGCTGAGATAGGCCGTCGAACTCACATGTCCGAGTTTGGGGACGGGCGGCGGCGTTTTCGGATCGGCCACCAGCACGGAGCCGGCGCGGATCTTGGTCTTGCCGTCGACCGGCGTCAGTCCGACCAGGCGCGGGCGCGACGGATCGGCCATGCATTCCCGGGTGGCCAGCGCGTCGCCGACGAAGCGCTTCTTCGAGCTCATCATCTTGCCGAAACCGAGATCGGTGGCTGTATGGCGCCCATCCACCTCGCTCACGGTCACATGGCCTTTCTCGATGCGCAGGATGCCCAGCGCCTCCATGCCGTAGGGCAGGAGGCCGTGACCCGCGCCCGCCTCGATACAGCGTTCCCATGCGGTCCGGCCGTAATCCGCAGGCACGGCGATTTCGTAGGCCATCTCGCCGGAGAAACTGATGCGGAATATCCGCGCCGGGATTCCGCCGAGGCTGGCATCTCGGACACCCATGAAAGGGAAGGCATCATTCGAGAAATCTGTCTCCGGGAACAGCGCCGAGAGGACCGCGCGGCTGTTCGGCCCGGCGATCGCCATCGCCGCCCAGGCGTCGGTGACCGAAGACACCTTCACGTCGAGATCCGGCCAATGGACCTGGAGATGCAGCTCCAGATGCTGCATCACCGGACCGGCCTCGGCGGTGGTGGTGGTCATGAAATAGTGGTTCTCGCCGATCCGGGAGGTGGTGCCGTCGTCGAGCGCCACCCCGTCCTCGCGCAGCATGACGCCGTAGCGCGCCTTGCCGACCGGGAGCGTCTTCCAGCCGTTGATATAGATCCGGTTCAGGAACTCGGCCGCGTCCGTGCCCTGGATATCGATCTTCCCGAGCGTGGAAACGTCCGAGATACCGGCGGCGTTGCGCACCGCGAGCGTCTCCCGGGTGATCGCCTTGTCCATAGCGGCGCGGGAGGCCGTCTCGCCGTCCTGCAGGTAGTATTGCGGCCGCATCCAGAGCCCGGCCTCGATCATCTGGGCGCCGTTCTCCAGGTGCCAGTCATGCATCGGCGTTCGCCGGACCGGGTGGGCGTGGCGGCCACGCTCGCGTCCGGCGAAGGCGCCGATCGCGACCGGGGTGTAGGGCGGACGGAAGGTTGTCGTACCGACCGCGGCGATATCGACGCCGCGGGCCTCCGCAAGCAGCGCGTGGCCGTTGATGTTGGAGGTCTTGCCCTGATCCGTTCCCATGCCGAGCGTGGTGTAGCGCTTCAGATGCTCGACCGAGACATAGCCCTCGCGTTCCGCAAGCTCGACATCGGAAGCCGCGACATCGTCCTGCAGGTCGACGAAGCTCCGGCCTTTGCGGCCGGGCAGGGCGGGGACCTCCCAGAGGGTCATGAACGGTCCCTGCGCCGGCTCTTCGGTCTTCGGTGTTCCGGGCGCGACACCGACGGCAAAACCAAGCTCTTCCGCCGCCTCCCGTCCCGCTTCGAAACCGTCAGCGAGACAGGCACCGAGCCCGAAGCGTCCGCGTGCGGCGCCGATGGAGCGGTCGTTCATCCGCGAGGCACCCGGCACGAAGGCGGCGATGCCCGGATCATAGACCGGCTTGCCGCTCTGGTGGCTGTGCAGATGGACGTTCGGGCTCCAACCGCCGCCGACCGCGAGCAAGTCGCACGGGATGTTGCGGATCTCCGGCATCGCGCCGGAGCGGAGCGCGTCGAGATCGGCGATATCGACACCGGCGAGACCGAGATAGCCGTGGGTGCGGACGACCGCGGCGCCCTCGAGGATGTCGATGCCGCGGTCGGTAACCATGCTCTTCAGCGCGCTCTGGCCGCCCTTGCGCGGATCGATCACGCCGCGCACTTCGATGCCGGCATTGGCGAGATCGAGCGCCGTCCGGTAACCGTCGTCGCTGTTGGCGAAAATGACCGCCTGCTTTCCGGCCTGAACCGCGAACCTGTTCGCATAGGTCCGTGCCGCGCCGGCGAGCATGATGCCGGGGCGGTCGTTGCCGTCGAAGACGAGCGGTCGTTCGGTCGCGCCGGTGGCGAGCAGCACCTTCTTAGCATGGATCAGCCAGCGCCGCTGGCGCACCGTGTGTGGCGCGGGCGCGAGCAGATGGTCCGAGATCCGCTCGACCGCGCCGATCGTGTCGCCGTCGTAATAGCCGAAGGCGGTGGTGCGGGTGAGGAGCGTGACATTCTCCATGGACTCCAGCGCGGCCACAGTCTCATCCGCCCAATCCATCGCGGGGCGCCCGTCGACGGTCTCCCGCTCGGCCCGGAGCCGCCCGCCGGGGCGGTCGTTCTCGTCGATCAGGAAGACCCGCGCGCCGCTCTCGCCCGCCTGGCGCGCGGCGGCAAGTCCGGCCGGCCCTGCACCGATCACGACGATGTCGGCATGGCCATGCATGTTGTCGTAGGTATCGGGATCCGGGATGTGCTCCGCAGCGCCCATCCCGGCCGCCTTGCGGATGAAATGTTCGTAGAAATGCCAGCCCGGCAGGCCCATGAAGGTCTTGTAGTAGAAGCCCGCGACGAGGAAGCGCGAGGCGAGCTCATTCACACCCATCAGGTCGAACCTGAGATTCGGCCAGCGGTTCTGGCTCTTCGCCTCAAGTCCGGCGAACAATTCGATCTGCGTCGCCCTTGTGTTCGGCTCCTGCCGTCCTCCGGAGCGCAGATGCACCAGCGCGTTCGGCTCTTCCGGGCCGGCGGAATAGATCCCGCGCGGGCGGTGATATTTGAAGCTGCGCCCGACCAGCCGGACCCCGTTCGCGAGCAAGGCGGATGCGAGGGTGTCGCCCTGGTAGCCGGTGTAGCTCTTGCCGTCGAAGCTGAATTTGAGCGGCCGCGTGCGCTCGACCTCGCCGCCGGAGGATATCCGGAACGGCTGCTGTTCCTTGCCGCGCATCATTGTCCGGCCTCCGCCTCGGGAGCCGCGATCTCGTCTCCGGGCCGTCCCGTGGCCAGAATCTCGTGAGTGAGCGTATTGCGCAGTACCTTCACCACTTCCCGGCACCCGAGCGAATGGTGCCAGAGTTCGAGGTGCGGGCCGCGCGGGTTGTCGCGGGTGTAGACATAGTCGACCCAGGCCGGGTCGTTCTTCTCCGCGCCGTCGGGGCGTTTCTTCGTCGCATCGCCGATATAGGTGAATTCCTCGTGTGCCCGGGAGCCGCAATAGGGGCATTCGATATAGAGCATGGCCGGTGCCTCCTAGTGATGGCCCGGCACGGGGCCGGTCGCTTCTTCGTCGATGATGTGACCGCGCTCGAACCGGTCGAGCCGGAGGCCGGCATTGATCGGGTGCGGCTCGTCTTCGGCTATGGTGTGGGCAAAGACCCAGCCGGAACCCGGCGTCGCCTTGAAGCCGCCATAGCACCAGCCGCAATTGAGGTAGAGATTGTCGATCGGCGACTTGCCGATGATCGGGCTTCCGTCCATCGACATGTCCATGACGCCGCCCCAGTGGCGCAGAAGCCGCAGCCGCGAGACCGCAGGGACCATGGCGACACCGGCCCGCATCACGTGATCGATGGTCGGCATGTTTCCGCGTTGGGCATAGGAGTTGTACATGTCGAGATCGCCGCCGAAGACGAGGCCGCCCTTGTCGGACTGGCTGAGATAGAAATGCTCGGCGCCGAAGGTCACCACATGGTCGAAGAACGGCTTCAGCGGCTCGGAGACAAAGGCTTGCAACACGTGGCTTTCGATCGGGAGCTTCAGACCGAGCTTGGAGGCGAGATATCCGGTATTGCCTGCAACCGCGAAACCGACCTTGCCGCAGCCGATCGTGCCGCGGCTTGTTTCCACGGCCTCGATCCGGTCGCCGCTCCGCTTGAAGCCGGTGACCTCGCAATTCTGGATGATATCGACGCCGAGCCGGTCGGCGCCGCGGGCGAGACCCCAGGCGACCGCGTCGTGCCGCGCCGTGCCGCCGCGCGGCTGCAGCAGTCCGCCATAGATTGGAAAGCGTGCCTCGTCGGAGAAATCGAGATGCGGCACCATCTTCATGACCTGCTTGCGGTCCAGAAGTTCCGCGTCGATCCCGTTCAGCCGCATGGAATTGCCGCGCCGGGCGTAGCGGTCCATCTGCCCGTCCGAATGGGCGAGGTTGAGCACGCCGCGCTGGCTGAACATGACGTTGAAATTAAGCTCGTGGCTTAGTTGCTCCCAGAGCTTCAGCGATTTCTCGTAGAAATGCGCGTTGTCGTCGAGCATGTAGTTGGAGCGCACGATCGTCGTGTTGCGCCCCGTATTGCCGCCGCCGAGCCAGCCTTTTTCGAGTACCGCGACATTACGGATGCCATGGACCTTGGCGAGATAGAACGCGGTTGCGAGGCCGTGGCCGCCGCCGCCGACGATGATCACGTCGTAGCTTGGTTTCGGCTCCGGGTCGCGCCAGGCGCGTTGCCATTGTTTGTGCCCCGTCAGCGCGTTCCGGACGAGGCTGAAGACGGAATATTCAGACATGTGATGGGTTGCCTTGTCGGCTGGATCGGATGTGACCCTGATAGCCCTAGCACCGGGTGGACCCATTGGAAAAGCAAGTTTGCGACCCGCACTCGCCGATTTGCGCCATTGGCCGGCGGATTAGCTCCGTTCGACCCGTTCGGCGAGCTGTTCTGTAATGCCGGAAGAGATTCGCCCGGCTTCGCTTGCCATGGCCTCGATGAAAACAAACAAGGGCTGACCTAGACGCTGAATCAAGCCGTCTTCGTCGGACGGTTCGTCAAGTTCTTCGACAGCGCGTTTCAGAATGGAGCGGTAATCCCGGTTCACCTGTTCGATACGGGCATCGCTGCTTGCAAGCCAGCGGGCGGCGGTCTGGCGAACATGAGTGAGGCTCTCGTCCTTGCGGATGAAGTCCTTGACCTGGCGGCCGCTCGGATCAGGGCCGAGACGGGAGATCATCTCGATTGCGATCCAGGCAAACCACCAGCGCCAGGGGTCAGCATGTAGTTCTCCGTCGTCATAGACAGTTTGAAGCAGATGCAGGGTTGTCACCGGCGCGTCCGGTTTCAGACGCACGATCTGCGGCGGCAGCGCGGTCAGGGCGAATGGCTGGAGCCGTTTGTCGGGCGGAGACTTTTTGTTCTGCCGGCCGGGGCGAATGCCGACTTCGCGCATCCGCTCTTCGGTATCGGCGACATCGAACCAGTGGCGTAGTGCCATGGCAACGCCGCGGATCTGATCTGCTTCCCACTGGGTTCGGTTCATGTGGGCGATTTTATCCCGTTTTCGGGTCGGATTGGCATAAATTCGCAAGGTCTTAAGGCGAAGCTTTCGCCTTTTCCGCGGCAACTTCCGGACACTATAACGCCATGTTCCCCGGCTTGCTTTGCGAGGTCCCGGCAGGTACTCTTCGCGTGGGGATGTCGAAGGAATCTACAAGGCTCTTAGCGTATGGAAACGCGCAGCACTTCGCTTGCAAGCACCATAACAGCCTGGATTGGTCATATTTTTCGCGAACGCGAGGTAATTCTGCGTTCGGATTCCCGTATCCGCTATTTCACCCTGAGTACTCGGTTCCAGCTTGGCGTCGTCGCCGCCTGGATGATGCTCGCCGGGTGGCTTGGCTTCGCGTCGGTCGGTGTCTATATGCAGGACGAGCTGCTGCAGGGCAAAGACGTCGCGATCCAGCGCAGCCAGGATTCTTACCGCCAGCTTCTCGACCAGGTTTCCGACTATCAGCTTTCTGTCGTCGCGATCACGCGTGATCTCAAGGAAACCCAGGCTCAGCTGCAGCGCCTTTTCGATCAGAATGAAGGCCTCCGGAGCGATTTGACCTCGACCGAGTCGCGCTTGAAATACACGCAGGTGGAGCGCGACCGTATCAATGCGGGCCGTAAGGCGCTGAACGACCAGTTCAGCCTGCTCGGCCGCGAACTGCGCCGCATGACGGCGAAGAATAACGGGCTTGAGACTCATATCAGCAATTTGCGTACCCACCTCGTGACCCTCGAGGCGGAGAAGAACGAGATCGCGGCCGAACGGGAAAAGCTCGACGGCCGGCTCTGGCGCCTCAACAACGAACTGGCCGAATCGGAGGCTCAGCGCGAGCAACTGACGGACACGATCGCCCGAATGCGTTCCGACCTGCGGACGGTGATGCTCGAGAGGAGTTCGGGGGCGTCCGAGAACGACGCGCTGCGGGCACGGATTTCCTCTCTTGAGGCGCGGCTTGCCGATATCGACTCGGAGCATCAGCGCCGCCTGGAGCTGATTTCGGACCGGGCGCTGAATAACATTCACGCCGTCGAGGCGGTGCTGCGCCGGACCGGGCTCGATCTCGAGCGGATCGCGCCGATGCCCGAAGGCATGATCATGGGGCAGGGCGGCCCGTTCATTCCGTATCACCCGGAGCTGCAGCCGGAGCGTTCGGAGGCGGACTCTCCGGAGGCGCAACTTGAGCTGAGGCTTTCGCGCTGGGAGCAGCTCCGCGATGTCTATCTTTCGGTGCCGCTGATTGCGCCGATGAAGGACTATTACTTCACCAGCGGGTTCGGACGCCGGAAAGATCCGATTAACGGGCGTTGGGCGATGCATGCCGGTCTCGATATGTCGGGTCCGCGCAAGCAGGAAGTGATGTCAGCGGCGCCGGGCAAGGTCATTCGCGCTCAGAGAGAGCGGTTTTATGGACGCATCGTGGAAATCGATCATGGCAACAACATCACGACGCGCTACGCTCACCTGAGCAAGATCGAGGTCAAGGTTGGCCAAGAGATTGGCCTTGGTGAAGTTATCGGACGCATGGGCAATTCGGGCCGGAGTACGGCGCCGCATTTGCACTATGAGGTGCGTTACAAGAACAGACCTTTGAATCCGCGAAATTTTCTGAAGGCGGGACGATATGTTTTCAAAAAAGGATAGTGGCGGTCGTGGACCGCAGCAGGCGCCACAGAAGCAGGCTGCGCCTTCCATTCTGAGTGCCGATCTCGTTGTGAACGGGAACCTCGTCAGTGACGGTGACATGCAGGTCGACGGGACTGTCGAGGGCGACATTACCAGCAAGAAGCTGACGATCAGCGCGACTGCGGTGGTTCGGGGCTCGATCGAGGCCGAGGCGATCATCATCGCCGGTGCGGTGACCGGTCAGGTCAAGGCTCGGCACGTCACCCTGAACAAGACGGCGCGGGTCATCGCAGATGTCGTTCAGGAACGCCTGACGATCGAGCCAGGTGCTTTCTTCGAAGGCAATTGCCGTCATTTCCCGGAAGACAAGCCGGGCGAAAAGAAGGCGCTGGAGCGGATCGGCGCGAAGCCGGAGCTGGCGCCGGCGGCGCTTGTTGGTGCCCCGAAGCCGGCTTCAGGCGATCAGGCCGCCAAGGAAGAAGGAAGCCGCGCTCTGGCCTGAGGCCGGGGCGCGATCTCCGAAACGGATTTCCCGTCAGTCCTGCTGACGGGATAGGGCGCGGGTGAACATTTCCGCGTCCGCATTGCCGCCGGAACAGACCACGGCGACCGTCTTTCCTTCGATATCGAGCTTGCCGCTGAGCGCGGCTGCGAGCGCTACGGCGCCGCCCGGCTCGACCACGATCTTCAGGTAGCGGAAGGCCGCTGCCATTGCGTCCAGCGCTTCGCCGTCAGAGACGGCGAGGCCGCCGGCGAGCAGCTTCTTGCTGATTCCGAAAGTGATCTGCCCGGGTGTCGGCGTCACAATCGCATCGCAGATCGAGCGGGCGTCGGGATCGTTGCGCTCGTGCTTGCCGCTGGCGAGCGAGCGCGCCATGTCGTCGAAATTCTCCGGCTCGGCGGAATAGACCGGGACACCCGGCGCGGCGCCGTCGAGGGCGAGGGCGACGCCGGAAACAAGTCCGCCGCCGCCGCAGCAGACGATAACGGCATCCAGTTTCGCGCCGATCTCCGCGGCCTGAGCTGCAATTTCGAGCCCGATCGTGCCCTGGCCCGCGATGATGCCCGGATCGTCATAGGGGCGGACCAGCGTCGCGCCGGTCTCGGCGGCGATCCGCTGACCGATTTCTTCCCGGTTCTCGGAATAGCGGTCATAGAGAATGACCTCGGCGCCATAGGCGCGGGTATTGCCGATCTTCAGTTCCGGAGCATCCTTCGGCATGATGATGCTGGCCTTGATGCCGAGCTCGCTCGCCGCATAGGCGACGCCTTGGGCATGGTTGCCGGAGGAGTAGGCGAGCACGCCCCTAGCGCGGTCGGCCTCCGGGATGAGGGAGAGCCGGTTGACGGCGCCGCGATATTTGAACGAGCCGGTGCGCTGCAGGCATTCGGGTTTGACCAGCAGGCGAGCATTCAGCTTTGCGTTCAGCAGAGGGGCTTCGAGCAGCGGCGTGCGGACGGCCTTGCCTTCCAGACGCTTGGCGGCAGCTTCCACATCGGCGAATGCGGGCGCGGTAAGCGGTGCTGAAAGCTCGTTCATGGCAAGCGGTCTCCTGATTGAAATGGGATGCCCCACCCGAATGGCAGGCCCCCAGAACGATAGGAGCGCCCGCTCAGTCGCGCAACGCCGGGATTGTCATGGAGTCAATCGCCGAGCAGCGGCGGTAATTCGGCGAGGCTCTTGATTTCGGCGTTCGGTTCGCCCGGCAGACGCTCCCGCGCCTGACCGAAACGGTTGCACCAGGCCACCTTGAAGCCGAAGGCGGATGCGGCGGTCGCATCCCAGGCATTGGAACTCTGGAACGAGATATGATCCGCATGCACGCCGAGCCGGTCGACGGCGAGCTGGTAGACGGAAGGATGGGGCTTGTAGATGCCGACCTCCTCGACCGAGAGAACCGCATCCATCAGCGCGCCGACGCCCGAGGTCTCGCAGACCTTCTCCAGCATCATGGGCGAGCCGTTCGAGAGGATAGCGGTCTTCAGGCCCCGTTCTTTCAGGGACTTCAGAACGCCGAGCACTTCCGGATAGGCATGGAGAGTGAGGTAGCTGTCCATCAGAGCGTCCCGCAGCCCGGCCGGTCCGAGATTGCCGAGGACGGACTCAAGAGAAAAATCGAGCGCGTCTCCGGTAACTTGCCAGAATTCGGCATGCCGATTCTGCAGCCCTCTCAGCCAAGTGTATTGCAGCTGCTTGGTGCGCCACATATCGGACGTCTTGTCCGCCTGGGCGTCGGGATCCGGAAACATGCCTCGGCACTGGGCGACGGCGGAATGGACGTCGAACAGGGTTCCATAGGCATCGAAGACGCAGGCCTGGATGCCTGCGAAGGACGGATGAGCAGGCATGCGGTGTCACTCCCCAAGTGGTGCTGACGCTTGATGCGCGTCTATTAGGATTCCACAAGCGGTAACGCACCAGACGTCGCGGGGGGAGACCTTATCCCAGGAAATCACGGGACTGTGACGGCCGAGCCGGTCGCGATAAACGATCAGGCCCTCGAGCACGCGCTGGACATAGTTGCGAGTCTCGCCGAACGGAATGCGCTCGATCCAGTCGATCACGTCGACCTCGCCGCTGCGCGGGTCGCCGCGCTCCCGGAGCCAGCGGTCGACATTGCCGGGACCCGCATTGTAGGCGGCGATCGCGAGCACATAGCTCCCCTCGAAGCGATCGATCAGCCCGGAAAGATAGGCGCGGCCAAGGGTGATGTTGAAGTAGGGATCGTCGGTGAGACGGCGCTGTGAGTAGCGCTGTTTCACGGTCTTGGAGACCTGGCGTGCGGTCGCGGGCATCAGCTGCATCAGGCCCCGTGCCCCAGCGCGGCTCTTGGCTTCCGCATCGAAGCCGCTCTCCTGGCGGATGATTGCCAGCATCAGGGCAGGCTCCAGCGGGCCGTGCTCGGTCGCATAGCGGGTCGGATAGCCGGTTTCGGCCAGTACGATGCCCTTTCGCGCCGCATTGCGCGCGGCGCGGACTGCGAGGTCCAGATACCCGAGCTCGCGCGCCAGTCTGGCGACGAGTACCGCCTCCGGACCGTCGTCGGCGAGATAGGAGAGGTGCAGGACGAAATCGCGCGCGAGCTCATCTTCTCCGAGGCGGCTGAGAGCGGATGCGGTCCTGACCAGTTCGCTGTCGCGGAACTGGTTGCGTGCATCCCGAGTCGGCCTCGGTTCGCGCGGCAAGCGGAAAGCATCCGTGCTGAGCCGTGCCTGGGCAAGTTGGCCGTAGAAGGTCGCCGGGTTGTCGGCGGCGCGTTTGTACCAGTGTCGAGCCTTATCCGTATCCTCCAGTTCCTCGGCGGCACGTCCCGCCCAGTAAGCCGCTCGGGCGAGACTTATCGACGTGCTGACACCATCATAGAGGCGCGTAAAGGCTGCGAGCGCTTCGGTCGGTTTGTCGGCAAACCGCAGTGCGATCCAGCCCGCATGCCACTCGGCCTCGGCAAAGGTATAGCCGTCTTGCTGGATATGCGCCGCTGACAGCAGATAGGCATCCTCGGTGCGGTTGTCGTCGAGCGCGTAACGAATCTGGCGCGCCCGTTCGCGCCACCAGAGATCGGCGAAATCCTGTCCGGCCGGAACCGACCAGAGCAATTCCAGCGCGGAGTCTTTGCGGCCCTTGCGGTGCCGCCAGCGCAATCTTTCATATTGCAGGCCAGGATCGGAGCGCAGCGCGTCCGGCACCCGGTTGATGGCGCCGTCGACGCCCGGAGACTGGGTACGCAGTGTCATGCGGGCCAGGGCAAGTTTCTGTCTGTCCCGCTCAACCAGAGGCATTACCCGCCGCGCCGAGGAGAGGTAACCCTTCCACAGCATGCGGTCGAGCCGGATCCAGTGGTCCTCGGTCCGGAGCAAGGTCCGGTAGCGTTTGAGAAAGGCGCGGTGGTCGGAGAGGCCGAACGGCGTTTCGTGCCAATAGGCCCGCGCGGCTTCGGCCAGAGGTGCCGGGTCGGAGCCGCCTTCGAGGCTGCGCAGGTATTTCAGCCGCCCCGCGGCCGAGCGCGGCGCTATCTCCGCGAACCACGCTTTCTGGGCTGCCGCCGGCAGATCTTCGGGCATGCGAAGCTCCGCCAGCTCGATCAGGCGGCGCCGGCCGGGCCAAGCGGGATTCGCGCGCAGGAACGTCGAGAGTTCGTCGAAGCCGGAGCCGGCCCGCGGATCCTTGAGACGGAGCCAGAGAAGCACCTTCTCCAGTTCCGGTCTTTTAGGCTGCCGCTCAAGCTTGTTGATTGCAGACCATTTGCCATTTTCCGCGAAGGAAAAGGCCCGCCGGTAGACGGTCGAACTGTTCTTCGGAACCAGCAGGTCGCCCGGTCGCGGCATCGGTAAAGGCGGTCTTTCGACGTCGGGGCTGCCGGGCCGGATTTCGGGAACCGGAGTGGTCGCGAAGCTCACCTGCGGTAGAGAGGCGAAGAGGCCGCTCAGCAGGAAACCGCCGACGGCAACAATGGCCCACGGATTCGGTCCATATCGGAACAGCATTCGCAGTGTCTACTCCCCCGTCGGCGCCTGAGGCGTGCATGTCCGACCCGTGCTTCTAAGAGACCGCAGGATTCCATGTGCCATCCATATAATAGCAGAAAATAGGCGCCACGCTAAGTCACCGCGCGCTATGGGCAAGAGCGGGGACGGTCAGATCGAGCCCAACCCGTGCAAGGCTGCAAGGCCCTACGCAACGGAAATCTGCCGTAACGCTGATGCTTATTCTTGTCCCTCTGCGGTGCGGGGCGTATGGTCCCGGTCTTTCTAACCATTGCCAATCGGCAGGAGACGAGTCGTGGCCTACAATGCTGGAAATCCGATGTTTAAGGGATCCTTGGTAGCATTGATCACGCCGTTCAAAAACGGCGCGGTCGACGAGGCCGCGTTCCGAAAATTTGTCGACTGGCAGATCGAGCAGGGTACGGACGGTCTGATCCCGACCGGGACGACGGGTGAGTCTCCGACGCTCAGCCATGAAGAGCACAAGCAGGTGGTCGAGATCTGCATCGATCAGGCGGCCGGTCGCGTGCCGGTGATCGCCGGTACCGGCTCGAATTCGACCGAAGAGGCGATCGAGCTGACGCAGCATGCCAAGGAAGCCGGTGCCGACGCCGCGCTGATCGTGACGCCCTATTACAACAAGCCGACTCAGGAAGGCATGTATCGCCATTTCAAGGCGATCGCGGATGCGGTTGATATTCCGATCCTGATCTACAATATCCCGCCTCGCAGCGTGATCGACATGTCGGTCGATACCATGAAGCGGCTTTCCGAGATCCCGAATATCGTCGGGGTCAAGGACGCGACGGCAAGCGCCACGCGCCCCATCGAGACAAGGCTCGCGATCGGACCGGACTTCTGTCAGCTCTCAGGCGAGGACGGGACGGTCGTGCCGTACCTTTCGCAGGGCGGACACGGTTGCATTTCGGTGACCGCCAATGTGGCGCCGGGGCCGCTTTCGGAAATGCATCGTGCCTGGCGCTCCGGCGATCTGGATACGGTCATGACCATCAACGACCGGCTCTACCCGCTGCATCAGGCCCTCTTCTGCGAGAGCAGCCCGGGACCGGTGAAATATGCAGCCAGCCTGCTCGGCATCTGCGAGGCGACCGCGCGTCTGCCGATCTGCGAGATTGCCGACAGCAGCAAACAGAAAGTGGAATCCGCCCTCCGGCATGCCGGTCTGCTGAACTGATCAGCGGGCCGGGGCCGGCCCGGCGGTTGAAGGAACTCTTCCCATGGCGGGACAGAAATCAGGCGACCACGTGATCGCCAAGAACCGTCGTGCGCGGCACGATTACTTTATCGAGGACACACTCGAAGCCGGTCTTGTGTTGACCGGCTCCGAGGTGAAAAGCCTGCGCGACGGCAAGGCGAGCATCGGCGAGTCCTATGCGGGTCAGGACCGAGGCGAGCTGACCCTCTTCAATGCGCATATCCCGGAATATCCCGCGGCCGAACCGTTCAACCACGAACCGCGCCGGCCGCGGCGTCTTCTGGTGCACAAGAAGGAGAGGGACAAGCTGCTTGGCCTGATCCAGCGCGAGGGTGCGACCCTCGTGCCACTGCAGCTCTATTTCAACCGGCGGGGCATCGCCAAGCTCGCGCTCGGCATTGCCAAGGGAAAGAAGCAGCGGGACAAGCGCGATACCGAGAAGAAGCGCGATTGGCAGCGAGAGAAGGCCCGCCTGATCCGCGACAAAGGCTAAGGCCGGGCTTTATTTCCCGTCGACAAGACCGCGCACGGTCCGGAAAACATCCTCGAACATCTCTTCGGTGAGCTTGCCCGTGTTCGTGTTGTAGCGCGAGCAGTGGTAGGAATTCACCAGCGTAAAACCGGCGCCGGGTTCATGCACCGCATTGTGCCCGAACTTGAAGCGGTTCTTCGGGATGCCGAGCGCCGAGAGAATCGCGCCGTGGGCCAGACCGCCGAGCGCCAGGACGACCCGGCGTGAACCGGCCAGCTCCATTTGGAGAAAAGGCGCGCAGGCTTTGACCTCGGCGCCGACCGGCTTGTTTTCCGGCGGCACGCAGCGGACGGCGTTGGTGATGCGGCAATCGACGAGTGCGAGGTCGTCGTCTCCCTCGCGATCGTAGCTGCCGCTGGTAAAGCCGAACCGGCCGAGCGTCTGGTAGAGCAGGTCGCCCGCATAATCGCCGGTAAATGGTCGCGCGGTCCGGTTGGCGCCGCGAAGGCCCGGCGCCAGGCCGACGATCAGGAAAGCTGCCGCCTTCGGTCCGAAGGAAACCACCGGACCGTTATGCCAATCCGGAAATTTCTCCCTGTTGGCGTCGCGGAACGCGACGAGGCGGGGGCAGAGCGGGCAGTCGCGTCCCGGCTCTTCAAGTGCGGGAACCGGCATGATCATGGATATCTGGACTGGATCAGTATTTCGGGCGCCGCGGCGTCACTTCCGCTTCGTCCAGATTCTCGTAATCGTCCTCGAATTCTTCCTCGTCATCGTCGAAACGGCTCTGCTGCGGCCGTTGCGGACGGCCTTGATGGCTGCGCGCGATCTTTTCCTGGAAGTCCTGCAGCTCAAGGAAGTGATCCGCCTGGCGCCGCAATTCGTCGGCGATCATCGGCGGCTGTGACTTCACCGTAGAGACCACGGTCACCCGCACCCCCTTGCGCTGCACCGCTTCGACGAGCCGGCGGAAATCACCGTCGCCGGAGAACAACACCACATGGTCGAGATGCTCGGCCATTTCGAGGACATCAATGGCAAGTTCGATGTCCATGTTGCCTTTAATCTTCCGGCGGCCAGAGGCGTCTGTATATTCCTTGGTCGGCTTTGTGACCATGGTGTAGCCGTTATAGTCGAGCCAGTCGACCAGAGGCCGGATCGGTGAATATTCCTCGTTCTCGATCAAGGCGGTGTAATAGAACGCTCTGATGAGATGGCTTTCGTCCGCAAAAACGGAGAGAAGTTTTCGGTAGTCGATGTCGAACCCAAGGGAACGTGCTGCCGAATACAGATTCGCGCCATCAATGAAAAGGCCTGTTTTTTCTTGGGGGTAAAAATGCATTAATATTTTCCTTTAATTTATAAGCGACTCCCGTTGGCAATAGAGCAGTGGACGCAAACGGGCGCAAGTAGTGTCCGGTTGAGGAATTGAATTTATGAAGCTCTTAAAAATTGCAATTCTATCTCTTGGGCCGGATCGGCTATATCGAAGTAGCAAACTCGATCTGATTTCTCCTTTTCTAGATGTGATGTCCGAGCCGTGTCCATGATTTATTTGGGGGTTGGCGCCAACTTGCCGAGCCCGGAATTCTCCACGCCCCGTGCAACTCTCGAAGCCGCCATGCAGGAGCTTGCGAAAGCCGGCGTTAAATCCGTCGCGGTGTCGCGCTGGTACGAAAGCGCTCCGGTTCCGATTTCGGATCAACCCTGGTACGTCAATGCGGTGTTCCGCGTCGAGACCGACCTCTCTGCCGTCCGGCTCCTAGAGGCCATGCACCGTGTAGAGGCGGAATTCGGCCGGGTCAGGGCAGAGGTGAATGCGGCGCGGGTGATCGATCTGGACATTGTCGATTATCGTGGCGAGCGAAACGCCCTCGACGGAGGGCCGCTCCTACCGCACCCGCGCATGCATGAGCGCGCTTTTGTGCTCCTTCCGCTCCGGGATCTCGCGCCGGACTGGATCCATCCGGGAACAGGAACGCATATCGACGATCTGATCGCGGGCCTCGATCCGGATCAGGTCATCCGTCTACTGAAATCGTGAAACAAGGGCGCAAATCCTGACCTAATTCACTTGCTCCCGCCCCCTTGTAGCAATATATATCTCTCTTTCCGGTATCTTTTGAAACGGGACGCACACCCATGGCACGGGTCACGGTTGAAGACTGCATTTTGGAAATTCCGAACCGGTTCGATCTGGTTATGGTCGCCGGTCAGCGCGCGCGGGACATCTCCGCCGGCGGACAGCTGACGGTGGACCGGGATAACGACAAGAATCCGGTCGTCGCGCTGCGCGAGATTGCGGACCGCACCGTCGATATCGAAGAGCTTCAGGAAGCCTTGGTGAAGGGCCTGCAGCGTATCGTCGAGGATGACGGTCCGGAAGAAGAGGACATGAGCGCGATCGAGGCCGATGGCGGCGCTGCCATCGAGGAAGCCGCCGATGCGCTGGGCATGCAGATCCAGTCTGCGAAGGAAGACGGCGCCGCTGGCGGATTCGAGGACGTTGATGAAGAGGTCCTCGGACGCGAAGGGTAAGCCGTTCCGGCTTTCTGCCTTCTGCCGATGCCGCGACGGGGCAGGGCCCGCCCGTCGCGGATCTAGCGCCGTGCGTGCGCGTACCCGGCAAGGAGCGCGCGCATGATCCGCCAGTACGAACTGGTTGAACGGGTCAAGAACTACGACCCCGGCATGGACGAGGACGCGCTCAATCGCGCTTACGTCTACGCCATGAAGATGCACGGCTCGCAGACGCGGGCCTCAGGCGATCCCTATTTCTCTCATCCGCTTGAAGTCGCCGGTATTCTGACCGACATGCGGCTCGACACGAGCACGATCATCACGGCACTGCTCCACGATACGATCGAGGACACGGACGCGACGCCGGATGACGTCAAGAGGCTCTTCGGGGCGGACATCCTCCGCCTCGTCGACGGTGTCACCAAGCTGACCCGGATCGAACTTCAGTCCGACCGTACCAAGCAGGCGGAGAATTTCCGCAAGCTCGTCCTCGCCATGAGCGAGGATATCCGCGTCCTTCTGGTGAAACTCGCGGACCGTGTCCACAACATGCGGACGCTGCACTTCATCGGGTCCGAGGATAAACGCCGGCGGATCGCCGCGGAAACCATGGATATCTATGCGCCGCTGGCCGAGCGGATCGGTATCCAGGCGATGCGGGACGAACTTGAGGACCTGGCCTTTGCGGAACTCAATCCGGATGCCCGCAGCTCGATCCTGAAACGGCTCGATTACCTCTATGACGAGGGCAGCGATACGGTCGACCGGATTATCGGGGAGTTGCTGGAAACCGCGAAAGGCGTCGGCATCGAGCCGGACATCTCAGGGCGGAGAAAATCTCCCTATTCGGTGTGGCTGAAGATGCAGCGCAAGGATGTTGGCTTCGAACAGCTCTCCGACATCATGGCTTTCCGGCTGGTGGTCGACGATGTCGGGGAATGCTACCAGCTTCTGGGAGCTATTCACGGCAAGTATTCGGTCATCCCGGGCCGTTTCAAGGACTATATCAGCACGCCGAAGCCGAACGGCTACCAGTCGCTCCATACCGCGGTTATCGGACCGCTCAGAAAGCGTATCGAAGTGCAGATACGAACGCGCGACATGCACGAAGTGGCCGAACTCGGCGTGGCTGCGCACTGGGTCTACAAGGAGGGGCCGGAGCACAGCCGGGAAGGCAAGAAGTATCGCTGGATACGTGAGCTTCTGGAAATTCTGGAGCATGCCTCCGGACCGGAGGAATTTCTCGAGCACACCAAGCTCGAGATGTACCAGGATCAGGTCTTCTGCTTTACCCCGAAAGGCGACCTGATCTCTCTGCCGCGCGGCGCGACGCCGGTCGATTTCGCCTATGCGGTTCACTCGGAGGTCGGAGACCGCTGCGTCGGCGCTCGCATCAACGACCGTCTGATGCCGCTGACCACCCCGCTGAAGAACGGCGACCAGGTCGCGGTTTCGACCTCCAAGACCTCGACGCCGTCGCCGACCTGGGAGCAGTTCGTCGTCACCGGCAAGGCGAAGGCGCGGATCCGGCGTTTCGTCCGCTTGCAGCGGCGCCAGCAATTCGCCGATCTCGGCCGTGCCATCATGCAGAAGGTCTTCCGCCAGGAAGCGCAGAAATACTCCGACAAGGTGCTGGAGCCGGTGCTCTCCAAATTCCACTCGGAGACCGTCGAAGACCTGCTCGCCGGCGTCGGCGAAGGAGTGCTGAGCGACCGCGAGGTATTGCACGCCGCCGTTCCCGAGACTCTTCCTGCGCCGGACAAGCAGAATGTCGTACCGATCACCCGGGCACGGACGAAAGCGCGCAAGGGTAGTGCCGACGCGGTGCCGCTCAAGGGGCTTATCCCGGGCATGGCGGTTCATTACGCGCGTTGCTGTCATCCGCTGCCGGGTGAGCGCATTGTCGGCATCGTCACCACCGGCAAGGGCGTGACGATCCACACGATCGACTGCGACACGCTGGAAAACTTCCACGCGACGCCGGAACGTTGGCTCGATGTCTCCTGGGATCTGGAGACAGAGAGCGGTATGTATGTCGGCCGGCTCGACGTCGTCCTGGCCAACGAGCCGGGCAGTCTCGGCAGCCTTTCCACCGTTATCGGCAAGAGCCGGGGCAACATCATCAACCTGAAAATCGTGAACCGCTCGACGGACTTCTTCGAGTTGTATATCGATGTTGAGGTAGGCGATGTTCGTCACCTGACGGAAATCATCGCGGCCCTGCGGGCGACACCGGTCATCAATTCGGTGGACCGGGCGCGGGGCTGACCCAATTTAAGAATGGCGTCGGTCCCCGATGGCACGGGGAGGTAACGGCGCTGCGTGAGCGATCAGAGGGAAAGGTTCGGCGTCAATGTTCAAGCGCCGGCATACGCTGGGTATTGGTTCGAAGGTTCGCGAGTTCGTCTGGCCGCGCATGGGGTTTGCGCGCCTCTGGCGCTATATGGGGCACCGGCTCGGGCGGATGCAGGGGACGCCCTACAGCATCGCCGCCGGTTTTGCCTGCGGCGCGGCGGCCTCCTTCACGCCGCTGATCGGCTTCCACTTCATTCTGGCCGGCCTGCTGGCCTGGGCGATCCGCGCGAACATCCTCGCGTCCGCCATCGGCACCGCGATCGGCAATCCCTGGACCTTCCCCTTCATCTGGCTCTGGACCTACAAGGTCGGCAGCTGGATCGTCGGCTCGCCGGAAAGCGAAGCGCCGCCGCAATTGACCTTCGACATGATTGTGGGGATCATTTCCGGAGAAACTCTGGGCCAAAGCCTCGATCTGCTGCTGACCATGCTGGTCGGCGGCGTTCTGACGGGGCTCGCGGTCTGGGTTCTCTTGTATTTGCCGTTGTCTGGCATGATCCACGGCTACCGGGCACGCAAGATCCAGAGGCGCGCCGAGGCCGTAGCCCGGCAGACGGCCGAGGGACGCGTGTCGTAATGGGGACGGGAAGGCGATGAACTACCTGCGGCTCGGTGTGAATATCGATCATGTGGCGACGATCCGGAACGCCCGGGGCGGAGGCCATCCGGATCCGGTGCGCGGGGCACGCCTGGCGGCGGAGGCGGGGGCGGACGGTATCACCGCGCATCTGCGCGAGGACCGCCGGCACATCTCGGACGGCGATATCGAGCGCCTGACCGGGGAAATAGACCTGCCGCTGAATTTCGAGATGGCGGCGACCGACGAGATGCTTGCGATCGCGCTGAAGCACCGTCCGCACGCGGCCTGCATCGTGCCGGAAAAGCGCGAGGAAGTGACAACGGAAGGCGGCCTCGACGCCGCCGGGCTGCACAATCACCTGACACGGTTCTGCTCGGAACTGAAAGGAGCGGGGATCCGCGTCTCCCTGTTCATCGAGGCGGACAAGCGGCAGATCGATGCCGCCGTTTCGCTCGGCGCGCCGGTGGTTGAGCTGCATACCGGCGCCTATTGCGATGCCGAGACACCGGCCGAACGGAGCGCTCATCTCGAAAGGATCCGCGAGGCGGCGCGATATGGCGCCGAACGGGGGCTTGAAATGCATGCCGGGCACGGACTTTCTTTCGATACAGTGGGACAGATCGCGGAGATGCCTGAGTTCCACGAGCTGAATATCGGCCATTTCCTTGTCGGAGAGGCCATTTTCGGCGGCCTTGACAGTGCGATCCGGCGCATGCGTGCGCTGATGGACAAGGCGCGCGCCGATGCCTCCGGCCGGATCGGCGCCTGAGTAACCGCATGATCCTCGGCATCGGTAGCGACCTCGTCGACATCACCCGTATCCAGAAGTCCATCGACCGCTTCGGCGACCGTTTCCTTGAACGCATTTTCACCGAACGGGAACGGGCGCGCGCCGACGCGAAAGCAAACCGGGCCGCGGTCTACGCCAAGCGCTTCGCCGCCAAGGAAGCGATCTGGAAGGCGCTCGGCGAAGAAGACCGCCCGGGTATCCAGTGGCGCGAGCTCGAGGTGGTCAATGATGCGTCCGGAAAGCCGTCCTTCGAGCTGAGCGGGGTCGCCGCCTCGCGGCTCGAGGCGATTACGCCTGCGGGACTGGTCGCCCGGGTCGATCTCAGTCTTACGGACGAGCCGCCGATGGCGCAGGCTTTTGTCGTGATCTCCGCCGAGACGCCGGGCATTCGAGACAATTCGGTTATATAGGGTGTCCCGCTTGCCGCGTCCCGGGGAATGCGGCATACATGGCGACTTGCCCGCCGCTGCCGCGGACAGCACGTGACGGCCCTCCGTCACTGATATGAGATCAGAAAGACCATCACCGCGCCCCCGGGAGTATCATGCGGGAATTCATCAAGACTCTCGTCTATGCCGTGCTTATTGCGGTCATTTTCAGGACCGTCGCGTACGAGCCTTTCAATATTCCGTCCGGCTCGATGTTTCCGACGCTTCTGGTTGGCGATTATCTCTTCGTCTCCAAGCCGTCCTACGGATATAGCCGTCACTCCCTGCCATTCTCGCCGCCGTTCTTCGAGGGCCGCATCATGGGCTCGACGCCGGAGCGCGGCGATGTCGCCGTCTTCAAGAAACCGACGGATGAATCCACGGATTACATCAAGCGCGTGATCGGGCTTCCAGGCGACCGGATCCAGATGAAGCAGGGCCGTCTCTTCATCAATGGCGAGATGGTGCCGCGCCGCCGGATCGAGGACTACGTCATGACCGACCCCTACGGCCGTTCGGTCTCGATCCCGCAATACATCGAAACGCTGCCGAACGGCGTCGAACACCACATCCTTGAAGCCATGGGCGACCGCGCGCAGCATGACAACACGCGCGAGTTCGAGATCCCCGAAGGCCTCTATTTCATGATGGGCGACAACCGGGACAATTCCCTCGACAGTCGCGACGGCTCCGTCGGCATGGTGCCGTTCGAGAATTTCGTTGGCCGCGCCGAGTTCCTGTTCTTCTCCACGGACGGAAGCGCGCGGGGCTACGAGTTCTGGAAGTGGCCGTTCGCAACGAGATACGGAAGGTTGTTCCAGGCCATTGAGTAACCGCAAGATGGATAGCGATCTCGAAGATCTTGAGGAACTGCTCGGCCACAAGTTCGGTCATACCGACGTGCTGCGCAGGGCGGTAACCCATGCCAGCGCCGAACCGCGTGCCTGGAATGCATACGAACGGCTGGAGTTTCTCGGTGACCGGGTGCTGGCCCTCGTGATGGCGGAGCACCTGCTGGACCGTTTTCCGCATGAGCGCGAGGGAGCCATTGCCAAGCGCCATGTCGGCCTGGTGCGCCGGGAGGCCCTGGCCGAGGTTGCCCGTCAGATCGGCCTTGGGCGCTTCCTGATCGTCTCCCGCGGCGAGACCGAGGCAGGAGTGCGGGAAAGCGAAACCATCCTTTCCGATGCCATGGAAGCGGTGATCGGTGCGCTCTATCTCGACGGCGGTCTCGGCGCGGCGCAGCGCTTTATTCTGCAATGCTGGAATCCACTGGTTGAAGCCGATCTGCGGCCGCCGCAAGATGCGAAGACGACGCTGCAGGAATGGGTTCAGGCCCGGAAAATCCCGCTGCCGACCTACGAGACAATTGGCCGGGACGGCCCCGCCCACGCGCCGGAGTTCACCGTCAGGGTCTCCGTCCAGGGGCATGGCGCGCAGACCGGAACCGGCAAATCGAAACGGATCGCCGAACAGGATGCGGCGGGCAAGATGATTGCGAAACTGAATGACTGAAGATACCCGCGCCGGTTTCGTTGCCGTCGTCGGCGCCCCGAACGCAGGCAAGTCGACGCTGGTGAACCGGCTGGTCGGCTATAAGGTCTCCATCGTGACGCGCAAGGTGCAGACCACGCGCACGCGGATTCGCGGCGTCTGCATGCACGGAAATACCCAGATCGTGTTTGTCGATACGCCTGGCATTTTCGAGCCGAAACATCGGCTCGACCGCGCCATGGTGCACGCGGCCTGGGAAGGGGCCGGCGATGCCGATCTCGTCGTGCTCATGGTCGACGCGTCTCGCAAGAAGGTGGATGCGGACACGCGGCGGATCATCGAGGGACTGCAGAAATCCAGGCGCAAGGTCATCCTGGTGCTGAACAAGATCGACGCGACCCAGCGCGAGGCGTTGCTGCCATTCGCGGCGGATCTCGCGGAAAGCGGGATCGCGGAGGAAACCTTCATGATCTCCGCCGAAAACGGGGACGGTTGCGAAGATCTGCTCGCCTATCTCGCCGAGCGTATGCCCAAGGGACCTTATCTCTATCCGCCTGACGAGGTGACGGATCTGCCTCTGCGCCTGCTGGCGGCCGAGATCACCCGCGAAGAGGTGTTCAACCGGCTGCATCAGGAACTGCCTTACGCGGCAACCGTAGAGACCGAGCAGTGGGTGGAGAAGGAGGATGGCAGCGCCGTCGTCAATCAGGTGATCTTCGTTCAGCGCGAGGGTCAGAAGAAGATCATGCTCGGTAAGAACGGCGCCATGATCAAGGCGATCGGTGCCGCGGCCCGCCGGCAGATGCAGGAGATCTTCGACAAGCGCATCCACCTCTTCGTCTTCGTGAAGGTGCGCGAGAACTGGATCGACGATCCCGAACGCTATCGCGACTGGGGTCTCGACCCGGACGCCTGAATCACCTTTGATAGGCCCGGGGCGCAAGTGAACGTGTTCGGAAAGGCTGCTCGGATGCTTAGAGGTCGTGCCAGTGGATAGCCTGCGCCATCGGGTCTGGCGCCAGCTCGACGTGAGAGCCCATCCCGGCGAAGGCATTTCCGTCGCCAACAAGCTTTTGATCGCCGCGATCCTGCTCTCGGTCGGCTCTGTCGTGCTGGCGACGGAGCCGAGTATACGGGCACGGGCTCCCGGGCTCTTCCTGAGCGTCGAGACCTTTTTCGGCTGGATCTTCATCGTCGAGTACATCCTGCGGGTCTGGTCGATCGGAGAGCGGCGCGAGTACGCGGGACTTTGGGGACGGGTCAAATACATCTTCACGCCCGTTGCCATCGTCGACCTGATCGCGGTAGCGCCGTTCGTCATCCTGTTCCTCGACCTGCGTCTCGACGGAGCGGATTTTCTCGTCCTGCGCCTGCTGCGCCTGTTCCGGGTCCTGACGCTCGCGCGGGGAGGGCCGTTCACGACAGCGGCGCGGGAGGTCTGGCACAGTATCGCGGAGCGCCGCTTCGAGCTGATCTTCAGCACGCTTATGGCGTTCGCGATGATGATCGTCTCCGCGACCCTGCTTTATCTCGCCGAAAAAGATGTCCAGCCGGACGCTTTCGGGAGTATCCCGCGCGCGATGTGGTGGGCGATCGCAACGCTCACGACCGTCGGATATGGCGACGTCTTTCCGGTTACCAGTGTCGGGAAGATTCTGGGAGGGCTGGTTGCCCTGTCGGGGGTCGGGCTCGTCGCCATGCCGGCCGGAATTTTCGCCGCCGCACTTTCCGCGGTGCATCAGGAGCACCGCCGGCACCGGCTCCATGACGAGGCGACCCACGGTGCGGCGGACGGCGAGAGGCACCCACGTGGAATGGACTGATGACGGGATCGTCCTCTCGGTCCGCCCGCATGGCGAGACCGGGGCCATCGTGGTCCTGCTCACCGAGCAGCATGGCCGTCATGCGGGTCTGGTGCGCGGCGGTTCGTCCTCGAAGCAGAAGGGAATACTGCAGCCTGGCAACGCGGTCCGTGCTGTGTGGCGTGCCCGGCTGGCCGAACAGCTCGGCAGTTATACGCTGGAGCTGGATGCGAGCCACGCCGCCGCACATTTCGACGATCCCCTGAAGCTGTCAGGGCTTACCGCAGTCTGCGCGGTGGCTGACAGGGCCTTGCCGGAGCGAGAGCCTCATCCCGCGATCCATGCCGGCTTTCTGGCTCTGATAGACGCTATGGGGAATGAGGCGCTCGGCGATCTCTGGATCGCGGTCTATGTCCGTTGGGAACTGGGGCTTCTGGCGGAACTCGGCTACGGGCTGGATCTTTCGGAGTGCGCCGCAACGGGGAGCAACGACGATCTCGCCTATGTCAGCCCTCGCACCGGCCGCGCGGTCTCGCTTTCCGCCGGCGAGCCCTACCGGGACCGTATGCTGCCGATGCCGGATTTTCTGATCGGCCGCGGTGGCGGTGACTTTCCGGATCTGCTCAAGGGGCTCGATCTGACCGGACACTTTCTGGAGAAGCATCTCTTCAACACCCAGGGCGAGCAGAGTCCCGCGCCGCGCACCCGGTTCCGCGATCGGATCGGGGGGCACGCGGCATCCGATACGATGGGTTGAAAATCGTCCTCGGGCGGCTTTCGACCATTCTCTCTTCTTGGAAGCGCCGGGCGGCTCGAATACAATATCTCGCGTATCGTTAGATGAAGGTCCACAAGATCCATGCTGCCTGACATTCGGGAAACCCAGCTTGGCGACGCGCTGAGCGAACGCTATCTCGCCTATGCCCTGTCGACGATCATGGCGCGCTCGCTGCCGGATGTGCGCGACGGCCTGAAGCCGGTGCACCGGCGTCTGCTCTACGCCATGCGGCAGCTCCGGCTCTCGCCCGACGAGGCCTTCAAGAAGTCCGCCCGCGTGGTCGGCGACGTGATGGGTAAGTTCCACCCGCACGGCGACGCGGCGATCTACGATGCCATGGTCCGGCTCGCGCAGGACTTTGCCGTGCGCTATCCGCTGGTCGACGGGCAAGGCAATTTCGGCAATATCGACGGCGATAACGCGGCGGCGATGCGCTACACCGAAGCGCGCATGACCGAGGTTGCCGAGCTGCTGCTGCGCGGAATCGACGAGGACGCGGTCGATTTTCGCCAGACCTATGACGGTGAGGGCAGCGAGCCGATGGTGCTGCCGGCCGCCTTCCCGAACCTTTTGGCGAACGGCGCGCAGGGCATCGCGGTCGGCATGGCGACCAATATTCCTCCGCATAACGTGGAAGAACTCTGCGACGCGCTGCTGCACCTGATCAAGCATCCGGAAGCGCGGATCGAGACCCTGGTCGACATGATCCCGGGGCCGGACTTCCCGACCGGCGGCAAGCTGGTGGAAAGCCGTGAACAGGTAATCGAGGCATATCGTACCGGGCGCGGCAGCTTCCGCCTGCGCGCCAATTACGAGGTCGAGCCGCTGAAGAACGGCACCTGGCAGATCGTCATCACCGAGATCCCCTACCAGGTGCAGAAATCCCGCCTGATCGAACGGATCGCGGAGCTGATGCAGGCCAGAAAGCTGGTCATGCTGGGCGATATCCTCGACGAGTCGGCGGCCGACGTGCGCATCGTGGTCGAGCCCAAGAGCCGGAATGTCGACCCCGAAGTGCTGATGGAGAGCCTCTATCGGCAGACCGATCTCGAAATCAAGTTCAACCTGAACCTCAACGTGCTCGACGCCGAACAGACGCCGCGAGTCATGTCCCTGCCGGAAACGCTGAAGGCGTTTCTGGATCACCGGCACGAGGTTCTGGTCCGGCGCTCCAAACACCGGCTCGGCAAGATCGAGGACCGGCTGGAGGTTCTCGGCGGTTATCTGATCGCCTATCTCAATATCGACGAGGTGATCCGCATCATCCGCGAGGAGGATCATCCCAAGGACGAGATGATCCGCCGCTTCGAGCTGACCGAGCGGCAGGCCGAAGCAATCCTCAACATGCGGCTGCGCAGCCTTCGCAAGCTCGAGGAGATCGAGATCCGCAAGGAGTTCGAGGAGCTGACGGCGGAAAAGGCGGAAATCGAGGCGCTCCTCGCCGACGAGGGGCTGCGCTGGAAGGCGGTCTCGGGCGAGATCTCCGAGATCCGCCGCACATTCGCGAAATCGACCGAACTGGGCCGCCGGCGTACGGAGATCGGCGCGCCGCCGTCCGACGTCGTCGTCCCGATGGAGGCCATGGTCGAGCGCGAGCCGATCACGGTGATCTGCTCCGAAAAAGGCTGGGTCCGCGCCATGAAAGGCCATATCGCCGACGATGCGGATTTGAAGTTCAAGGAAGGCGACCAGGGCAAATTCCTCGTCCGGGCGGAGACCACGGACAAGATCCTGATCTTCGCCAGCGACGGGCGCTTCTTCACTGTCGCGGCCGACCGTTTGCCGAAGGGCCGGGGACATGGCGAGCCGCTGCGGCTGATGATCGATCTCGGTAACGAGGAGGACATCGTCGCGATCCTGCCGCACAGCGCGGGGCAGCGCCTGCTGCTGGCCTCAACCGACGGGCGCGGTTTCATCGTGAACAGCGACGACGTGATCGCGCAGAAGAAGGCCGGCAAACAGGTGCTCAATCCCGGCGGCTCCGCCAAGGCGCAGGTCTGCCTTCCGGTCGAGGGCGACCTGATCGCCGTGGTCGGCACCAACCGCAAGCTGCTGGTTTTCGAAACCTCTGAAGTGCCGGAAATGGCGCGCGGCAAGGGCGTGATCCTGCAGCGCTATCGCGACGGAAAGCTCGGCGACATCACGTTCCTCAAGGCGGAGGAGGGGCTCTCCTGGAGCCTGCAGGGCGGACGGACCCGCACCGAGACAGATCTCACTACCTGGCGTGGCAAGCGCGCGGGCGCGGGCAAGATGCCGCCGACCGGCTTCCCGCGTCCCGCAAGGTTCACGTGAGGCGTGGACGCGCAATACCCAATTCGCGCCGCCACACCGGCGGATGAACCGGCGATCGCCGAATTGACACGGCAGGCATATGCGTCATGGGTTGCCGAGATGGGCTTCGCACCTATGCCTGTCAACGCAGATCACGGGCGATTCATTCGGGCCGATTTGGCCTGGGTTGCGACGGACGGCGACGGTTCTCTCGCCGCGGTCATCGAGATGGAGCCCGACGGAGACGACTGGACAGTATTCAGCGTTGCCGTAAGCCCGTCATTGCAGGGAAAAGGACTGGGGCCGGCGATGCTGGACTTCGCCGAGCGCGTGGGAGCGGAGCGCGGCCACCCGGACATCAAGCTCTATACGAATCAGCGCATGGCCCGGAATATCGACCTGTACCGGCATCTCGGATATGCGGTAACCGGCAAGCGGCCAAGCCCGCGGCGCCCGGGCGATGTCATCGTCGATATGGCGAAACCGATTGGCGTCGAAAGGCTGAAGACTTAGTCGGAAGCCTCGACCCAGCCTTCCGGCGTCAGCAGTTCGTAAGGCTTGTACTTGGTCTTGTAGGACATCTTCCGGCAATCCGGGATCCAGTAGCCGAGATAGAGATAGTCAAGGCCCCGGGATGTGGCCTGCTGGACCAGGTCGAGCACCATGTAAGTGCCGAAGCCGCGTGTAGGGTCCTCGGTGTCGAAATAACTGTAGACGGCGGAGAGGCCGTCTTCCTGCTCGTCTACGAGCATGATCGCCAGAAGGCGATGCGCCGCGTCGCGATACTCGATCAGGTAGGTCTCGATCGGAGAACGCTCGATCATCTCGGCATAATCGGCGAAATCCATCATCGCCATTTCGCCGTCGCCGTGGCGGCCCTGCTGATAGGCATGGAAGAGCGCGTATTGCTCCCGCGTGGCGATGGCCTGGACCGGGCGGCCGGTGAGGTCGCTATTGCGCTTGAGGAGTTTGCGGAAGGTCCGCGACCAGCGGAAGTCGGCGCAGCGCACGCGCACTGGGTGGCAGGCGTTGCATCCGGGGCAGGCAGGCCGGTAGGTCAGATGCTGGGTGCGCCGGAAACCGGCCTTGGCGAGCGAGTCGTGCGCGTGCTGACCGCGCCGGCTGGAAATGTCCGCGATCAGGCGCCGCTCGGTCTTGCCCGGCAGATAGGGGCAGGGCATGGGCAGCGTATGGAAGAACGCCAGCGGGCGGGCTCTGAGATTGTCGAACATCAGGTAAAGACTAGCCTCCGGACCTTACCGGGGGAAGTGCCGAGCCATTATCCGGCAAAACGGTTGGCAATGTGGTCTCGGTCGGCTGCACAGCGGGCTCTTGCTGACGTCCGGCCGCCGCGGCGCTGGCGGCCTGGTCGCTGAAATCGGTTCGCAGCAGGACGATACTGATCCGCCTGTTGCTCGGCGCGCTCGGGTCGTTCGGTTCAATCGGGTCTGTATCCGCCATGCCGACGACCTGCGCCACGCGCTCCTGCGGGATACCGTTGGAGATCAGCGCGCGGCGGCTGGAAAGCGCACGGTCGGCGGAAAGTTCCCAGTTGGTATAGGTCGCGCCGGGCGGGAAGGGACGGCTGTCCGTGTGCCCGGAGATTTTGATCTTGTTCGGCAGCTTGGCGATGATCTCGGAGACCTTGGCGAGCAGCTTCTGGGTCTGCTCGAACATGTCGGCGCTGCCGAGCGGGAAGAGCGCCGTTTTTTCCTGGTCGAGCAGCTGGATACGTAGACCTTCCGGCGATTGGTCGATCTGCAGACCGCCATCCTCGACCATCTTCTGGATCTCGGGATCGTCGGATTCCTCGATCGCCTTGCGCAGCATCTTTTCGGCCGCCTGGAACTGGGCCGCCTCGCGTTCCTCAAGGAGCTTCTCGAGATCCTCGGCGCTGATCAGTCCCTCGGCATCGTCTTCGCTGCCGAGGCGGGATTCGATGTTCTCCGGATCGTCTGAATCGGGATCCGTGGACTCCGTCCGCTCGGCCTGGGGACGCGCCACCTGGGGGGTGGAGATCATCGGCGGGGAGGAGGCGGACTTCAGTGCGCCCGGCACCGTGATGGAGGTGCCGCCGAGCACACCGCCGGAGCCGCTTCGCGTGGAGCGGGAGATCGCGGTCGGATCGAAATAGTTGGAGATACCCATCTTCTGCTCCTCCGTGGTCGCGTTCAGCAACCAGAGGAGCAGGAAGAAGGCCATCATCGCGGTCACGAAGTCGGCGTAGGCAACCTTCCAGGCGCCGCCATGGTGTCCGCCATGGCCGCCCTTCTTGACCTTCTTGATGACTATGCTGGCGTGATTGTCCAAGCTCTCGTCTTCCCGATTGGCCGGCGCGCGCGTCTACCTCGCGTCACCTCGATTGCGTTCTGCATGCCCATATCGGTCCGTACTAGACCGGCGGCAAGGCTGCGACAGCCTCCTCGACTTCAAAGAAGGACGGGCGATCCTTGGACATCAGGGTCTTGCGGGCAAACTCGACGGAGACGGCCGGCGCGTACCCGGAAACGTGGGCCAAAAGACCAGCCTTGATGCACCCCATGTATTTCGCGTCGGCTTCGAACGTACGGCCCATCGTCGCTGCAAGCGGGCTGACGAAGCCATAAGCGAGAAGAATACCGAGGAAGGTACCCACCAGGGCGCCGCCGATGAGCTTGCCCAGCACCTCCGGTGGTTCGGTGATCGAGCCCATGGTCTTGATAATGCCGAGCACCGCCGCAACGATCCCGAGAGCGGGGAAGCCGTCACCCATGGTCTGGTAGGCGCCCGCAACTGCGGCGTCTTCCGCGTGGTGGGTCTCCAACTCTTCGTCCAGCAGATCAGCAAGCTCGTGCGGATTGTCGGTGCCGAGCGTCATCATCCGGAGATAGTCGCAGAGAAAATCGAGCGCGTGGTGGTCGGAGGAGAATTTTGGAAAGGCCTGGAAGAGCGAACTCTCTTCAGGTCTTTCGATATGAGATTCGATAGCGAGCATGCCTTTGGTCTTCGCGAGTTTGAAGATCGCGTACATCAGACTGAGCAGCTCGAGATAGTCGTCCTTGGAGTATTTGGGGCCCTTAAGCGCGGCGCCGAAACCACGGCCGGCAGCACCGAGAACATGCTTCGGATTGGCAACGATAAATGCGCCGACGCCGGCGCCGCCGATGATGACAAGCTCAAACGGCTGCCACAATGGCCCGAGCTTGCCGCCCATGGCCATATACCCGCCAATGACGCAGACGGTGACGACGATCCACCCGATGATCACCAGCATCTGACTCTCCGTCCGCTTATATTTCCTGAACGTATATCGAGAAACACCAATGCATAATATCTCTCAAATTTCGGTATTTTGTAAACAACAAGGGGTAAACATTTGATTTACGGTGCGGAATGCGCCATTTCACCGCGTGGGCCGAGAGCGGTAATCGGGGCCGTACAATCTGTCGTCGGCCATTGTTGGAGCGGGGGGCGCAATGTCCGTAACAGGCGATCAGTTTCGCGACGTGATGGGCCGGTTTGCAACCGGTGTCACTGTCGTTACCACGGCCAACGGGGCCAGCCTGCACGGTTTCACGGCAAGTTCCTTCTCCTCGGTATCGCTCGATCCGCCGCTTGTTCTCGTCTGTCTGGGAAAAGACGCGGCCTGCCATCAACCCTTCGTCGAGGGGGATTGTTTCGCGGTGAACATCCTCGCGGCGGATCAGGCCTCTCTCTCCGTTCGCTTCAGCACCGATGTAGCTGACCGTTTTGAAGGGCTCGATTTCGATACGTGGGAAACCGGCGCTCCTGTGTTGCGCGGCGTGTTGGCGGCGATGGACTGCAAACTGCACGCGGTGCATGAGGGCGGCGACCACTCGATCCTGATTGGCCGCGTGGAGCGGCTCGGGCCGGTAGCAGGCGACTCCGCGCCGCTTCTCTATTATCGCGGCGCCTATCAGGCGCTTGCCTGAGGATCAGAGCGGCGCCGTTTCCATCGCCATGTTGCTCATGACGCGGGTTTTGAGATCTGCGGCATCGAGCTCCGCAACGATTTCCAGCACATGGTCCGGGTTCCGGGTCTCGACCAGCACCTCCAGCTCCGCCTTCTTGACCGGCACGTCCTGGAACATACGCTGGTGGTGCACCTCGACGATGTTGGCGCCCGATTTTCCGATAATCCCGGCGACACGGGCGAGGGTGCCCGGCTGGTCGGTGATGTCGATACGCAGGCGCGCCAGCCGTCCGTGCCGCGTCAGACCGCGCAGCAGCACCGTGGCCAGCATCCGCTGATCGATATTGCCGCCGCAGATCACCGTTCCGACCCGTTTGCCGGCAAAGCGATCCGGCTCTTTCAGCATCGCCGCGATGCCGGCGGCTCCGGCGCCTTCCGCGACGAGGTTCTGATGCTCGGCGCAGCCGTTCACTGCGCGCTCGATCTCGGTCTCGCCGACCAGAATGATCTCCGAGACCAGTTCGCTGCAGATCTTCATCGTGAGCTTGCCGGGAACCTTGACGGCAATGCCCTCCGCGAGTGTTTCCCCGCCGAATTGCGGCTCTTCACCGCGCAAGGCCTGATACATCGAGGGATACTGCTCGGTCTGGACGCCGATGATTTCGATGTTCGGATTGAAATGCCGGGCCGCGAGCGCGATGCCGGAAATCAGCCCGCCGCCGCCGATCGGGACGACCAGGGTGTCGAGGTCCGGAACGTCCTGCATCAGCTCAAGGCCTGCGGTTCCCTGACCGGCGATGATCAGCGGGTCGTCGTAGGGATGGATCAGGATGTAGCCGTGTTCGGTGACGAGTTCCTCAACCTTCTCCCGGCTTTCGGCGAGGGTGTCGCCATACTGAACCACGGTCGCACCGAAATTGCGGGTCTTCTCCACCTTGGTGAACGGGGTTGCGGCGGGCATGACGATGGTTGAGCGGATCCCGAGCGCCGTGGCATGATAGGCGACGCCTTGGGCATGGTTGCCTGCGGACATGGCAATAACTCCGCGCCGTCGCTCCTCCTCGCTAAGGCTTGCGAGCTTCACATAAGCTCCGCGCGCCTTGAAGGAACCCGTTCGCTGGAGGTTTTCCAGTTTGAGAGTGAGGTCGACACCGAGCGCCTCGCCAAGAGCGGGAGCAGTGATCGAGGGTGTCCGGAGAACCTTGTCCGAAAGTGTTTCCCGAGCCTTTTCAATGTCCTCGAAAGAAACCGCCAGTCCCATATCTTCCGCTCCGGCTCTACTGGCCCCGATCTTGCTAGCTCTGATACCACCACCGGGACCTATTCACGTGGCTCTGATTCAGTTTCCCGCGTTTGCTAGAGCATGGTAAGAGTCCGGGCAAGCGGGAGGTTACGAACCAGCGCCGTTCACGGGAGGAATAGGGGACTCACCGGGAACGCAGTGTTGTTGGAGGGACTAGAAATGTCCTGCCTTGACCGTATTCTGACGTCTGCCGCGATTTGCCTCGCAGTTGCGGGATGGTCGACTCCGTCCTTGTCCCAGCAGAGCGACGACCGGCAGAATTCCTGGTATTTTCTCGGCGCCGAGACGGACCGTAACGGTCTGGTCGGCGGCGGCGAGGGTTTCGATCTGGTTTCTCCGGACCGGCGCGGCCTGGACGAGTTTCGCTCCGGTGAGCGCTACACTTTCTCTTTCCGGTACTCCGATCTCGGTACCCCCACCGGGCAAATCGGCCTTGGACGCGGCCCGGACCCCTACGGCACGGGCGATGTGCTTTCGATCTATTTCGACCATTCCTTTGCTGAACTCAGCGGCTGGGGGGTGCGCCCGCATATGATCGCCGGCATGGGGCTGGCCTACGGCACCGGGCTTGACCGGCAGGAGGAACTGGCGCCGGCCTTCGAACTCGGTGTCGGGGCGTCCTACGCGATCAACGAGAACTGGGACTTCTTCACCGAATACCGTGCCTTTTATACCGGGCGGGCCGAACAGAGCCTGCGTTCGGACGAGGATCCGAGCGGCTTTGCCCAGAACTTCACGCTAGGCGCGCGGTTGCGCTTCTGATCCCGGCTATTCGGGCCGCAATATGAGCGTCCTCGTTCCCGGGGCCGGACCGGAGCCGACTGTCCTGTAACTGCCGTCCGCCCATGCAATGGCCAGATCCTGATAATGCTCCGAGAATGGGTTGCCGGACTGACCGAGGCTGGTGCTGAAGAGCGAGGCGTCCAGATCGGAAAGATCGTAGACGGCCCGGATCCCGGCGCCGTGTACGTGCGGGAAGCTGAAATCTCCGTCCGAGATCCGCACGCTCGGGCTGCCCCGGTTGACCGTGTAGTCGCCGCCGTCGGTGACAGGCGAGGCGTTCAGCAGGTCCCGGAGTACCGGAACACGGGACCAGAGCAGGTGGCGGAATTCTACCTCGTGGGCCCGCCCCCAGAGCCAGCCGGTCTGGTCTGCGCCGTATTTCGCGGTCAGCCGCGCAATCGCCTCTTCAAGGCTTTCCCGGATAGCGGTCTCGCAAGGCTCTACGGCGTCCGAGCGGATATCGTCGCACCATTCCGGTGCCTCCCGGATGACCGCCTCAAACATATGCGGCCGGACCCGCCGGTATTCCTTGATCAGATGACCCAGCTCGTCGCCGAAGATCCGCCGGTGCAGGAGCGAGGTCCAGAGCGTGTAGATGAGAGGCGCCGCCCGGTCGCGCTGTATCCTCCCGTCCCAGGCTCGGAGTGTTCCCACTGCGGCGCGCGCGCCGTCCGTGAGCGCTTCCGCGCGCAGACGCGGCAGAAGCAGGTCGAGCATGCCGGAAACCTCGACGGAGAGCGTATCCATTTGCAGCCCGGTCTGCATGTTCAGGGTCGCTTTGTCGCCCATATCTTCGATTGCGGCGCGGATGCGCTGCGCCCGGAACGGGGCCTCGAACTCGCGACCGAGCGAGAGGTCCGGATCGCTTCCGGCCAGACGGTTATTGGCCTGCAGCACCGCTCCGCTCTCCGGATTGAGCTGCAGCGGCAGGCGGTCGCGTTCGACCCACCCAGTCCAGTCGCCGCTCTCTTGTGTGCCCTCGGCAGGCAGGAAGCCGTCTGCCGCAACCCGCTCCGGTACCCGGCCGGCGAAGAGCAGGGCGATGTTGCCGTCACGGTCCGCGAGGGTGATGTTCTGCGCCGGACTTGAGAAATCGCGCAGCAGATCGATCGCGTCGGGCACGGAGGAGGCGCCGCTCAGGCGGAAGAAGGCCTCCGGGCTGGCATCGTCGGTCGCGAAGGACGGGGCCGCGATCGCAAGTACAGCGCTCGCGTCGATGCTCTCGGCGCGGCCCGTGATGTCGGAGAGCACGGGGCCATGGCGGGTGCTCCGGAAGGTCTCGCGTCTTTCCCTGGAGCCGACAAGGAACAGCTCTTCGCGCGTCTCGAAGGCGCGGCTGCCGCCGGGTGCGAGGTAACGCGCCGGGTCGGAAGGATCGATCTGTTCGATAAAGAGGTCCTGAATGTCGGCGTTCGGCGTCGTGAAGCCCCAGGCGATCTTGCCGTTGTGGCCAAGCACCAGGAATGGCACGCCCGGTACCGTGCCGCCGACGCGGACGCCCTCGGGCGTTTCGATCCGGGCGAGGTACCAGAGATTCGGATTGGTCAGCCGGAGATGCGGATCGTTCGCCAGCAGGGGCTTGCCGCTTTCCGTGCGGGATCCGGAAAGCGCCCAGGCATTGGACGCTCCCTGCGGTGCCAGCTGCGGCGGCATTGAAGCGGCGAAACGGACCGCCTGGTCCAGCAGGTGCGGTGCGATCCGGCCCTGTTTGATCTCGATCGGCCGGGACGCTCCGCCGTCGGCCTCACGGTAGAGGAAATCGATCTGCGCGGCAGTGAGGCCGGCCTCCGCCATGCGCAGGCGTACGAGCTCATCCGCCCAATTGGTGCCGAGTTGGAACGCCATGAGCTGCTGCCAGACGAGACTGTCGGCAGGCGTCCAGGGTTCCGGCTCGTGGAAGAGGGCGACGAATTCTGGCGGCAGCGGTCCTTCGCGGGTTGCGAGATAGGCGTTTACCCCGTTCGCATAGTGCTTGAGCGCCGCTTTCAGTTCCGGAGAGGCCCGCTCGTAGGCTGCTTCCGCACGCCGGTAGAATCCGAGCCCCCGGGTGAAACGGTCGATCGGAAGAATCTCCTCGCCGAGGCTCTCCGAAAGCGTGCCGACGATCTCCGCCAGGCGGCCCGCGCCGATCCGGCGCATCGACTCCATTTGCCAGAGCCGGTCCTGCGCATGGACGAAGCCGAGAGCGAAGGTGGCGTCCGCCATCGAGGCGGCACGGATCACGGGGATGCCGGCGTCGTCGCGCCGGATCTCGACGCTTTCCGAAAGGCCGGGAAGCCGCTTCTCTCCTTCGATCTGGGGGAGTGAGCCGCCGAGCCATATCAGGAGCCCGGCGGCCGCGAAATTTAGGCCCAGAATGGCGAAGACAAAGCCGACCGCAAGACGTTTCACCCAGCTCTTCATCGGCCTTCTCTCACTCGGCGGTTCGATCGCTCTGGCGATCAGGTCTTGTTGAAGATGATGGTCTTCTTCTTCGTGAAGTGCTCCAGCATCGCTTCCAGCGTCGCTTCCTTGCCGATGCCGGATTGCTTGATGCCACCGTAGGAAAGGCCCGGCTGCACCACGAGGTTCTGGTTTACCTGCACGAAGCCGGCCTCCAGCTTCTCTGTGAAGGTCAGGGCCGCTTTCAGGTTGTTGGTCCAGACTGTCGCGGCGAGGCCGTAGTCGCTGTCGTTGGCGGCGGCGAGCACTTCCTCCTCGTCGGTCCATTTGAGGACGCAGGTGACGGGGCCGAAAATCTCCTCGCGGGCGAGCTTGCTGTCGTTCGTCATGCCGAGGAAGACGACCGGGCGGACGAAGAGGCCGTCCTTGAACTTCGGATCGGTTGGCATGGCGGAGCATTCGACCGCTTCCGCGCCTTCCTCGCCCTTGCCGTGGTCGATATAGGCCTTCACCTTGGAGAACTGCTCCGGCGAGATGATGGTGCCGATATCGGTCTTCTCGTCGAGCGGGTCGCCCATCACCATGGCGTCGACCTTCTCGCGCAGTTTGGCGACGAACTCGTCATGCACGTCGGCATGCACGAACATGCGGCTCGCGGCGGTGCAGCTCTGGCCCTGGCGGGTGAAGCGCATGCCGGTGACGGCGCCGCCGATCGCCTTGTCGATATCGGCATCTTTCATGACGATCATCGGGCTCTTGCCGCCGAGCTCCAGCGTCACCGGGATCAGCTTGTCGGCCGCAGTCTTGTAGACGATCTTGCCGGTCTCGACGGAGCCGGTGAAGGTCACCTTGCCGACCTTCGGATGGGCGACCAGCGGGGCGCCGCATTCGGGGCCGAAGCCGGAGAGCATGTTGAAGCAGCCGGCCGGCAGCACGGAGGCGAGGATCTGGCAAACGCGCAGCACGGTCAGCGGCGCTTCCTCGGCGGACTTCACGACAACCGTGTTGCCCGCGACCAGCGCCGGGGCAATTTTCAGCGCCATCAGCAGCAGCGGCACGTTCCAGGGAATGATCGCGCCGACGACGCCGATCGGCTCGCGCACCGTGATGGTCAGCATCTCCGGATGGTGCGGGACGGTCTCGCCCTTCAGCTCGGAGGCGAGGCCGGCATGGAACAGGAAGGCGTCGGCGAGGATCGAGGCCTCTACACGGCTTTCGGTGCGCAGCGCCTTGCCGGTCTCGAGCGCGATCAGGCGGCCGAGCTCCTCGACATGGTCCTGCAGAACCTCGCCGCATTTATGGATCAGCGCACCGCGGTCGCGGGCACGCATCTTGCCCCATTCCTTCTGCGCGGCGGCGGCATTCGCGACCGCTTCGTTCACGTCCTGCTCGTCGCCCTCGGCCCCGTAGCCGATGACGCTGCCGGTCGCAGGGTCGATGACCTCGAAGCTGTTGCCGGATTTCGCCGGGACCAGCTTGCCGCCGATCAGGTGGCGGCCCGACAGCGCTTTCGCCAGCGCGTAGGGATCGGTGTTCGGGGTCAGCGACGGTTCGCTTGAGAAATCGAGCTCGTTGCGCATCAGGTTCATAGTCCAAGCTCCTTCAGAATGCGCTCGCGGTCCTGATCCAGGTTCGGCGCGGGTACGCGGCTGTTCGGGTCTTCGAATGCGGTCAGCTTGATCGGATTGCCGACGACCTTCATCGCCCCGGTCACCGGGTCGTCGACATCGACGATCATGTTACGGGCGGCCGCCTGCGGATGCTCCGCCGCCTGGCCGACATTATTGATCGGGCCGTTCGGCACGCCGGCATCGTCCATGATCTTGCCCCAGTGGGCAGTCGTGTTGGTGCCGAGCACGGCCTCGATCTCGACCTTCAGATATTCCTGATGCTGGCTACGGAGATCGTTGGTCAGATAGCGGTCGTCGGTCTTCCAGCCGGGCCTGCCGAGGGCGTCGGCCATCTTGTGGAAGAGCCCGTCATTGCCGGCGGCGATGATGATGTAGCCGTCCTCGGTGTGGAACGCCTCGAACGGCGTGATCGAAGGATGGCGGGCGCCGAGCGGCCCCGGCGCGGTGCCGGAGACGAAATAGCGCATGATGGCGTTTTCCAGCAGCGCGAGCTGGCAGTCGAACATCGAGATGTCGACCTTGGTCGCTTCGCCGGTTGCGCCGCGGTGGACAAGGGCGGACATCGCGCCGATCGCGGCATAGAGGCCGGAGCCGATATCGCCGATCGAGGTGCCAATCCGGGTCGGCGGCGCACCCTCGTGGCCGGTGATGCTCATGATGCCGCCCATGCCCTGTACGACCATGTCATAGGCCGGGCGGTACATGTCGGGGCCGGAATGGCCGAATCCGGAGGCGGAGACGTAGATCAGTTTCGGGAACTTCTCGTGCAGCCGCTCCCAGCCGAAGCCGAGCTTCTCCATGGTGCCGGGCCGGAAGTTCTCGACGATGACGTCGGCCTTCTCCAGCAGCTTGTCGAGGATCGCCTTGTCGCCCTCGTCCTTGAGGTTCAGTGCGATGCTTTCCTTGCCCCGGTTGACGGACTGGAAATAGGCCGACTTGCCGTTGATGAAGGGGCCGTAGTGGCGTGCGTCGTCGCCGGAATTCGGTGTTTCCACCTTGATCACCCGGGCGCCGAGCTCGGCCATCATCATCGTGCAATAGGGCCCCGCGAGGATCCGCGAGAGATCGACCACCGTCACCCCGGAAAGGGGGCCTCCTGACGCTGCCATGCGCTTAAGTCCTTCTTGATTTCGTTACCTGTTCAGCGGGCGAATTTGTAAGGGATGGAATGGGGCGCGGCAAGCCGCGCCCCGGCAACAAACTCATCCCCAATAACGACCGGTCGCGCCGACGATGATCGTGATCCAGCCGAGGCCGAGATTGGTCGCGACGATCATGCGGATGCGGTTCAGCCGCGCGCCGGCCGCCGCGAAGTCCTCCGTATCGACGAAACGGCGGAACTTGCTCCATTCGGCGAACCAGAGATGGCCGAAGAGGCCCATCATCAGGAAGCCGGTGAGATTCATGATGTGGATATGGATGCCGGCATAGGCGAAGCCGCCGTACTCCATGAAGATCATCCAGTAGCCGCTGCCGAGCAGCAGCACGATCTCGACGATGACGATGGGGAAGAAGCGGGCGAAGACCGCGCGCCAGAGCCGGAGCCGGTCGGGCGCCTGTTCGAGCGTGCCCATCGAGGGGCGGAGGACGGAATAGGCGAAGAACATGCCGCCGACCCAGATCACCGCCGAGACGATGTGGATGGCAAGCGCGATGATCATGGTATAGGGCATCGGTCTCTCTCCCGTTCGGTTCAGGTCGGCGAATCAGCCCGCAGGCGTGTCGCGCTGGTAGAGGATGAAGGGCGTCTTGGTCGCGATCCGGTCGTAGGCGGAACGGCCGCGATAGTTGAACTCCTGGGTCAGCCAGCGGACCATCGCCCAGCCGTTCTTCTGCGCCATTTCGTCCATCGCCGCAAAGAGCGCCTCGAAGACGCCTTTGCCGCGCGCGTCCGGGTCGACGAAGAGATCGTCGAGGAATCCGCATTCGGCTCCGGAGAGCGGGCGCGGCATGGCGCGGATATGGGCGAGGCCGATCGCCTTGCCGTCCTCGTCCTCGGCGATCAGGCAGTTCATCACATGCGCCGGATCGTGCAGCCATCCCCAGACCGCCCCGGCGATCTCGTCGGTCATCGGCACCTTGTAGAAGGCGGCATATCCGTCATAGAGCCGGCGCCAGTCCTGCTTGTGCCGTTCGGCGACGGGAACCACCCGGACGCTTCCCGCGTTTGACATTGTTAGCTCTCCCACTGCGCTCGACGGCGGACCTTAGCAGTATGCGGCAGGCGGACAAGGGGCTCCGTACTTGACGCGCGACCGGCCGGTGGGAATATGTCGCGGGACATCCGAAAGGCGTTTCAATGAGACCGGACCAGGGCAGCTTTCCCTTCACCGACGATCACGGCACCATCTGGCTTGCCTTCACGGATTGGGGCAGGCGCACGCTGCCGCGCACCATGATCTGCGTGCATGGCCTGACCCGCCAGGGACGGGATTTCGATGCGCTCGCCCGCATCGTCAGCCGCGACATCCGTTGCATCGAGATAGACGTCGCCGGGCGCGGGCGGAGCGGCTGGCTCGCCAACAAGGACGGCTACAATTTCGAAACCTATATCCGCCATGCGGATGCGCTGCTGGATTATCGCGGGCTGACCGAGGTCGAATGGCTCGGCACTTCGATGGGAGGCATCATCGGCATGCTGCTGGCGGCACGGGAGGACGGGCCAATCAAGCGGCTGATCCTGAACGATGTCGGCCCATTCATTCCAAAGGCGGCGCTGGAGCGGATCGGGACCTATGTGACGGAGCCGCCGGTCTTCGAGAATCTCAACGCGGCAGGGGACTATCTACGCGAGACGCTGGCTGATTTCGGAGAACTTTCCGATGCCGACTGGTCCGAAATGACCCAGCACAGCGTGGTGCGCGAACCCGACGGCACCTACCGGATGCATTACGACCCAGCGATCGGAGAGGCCTTCGACGGGCCGATCGATGACGTCGATCTCTGGGCGATCTACGACGCGATCCAATGCCCGACCCTGGTTCTGCGCGGTGCGAACTCGGATCTCCTGACGCGGGAAACCGCCGAAGAGATGACGCAGCGCGGTCCGAAAGCCGACCTGATCGAGTTCGAGGGATGCGGCCATGCGCCGGCGCTGATGGACGAGGCGCAGATCTCGGCCGTGCACGAATGGCTGATGCAGTTCGAACCGGCTGACGAGGACGAGGAAGCAGAAGAGGGCGAGACGGGGGACGGCGCGGGCGATGCTTCCTGACAAGCCCGCCTATCCGCCGTTCCGTGCCGGAATGCCCTGGGTCGGCGGCGACCTGCAGACGCTCCGCAGCTTTGTTGTCGGGGGCACGCCCCGAATAGACTCGGTGCGCTCCGAGCGCCTCGACTTTCCGATGGAGGACGGCAGCGGCGACCGGCTGAGCGGCGTTCTCGAGATACCGGCCACTCCGGTGGAGGGGGCGCCGCTGGTGGTGCTGATCCACGGCCTCACCGGCTGCGAGGACAGCTTCCACATGCGCGATGCCGCGCGTTATTTCGTATCTGCCGGACTCCGGGTCCTGCGGCTTAACCTGCGCGGTGCCGGACCGACCCGGGCCGCCTGCACGCACGCCTACCATGCCGGACGGAGCGACGATCTCGCCGCGGTCCTGGCGCAGCTTCGTGCTCACGGGATCGCGGACCGGTTTGTCCTTTTCGGCGTCTCGCTCGGCGCGAACATGATGCTCAAATATCTGGGCGAAAGGCCGACGCCCGATATTGTGGCGGCGGTCTCCATCTCGGCGCCGCTGGATCTCGCCCGGACGTCCGAGCGCTTCATCCAGCCGCGCAACAGATTCTATCATCGCTGGTTGCTGAAAAACATGAAGCTGCAGGCGCTGGCGACGCCGGGACTTTCGGCGCGTGAGCTTTCCGCGATCCGCAGCGCGCGCACGACTGTCGAGTATGACGAGCGTCACATCGCGGCGCGCAACGGCTTCGAGAGCGCGCGGGACTATTACGCGAAATGCTCGGCCAAGGGATTCCTGCGCGGCATCTCCGTGCCGACACTTGTCGTTCACGCCCTGAACGACCCATGGATCCCCGGCGGGATATATCTGGATGTCGACTGGGCGGCGAGCCCGAGCTTGACCCCGCTGCTGCCGCTTGACGGCGGTCATGTCGGGTTTCACGATCGTGGCGGTAGCTGGCACCTTCGGATGGCCGAGCGTTTCCTGGAAGAGAAGCGGGCAATTCCGGCGCATTGAAAGGACATTCCGGCGGGTGAATCATTGTTATGCTGCGTTGCAGCAAAGCCGCCCGCGCGCTTAGACTGGTCTCCGCAAAAAATATAAGGAGGCTTCAAATGTGCGATATCTGTGTGATGAACGCGGTGAAGGAAAAGATGCTTTCCCGTCGTTCGCTTTTCAAAGCCGCAGCCATGGCGAGTGTCGCCGCCGTCGCCGGGGCAACTGTTGCCGCGCCGCCGGCGATGGCCAAGGGGCACCATCGGGTCGAGGATATGACCCACACTTTGTCGCCCGATTTCCCGACCTATTTCGGAGCGCCGCAATTCTCGATGGAGCAGAAGTTCAACTACGCCGAACACAGCTTCAACCTGTTCGAATATACGGTGAACGAGCACACGGGCACGCATATCGATGCGCCGCTGCACTTCTCGGCCGATGGGACATCCGTCGACGAGATCCCGGTCTCCAACCTCGTCGCTCCGCTCTGCGTGATCGATATCTCCGCCAAGGCGGCCGAATCCGCGGATTCGCAGCTGACGCCGGCCGATATCCAGAGCTGGATGCAGAAACATGGCGATATTCCGGAGCATGCCTGCGTGGCCATGTATTCGGGATGGGGCGCGAAGGTCGGTACTGATGCGTTCCGCGGTTTCGATGGGGAGAAGCAGCATTATCCGGGCTTCCATGTCGAAGCGGTGAAGATGCTGATGGAAGAGACCGGTGCGGCCTCGATCGCGGTGGACACGCTCTCCCTCGACTACGGCATGTCCGGCGATTTCGCGACCCACTATGCCTGGTTGCCGACCGGACGCTTCGGGATCGAGAACATCGCGAATCTCGACAAGGTGCCCGCCAGCGGCGCCACGCTCGTCGTCGGCGCGCCGAAACACAAGGGCGGTACCGGCGGTCCCGCGCGCATCTTCGCGATGGTTTGATCTTTCAACGTGCCGCGCAGCTAGATGGCTGCGCGGATACGTCCCGCTTGGGCGCCCGCATCGTCGAAGATGCGGTCTCTAGCATGCGAGATTGCGGAGGTGTTCGGGCGAATGAGCTTCGGGGTCATTGCCTCCCAGCGGGAAGCTGACGGTGACGATTGTGCCTCTGCCGCGCTGGCTGCGGATATCGAGGGTTCCGCCATGCAGGCGTGTCAGGGAATCCGCGAGCGGAAGCCCGAGCCCGGTGCCTTCGCTCGCCAGCGATGCCGTGCGCTGGACTTGCTGAAACGGTTTCAGCGCCACCAGGATTTCGGGTTCCGTCATGCCGACACCGGTGTCGGCGATAGAGAAAGTCAGGCGCTCGCCTTTCTCGAATTTTGTCTCGCAGACTACCGATCCGCCGTTTGGGGTGAACTTGATCGCGTTAGAGATCAGGTTGATCAGAATTTGCCGCACGCGAATGCGGTCCAGCATCGCGGGCGCACTTTCGCATCCCCCGGTCTCCAGCCTGAGATCGATGTTCTTTCGCTGCGCCAGATCGGAGGTCAGACGTACGCATTCGTTTGCCAGGACAACTCCGTCCACGGGCGAAAGCGACAGCCGCTGCTGCCCGTTCTCGATCTTCGCCATGTCGAGGATTTCGTTGACCAGCTCTAGGAGATGCACGCCGCTATTGTTGATGTCGTTCGCGTAGTCCCGGTACTTGGCCGGAATCTCGTTCTTGATGTCGGTCCGGATCAGGTCGGAAAAGCCGATAATCGCGTTGAGCGGCGTCCGGAGTTCGTGGCTCATATGCGTGAGAAATTCGGATTTGGCCTGACCTGCGGCCTCAGCCCGAAAACGTTGCTCGTTGGCCGAGTTCAGAGCTTTCTGGGTCAGGCTGACCTGTTCGCGAAGAGACGACTCCTTACTTTCCAGCGAGCCTGCCGCCTCCCGCAGCGCTTTCAGCGGAACGGATTTCAGGAAGACATAAAACAGCACGCCGATCGCACAAGTGAACAATCCGAAAAGCATGATCCGATCGACGAATTCACGTAGCGACACGCGGATCGTCAGGTAGCCGATAATGCGGCCGCTCTCGATGACCGGCGTCCGTGCCGAGAGTGCGGGTTTGCCGATCTCTGGACCGGCCTCCGCAAGGATCTCGCCCGAAAGGTCGCGAAGTATCTGGTGGGTCTGGCTGTCCGGTGTCTCGCGTGCAAGCAATTCCGGCAGCCTGTGCCCGGCATATTTCCAACGAATGCCGTTCTCGTACGCGAAGCGGGAAATGGTGTGTGAGGAAATCGCCGCTTTGTACTCGGCGACGTTCCGGACTTTCTGGTAGTCGAAATAGCCGAAAGCGAGCAACGGGATAAGTGTCGCCAGAGCCGAGAGAGCAATGGTGAACCCTTCGATTTTGTGAGTCAGGCGTACCGGCGACGTGTCTTCGAACATCATTGCGGTCACTCGGACAGGGCAGCGCCCATCTCGGCGATCATCTTTTCACCCTCGAGCGAGGCGAACTGCTCGGCCAGCGCAAGAGCGGCGGCTTTCGGCTGCTTCGGAAGGATCAGGCATACGCGGAGCGAGAACGGATAACTGCCGTCCGTGACGGTCTCCGGGCTGGGTGAGACGCCGTCGATCGGGATGGTTGCCAGATCCAGTTTTTCCGACCTGATCTGTAACAGGGTCATGATTGCCAGGGATCCGCTGATTGTGTCGGCCAGCTCGGCATTTACCTGATCACTGGTTCCGATGGCGATGTCCGGGCGTTTGAAAGCGGTCTCGAACGCCTCTCCGAGGCCAGGCACCTGCGCGGCCAGATACGGGAGCTCGGACCCGCTCCGTGACCGCAAAATGATCTTGAGCTGCGTTCCGTCGTTCCAGTAGGGCGCAAGCGATCCGTAAATCGCGGGCAAATCGCCGATCTCGAAGCCGTTTGGCGTGTGATGATTTGTTGCGAATGCGAGCGGGGTCCGCATGCAGCCGCTCTCGCGCAGCCCCCAGGCTTCTTCTTTGGGTTTCAGACGTCGGGCCGAAAAGGAGACGTCTATGACTTCGTCTCTAAGCGCCTTGAGCCCGCCGCCCGACCCCATGCTCGGGAGGACCACGACGACATGCTCCGGACTCCGCGCCGAGAGCTGGCTGCCGAGTCTTTCCGCAATTCCAAGTGAAATACCGGTCCCGCTCACCTGAATGGTTCCCGCCTGACCCGCTCCGCAGGCCACCGTCATGCCGATAACCGATAGGCTGAGTGCGGCCGAGAGGTTGCGCAGGAAAGTAAATCTCATACTCGTGACCTGTGTAGCTATTGTCCGCCGGGGCGAACGCTCACGTCACAAATACGTCAATTAGGTTGACGGGAGATTAAGCGGATCTCCCCTGATGTCGGCGGAGGCGGATGGACGAGGCGTCAGCCCTTCATGCGTTTCGCGACCTCAACGGCGAAGTAGGTCAGGACCCCGTCCGCGCCGGCGCGCTTGAAGCCGAGGAGGCTTTCCATCATAGCGCGGTCCCTATCGATCCAGCCATTCAGCCCGGCGGCGGAGATCATCGCGTACTCGCCGCTCACCTGGTAGGCGTAGGTCGGCATGGAGAAGGCGTCTTTTGCACGCCGCACGATGTCGAGATAGGGCATCCCCGGCTTCACCATTACCATGTCTGCACCTTCGGCGATGTCGAGCGCGAGTTCGCGCAACGCCTCGTCGGTATTCGCCGGATCCATCTGATAGGTCGATTTGCTGGCTTTGCCGAGCGTGCCGGAGGAGCCGACGGCATCCCGGAACGGGCCGTAGAAGGCGGAGGCGTATTTCGCCGAATAGGCCATGATCTGGACATTCTCGAACCCTTCGGCGTCGAGTGCCCGGCGGATCGTGCCTATCCGTCCGTCCATCATGTCGGACGGCGCGATGATGTCGCAGCCGGCGCGGGCTTGGGCGAGGGCTTGACGGACCAGGATCTCGACGCTCTCGTCGTTGAGGATGCGGTCGTCCTCAAGCACGCCATCATGGCCGTGGTCGGTATAGGGATCGAGGGCGACATCGCACATCACGCCGATATCGGGGACATCTTTTTTGATCGCTCGCACCGCTTCGCAGACGAGATTGTCGTCACGCTCGGAATAGCTGCCGGTCGCGTCCTTCAGTTCCGGCTCGGTGAACGGGAAGAGGGCGACTGCCGGGATGCCGAGATCCCGCGCCTCGCCGACCACTTCGGCCAGACGATCGACGGAATGACGGAACACGCCCGGCATGGATTCGACGGGTTCCTCCAGGCCGTGGCCGACGCGCACGAAAACCGGCCAGATCAGGTCGTCCACCGACAGCCTGTTCTCCGCGACCAGCCGGCGGGACCAATCGGTCTGGCGGTTCCGCCGCATCCGGATGGTGGGAAATCCGGGGGCGGTGGTCTGGCGGCTCTGCTGCGCGGCATTATGCGGCGCGGTTCCGTTCAGGGGCATTGATCTCGGCCTTGTTCTTGATTGCCAGCGGGCGTCTCTCTTGGCGGGGATGTTAAAGCGGAGGCGGTGCGGTGAAAAGACACGCCTTGTCGCAGTGCCGCAGGAGGCATTGAACACGCTCTTTCGCGCTCCTATGATCCGCCGCCCGCAAGTCAAACGCCGACAAGAAACAGGCGGGTCAGGGAGGACGGGATGGATTTTCAGCTCAACGAGGAACAGCGCGCCATTCAGGACATGGCCCGCGCCTTCACCGCCGAGCATTTCACGCCCAATGCCGCGCGCTGGGACGAGGAGGAGATCTTCCCCGTCGAGGAGATCCGCAAGGCGGCCGAACTCGGGCTCGCCGGCATTTATGTCGGCGAGGAGCATGGCGGCTCCGGTCTCTCCCGTCTCGATGCGGCGATCATTTTCGAAGAACTCTCCGCGGGCTGCCCGTCGACCGCGGCCTATATCTCGATCCACAACATGGTCTCGTGGATGGTGGACCGGTTCGGCTCCGACGATGTGCGGGCGCGTTTCCTGCCGAAGCTGACGACCATGGAGCATATGGCGAGCTACTGCCTGACCGAGCCCGGCGCCGGCTCCGACGCGGCCTCGCTGAAGACGAAGGCCGTACCGGAAGGCAACAGCACATTCCGGATGAGCGGGGCGAAGGCCTTCATCTCCGGCGGTCCGACGAGCGATGTCTATGCCGTGATGGCCCGTACCGGCGGCGAAGGGGCGGGCGGCGTCTCCTGCCTGCTGGTCGAGAAAGGCGCTGAAGGGCTCTCCTTCGGCAAGAAGGAGCGCAAGATGGGCTGGCACAGCCAGCACACCTCGATGGTGAATTTCGAGGACTGTCCGGTGCCGCGGGACAATCTCGTCGGGAACGAGGGGGACGGTTTCAAGATCGCCATGGCGGGTCTCGACGGGGGCCGGATCAATATTGCCGCCTGCTCGCTCGGCGGCGCCCGTGCGGCCCTGGAGGCGGCGCTCTCCTATGCGGCGGAACGGGCCCAGTTCGGCAGGAAGCTGAACGAATTCCAGGCGATCCAGTTCAAGCTCGCGGACATGGCGACCGAGCTGGATGCGGCACGGCTGATGGTGCACCGGGCGGCGGACAGTCTCGACCGGAAGGACGCGGAGGCGACCAAGCATTGCGCCATGGCGAAACGCTTCGCGACGGACATCTGCTCGCGCATCTGCAACGAGGCGCTGCAGATCCATGGCGGATATGGTTACCTTGGGGACTTCCCGCTCGAACGGCTGGTGCGCGATCTCCGCGTGCATCAGATTCTCGAAGGCACGAACGAAATCATGCGCGTGATTATCGCGCGCAAACTCCTTGCGGATTGGACGGAATGACTGAGGAAGTACGGTTTGAGATCCGGGGCGGCTTCGGCTGCATCACCCTGGACCGGCAACGCGCCCTGAATGCCCTGACGCTTGAGATCATTCGCGCGATGCAAGTGCAGATCGACGCCTGGGCGGAGGACCCGAAGGTCGGGGCTATCCTGGTCGAGGGTGCCGGAGAGCGGGCCTTTTGCGCCGGCGGTGACGTGGTCGCCGTTCGCCGCTCGCGACTGGAAGAGGGAAGCGACGGCGGCGCCACGCCGCAGTTCATCCTGGATTTCTTCGGAGAGGAATACCGGCTCAACCGGACCATCTCAGAGCTGCCCAAGCCCTATATCGCTCTGCTCGACGGCGTGACCATGGGCGGCGGTGTCGGGATCTCGGTGCATGGCGATTTCCGTATCGTCACCGATCGGACATTGTTCGCGATGCCGGAAACCGGGATCGGACTCTTTCCGGATGTCGGGGGAGGTTGGTTTCTGCCGCGCTGCCCGGGCGAGACCGGGACCTATCTCGCGCTGACCGGTACGCCGGTGAAAGCCGCCGACTGTCTCTATGTCGGCGCCGCGACCCACTATGTGCCGAGCGACGGGATCGATGCGCTCCGCGATGCGCTGACGGGAATCGCCGTGGTGGATGACATGGCCGGCGCCATCGGCGCCGTGCTCGCGGAATTCGCCGCACCGGCCGGAGACGCGCCGCTCGCCGCCCATCGCGACGTGATCGATCGCGCTTTCGGCGGAGACAGCATCGAGGAGATCCTGGGGGCCCTGAAAGAGACAGGCGGCGCATTCGCGACGGAGACAGCCGAACTGCTCGGAACGCGTTCGCCGACCAGTCTCAAGATGACGCTGGAACTGATGCGGCGCGGAGCGCGCTGCGCCAGTCTCGCCGAGGATCTCGAAATGGAGTTCGCCCTGGTCCAGAGTTTCATGACAGGAGCGGATTTCTTCGAGGGCGTGCGGGCGCTGCTGGTCGAGAAGGACCGGAACCCAAAGTGGTCTCCGGCGGATCTTTCCGGGGTCGGCCCGGAGCAGGTCGAAGCTTTTTTCGCGCGGGACGGAAAAGCCGCGCTCTGACCGGGGTGGCTTGTGGGCGCCGGACGGCTGAGTGACAAAGAGATAAAGATAGGGGAGCTTGAAACATGACCACGATTGCTTTTATCGGCCTCGGAAATATGGGGTTCCCGATGGCCAAGAACCTGCTCGGTGCCGGGCATGATGTGCGCGGCTTCGACCTTTCGGACGAGAGCCTGGAAAAGCTGAAGGCGGCGGGCGGCGTTCCGGCGGCCAGTGCGGCGGAGGCCGTTTCCGGCGCGGAGGTCGTGGTCACCATGCTGCCGGCGGGAAAGCACGTGCGGGCGGTTTATGATGAAAGCATCTTTCCGAACGCCGCGCCCGGGACACTCTTCATCGATTGTTCGACCATCGACGTAGATACCGCGCGGGCCGTGGCCGCGGATGCGGCCGCCAAGGGCTTTGCCATGCTGGATGCGCCTGTTTCCGGTGGCACGGGCGGCGCGGAAGCCGGCACGCTTACCTTCATGGTCGGCGCTGAGGATAGTGCGTTTGAACGCGCCAAGCCGTTCCTGGATATCATGGGGGCGACCGTCGTCCATGCCGGCGCGGAAGGCAGCGGGCAGGCCGCGAAGATCTGCAACAACATGGTGCTCGGTATCTCCATGATCGCGGTCTCCGAAGCTTTCGCGCTCGCCGACAAGCTCGGTCTCGACCGCCAGAAGCTCTTCGACATCAGTTCGAAGTCGTCCGGCCAGTGCTGGGCGATGACGAGTTACTGCCCGGTCCCGGGACCGGTTCCGACCTCGCCGGCGAACCGCGACTACCAGCCGGGCTTCACCGCGGCGATGATGCTGAAGGATCTCGAGCTGGCGCAACAGGCAGCCGATTCGGCTAAAGCCACAACCCCGATGGGGAAAAAGGCTGCCGAGTTCTATGCCGCGTTTGTTGAAAAAGGCTACGGCGCCCTTGATTTCTCTGCGGTCTTCAAAACCCTTCGTGGCAATTAGGTTGCGTTTTTTCCGATTTTGACGCTACAAGAATGCGAACTATTGATGCGAATTCTAATCTAATTCGGAGTTTGAGGGCTTAATGTCGAGCATGATGACACCGAACCAAAACGCGGCGGATCCGTCTGTGATAAAAAACGAGTACCTCGAAGCCATTAAACTCATCGAACGACTTCACAGGCAGTTCCTTGAAGTTGTGAAGATGGAACTCGATCGCAAGGGGATCGAGGATATCAACAACATCCAGGCGCTGATTCTCTTCAATATTGGCAGCGAGGAACTGACGGTCGGCGAGTTGACCAACCGCGGTTACTACCTGGGATCCAATGTTTCCTATAACGTCCGGAAGATGGTCGAGAACGGTTACTTGGTGCAGGAACGCTCGGCGCACGACCGCCGCTCGATCCGCGTCAAGCTTTCCGACAAGGGACTTGAGCTCTGCGAGTTCGTCTCCGACATGTTCGATCGCCACGCGACGGCGCTGGGCGAGGCTGGTGGAAGTCCGGAGCGGCTGACCGAGTCGAGCCAGACCTATCGCGAATTGGAGCGCTTCTGGATGGGGCTGCTCAATTTCGGCATACGGGGCGGGATGCCGCCGGTGTGAAGGCTTTCCGGCGGTCTTGTTTCCGTTGAATTTCTGAGCGCGCGGCCGGATTTCCGGCCGCGTTTTCGTTTGGACAGCCGCTAACCCTTTTCATAGAGTGTCGCGGCGTTTCGCCGAGCCGGGGCTCGGATATCAGAGCACAGAGGACTCCATGCGTCTTTCCGCCTATTTTCTGCCGACTCTCCGGGAAAACCCGAAGGAGGCGCAGATTGTCTCCCATCGCCTCATGCTGCGGGCAGGCATGATCCAGCAGGCCAGTGCCGGAATCTATTCCTGGCTCCCGCTCGGCTACAAAGTGCTCCGGAAAATCGAGCAGATCGTGCGTGAGGAACAGGACGCGGCGGGTGCGCAGGAAGTTCTGATGCCGACCATCCAGTCCGCCGATCTGTGGCGCGAGAGCGGACGGTACGACGACTACGGCAAGGAAATGCTGCGGATCGAGGACCGGCACGGGCGTGACATGCTCTATGGGCCGACCAACGAGGAACTGATCACCGACATCTTCCGGACCCACGTGCGGAGCTACAAGGCGCTGCCGCTGATGCTCTATCACATCCAGTGGAAATTCCGTGACGAGGTCCGTCCCCGATTCGGCGTGATGCGCGGCCGCGAGTTCCTGATGAAGGACAACTATTCCTTCGATACCGACTATCAGGGCGCGGTCGATGCCTATAACCGTATGTTCGTATCCTATCTGAAGACTTATGCCCGCATGGGATTGAGCGCGATCCCGATGAAGGCCGATACCGGGCCGATCGGCGGCGACCTTTCTCATGAGTTCATTGTGCTCGCCGATACCGGCGAGAGCGGTGTGTTCTACGACAAGGCCTGGGAAAACCAGGATTTTGCCAATATGGACGTGAACTATGCCGACATGTCCGAGGTGAACGGCATTGTCGAGAAATATACTTCGCTCTATGCGGCAACCGACGAGAAGCACGACACCGAGAATTGCAGCGTCGCGGCCGCCGATCTGAAGGAGCGCCGGGGTATCGAGGTCGGGCAGATCTTCTATTTCGGCACCAAATACTCGGCTCCCCTGAATGCCGTCGTCTCGACGCCGGAAGGCGAGGAGGTTCCGGTGCATATGGGGTCCTACGGCATCGGCGTCTCACGTCTTGTCGGCGCCATCATCGAGGCGAGCCATGACGAGAAGGGGATCGTCTGGCCGGAGCAGGTCGCACCGTTCCAGGTCGCTGTCGCCAATCTCAAAGCGGATGACGAGGGCTGCACATCGGTTTCCGAGGATCTATATGCAAAGCTCTCGAAGGCCGGTATCGAGGCGCTGATCGATGACCGCGACGAACGCCCGGGCGCCAAGCTCGCCAACCTCGATCTGATCGGCGTGCCGTGGCAGATTCTGGTCGGCCCGCGTGGCCTCAAGTCAGGCGTGGTCGAGGTCAAGAACAGGAAAACCGGTGCGGTCGAGGAAATGACGCCGGAAGCGGCGCTGAACAAGTTCGCTTCCTGATCCGGGTCCGGCAAAGGGGATCGGCATGTTCGGCACTTTCGAGCGCATGGTGGCCATGCGGTACCTGCGCTCCCGTCGCCAGGAAGGCTTCATCTCCGTCATCGCGGGGTTTTCCCTGCTCGGCATCGGGCTCGGCGTTGCGACCCTGATCATCGTCATGTCGGTGATGAACGGGTTCCGCGCGGAGCTTATCGGACGCATCCTGGGCCTCAACGGGCATATGTCTGTCTACAGCAAAGGCGCGCCGATGCAGGGCTTCGACGAGCTCGCAGTGCGGATCGGCGAGATCCCGGGCGTGCTGACCGTGACGCCGCAGCTCGAAGGCCAGGTCATGGCGATGGCGAACGGTATCGCGTCCGGTGCACTGGTGCGTGGACTCCGGGCGAGTGCGCTGCTCAGCCGCCAGGTCGTGCCGGACAATATCACCACGGGGTCGCTTGAGGAGTTCAGCGGCGAGAGCGGTGTCATCATGGGCGCGCGCCTGGCCCGCCGCCTCCGCGTCGGTGTCGGTGACAAGATCACCCTGATCTCGCCGAGTACGACGACGACCGTGATCGGCAGCGTGCCGCGTATGCGTGCCTTCACCGTTTCCGCGCTCTTCAATGTGGGCATGTACGAATACGACAACACTTTCATCTACATGCCGCTGAAGACGGCGCAGCTCTTCTTCAAGAGCGGCGATGCGGTCAATGCGGTCGAGGTGATGGTCGACGATCCGCAGCGCGTGGACGCGTTGCGCCTGCCGCTCGCCAAGGTGATCGGCGGGGACAAGTACGCGGTCGATTGGAAACAACAGAATTCGAGCTTTTTCAATGCGCTAGAGGTCGAGCGCAACGTCATGTTCCTGATCCTGACGCTGATCATCCTGGTCGCCGCCTTCAACATCATCTCATCGATGATCATGCTGGTGAAGGATAAGGGCCGGGACATCGCGATCCTGCGGACCATGGGCGCCTCCCAGGGCATGGTGATGCGGATCTTCTTCATGTCCGGCGCCAGCATCGGCGTGATCGGGACCGTTGCGGGATCGATCCTCGGTCTTGTCTTCTGCGACAATATCGAGTCGATCCGCCAGTTCCTGCAGAGCCTGACCGGAACCGAGCTGTTCTCGGCGGAGATTTACTTCCTCTCCAAGCTGCCGGCCGAAGTAGATGCGTTTGAGGTGGTCTCGGTCATCGCGATGGCGCTGTTCCTGACCTTCGCGGCGACGATCTATCCGGCCTGGCGGGCCTCGCGTCTCGATCCGGTGGAGGCGCTCCGCTATGAGTGACGTCTCCGGCATGACCGAGATCGAGCGCATCGCGGCGGGCGAGACGGCGGACGGGGGCGCCGTTCTCGAACTGCGGAACGTATCGCGCAGTTTCGAGGATGCCGGCGGCACGCTCACCGTGTTGCAGGGGGTCAACCTCTCGCTCATGCCGGGTCAGGTCACGGCGCTCGTCGGGCCTTCCGGGGCCGGCAAGTCGACGCTGCTGCATATCGCGGGTCTTCTGGAAGCACCCACCGGCGGCGAGGTCCTGTTTCAGGGCCAGGATTGCGGCGACGCAAGCGACTGGGAACGCACCCTGATACGCCGAGACGGTATCGGCTTCGTCTACCAGTTCCACCATCTCCTGCCGGAGTTCTCCGCGCTTGAGAATGTGATGATGCCGCAGCTCATCGCGGGGCTCTCGCGTCGCGAGGCGAAGGAGCGGGCGCGCCAGCTGCTCAATCTCGTCGGTTTGGAGGAACGAGAAACCCATCGTCCGGCGAAACTCTCCGGCGGCGAGCAGCAGCGTGTTGCCATCGTGCGCTCGATCGCCAACGTCCCGGCCGTTCTGCTGGCGGACGAGCCGACCGGCAATCTCGATCCGCATACGGCGGAGGAGGTTTTCCGTCAGCTCCGCCGGATCATTTCGGCGACCCGAATCGCTGCTCTGATCGCAACGCACAACCATGAGCTTGCGCGGGCGATGGACAGGGTGGTGGAGTTGCGGGACGGGACATTGCACGAGATTAAATAAAAAAATCAGTAGGTTGCTGCGCTGGTGCGAGTGTTCGCAACCTGTTCATGCTGACCTTTATCGGACCGTGTGAAACACTTCGGCGTCCTGATTTTCGAGGATCGCATGACTCACGCCGATTTCGTCCATCTCCGTGTCCATTCCGCCTATTCGCTCGCTGAGGGGGCGATTAAAGGCAAGGAACTGGTGTCGCTCGCGGTCAAGCACCGCATGCCGGCGGCGGCCATGACGGATAGCGGCAATCTCTTCGGTGCGCTCGAATTCGCGGTGACGGCTTCCGGCTCCGGCGTACAGCCGATCGTCGGCGTGCAGCTGGCTCTGAGGCGGGAAGAGTCCGAACCGCGCGGCGCCCTGAAGGTGGTCGGCGGAACGGCTCATACGCCGAACCAGACCGATCAGATCGTGCTGCTGGCCCAGACCGAGACAGGCTACCGCAACCTGATGGAATTGGTCAGCCGGTCCTACACGTTGACCGATCCCGGAGAATCTCCGCGGGTGCCTTTCGAGGATCTGGAAGGACGGAGCGAGGGGCTGATCGCACTTACCGGCGGGCCGTCCGGCAAGATCGGCCGCCTGTTGCTGGAGAACCGTCCGGAGGAAGCCGAGACTGCGTTGCTGGACCTGAAGGCGCTGTTCGGCGACCGGCTCTATGTCGAGATCCAACGTCATTTCCTCGATTCCGAGCGGCGCAGTGAGGCGGGTTTCCTCGATCTCGCCTACAAGCATGACGTTCCGCTGGTCGCCACCAATGAATGCTACTTCGCGACCGAGGAAATGTACGAGGCGCATGACGCGTTGCTCTGCATCGCCGAGCGCACCACCATCGGCAATGCGAACCGCCGCCGGGTCACGCCGCATCACCGCTTCAAGAGCGCGGAGGAGATGCGCGAACTCTTCTCCGACCTGCCGGAAGCGGTGGACAATACGCTCGTGATCGCCCAGCGCTGCAGCTACATGGTTCAGACGGTCGCCCCGATCCTGCCGCCTTTCGATACGGCCGAGGGCCGGAACGAGGCGGAAGAACTGCGGGCGCAGGCCGAGGAGGGGCTGAAGAAACGGCTGGAGGCTCATGTCTTCACCGAGGGCATGGACGAGGCGGCCCGCGCGGAGGCGGCCAAGCCTTACGAGGAGAGGCTCGATTTCGAGCTCGGCGTCATCGAGCAGATGGGCTTTCCCGGCTACTTCCTGATCGTCGCGGACTTCATCGGCTGGGCCAAGGACCGGAACATTCCCGTCGGCCCCGGCCGTGGCTCCGGTGCGGGGTCGCTGGTCGCTTATTCACTCACCATCACCGATCTCGATCCGCTGCGCTGGGGGCTGCTGTTCGAACGCTTCCTCAATCCCGAACGCGTCTCGATGCCTGACTTCGATATCGACTTCTGCCAGGACCGCCGCGGCGAGGTGATCGATTATGTACAGAAGCGCTACGGTCGGGACCGCGTGGCGCAGATCATCACCTTCGGTAAGCTCCAGGCCCGAGCAGCCCTGCGTGACGTGGGCCGCGTGCGCGAGATGCCGTATGGACAGGTCGACAGGATCTGCAAACTGGTGCCGAACAATCCGGCCAATCCGGTGACGCTCGCCGAGGCGCTCGAGGTCGAACCGGAACTCAGGAAACAGCGGGACGAGGACGAGGAGGTCGGGGATCTCATTCGCATCAGCCTGCAGCTTGAGGGCCTGTTCCGTAACGCGTCGACCCATGCCGCCGGCGTGGTGATCGGCGACCGGCCGCTGCATGAACTGGTCGCGCTCTACCGAGATCCGAACTCGGACATGCCGGCGACCCAGTTCAACATGAAATGGGTCGAGCAGGCGGGACTGGTGAAGTTCGACTTCCTCGGCCTGAAAACCCTTTCGGTGCTGCAGAACGCCGTCGATCTCCTGAAGCGGCGCGGGATCGAGCTGGACCTCTCCCAGGTGCCGCTCGACGACAAGCCGACTTACGAGATGCTGGGGCGGGCGGAATCGACCGGAGTGTTCCAGCTGGAAAGTACCGGCATGCGCGACGTGCTGCGCCGGATGAAGCCTGACCGCTTCGAGGACATCATCGCGCTCGTCGCCCTCTACCGTCCGGGGCCCATGGCGAACATCCCGAAATACATCGCCTGCAAGCACGGCGAGGAGCAGCCGGACTACATGCACCCCGTGCTGGAGCCGGTGCTGAAGGAAACCTTCGGCATCATGATCTACCAGGAGCAGGTGCAGCAGGCGGCCCAGCGTCTCTCCGGCTATACGCTCGGCGGCGCCGACCTGCTGCGCCGCGCCATGGGTAAGAAGATCAAGGAGGAGATGGACGCCCAGCGCGAGACCTTCGTGAAGGGCGCGGTCGAGCAGAAGGTGAAGGCCGAAAAGGCCTCCGAGATCTTCGACCAGATCGCCGCCTTCGCCGGCTACGGCTTCAACAAGAGCCACGCGGCGGCCTATGCGCTGGTCGCCTATCACACGGCCTATCTGAAAGCGAACTACCCGGTCGAGTTCCTCGCCGCTTCGATGACCTACGACATGAACAACACCGACAAGCTGAACGTCTTCCGCCAGGAGATCCAGCGCCTCGGCATCCGGTTGCTCGGTCCGGACATCAACAAGTCCTTCGTCGATTTCGTTCCGGAGGAGACGCCGGAGGGCGACCTCGCGATCCGCTACGCGCTCGCCGCGATCAAGAATGTTGGCGAGAATGCGATGGAAGCGCTGATCGCGGAGCGGAGCGAGAAGGGCCCCTACAAGACCATCGGCGAGTTCGCAGGCCGGATCGACGGCACCGTGGTGAACAAGCGGCTGATGGAAAACCTTGTCCGCGCCGGGGCCTTCGACTGCATGACACAGAACCGGGGTCAGCTCTTCGAGAGCGTCGAGAAGATCCTGCGTCATGCAAACGCCGCCTCGGCGGAGCGCAGTTCCGATCAGGTGAGCCTGTTCGGCGGGCCGTCCGGCACGCCGGAGCCGGAGATTGCACTCGCCGACCGGCTCGACTGGCCGGCGATGGAGCGCCTGAAGGAGGAGTTCGACGCGATCGGTTTCTACCTCTCCGCCCATCCGCTCGACGCCTACGGCGCCTCTTTGGAGCGGCTCGGCGTTGTACGCTCGGACCAGATCGTCGCGACGGTGAAGGAGAAGGGCGGCTCGACCCGGATCAACATCGCCGGGATCGTCGTCGGCTCCCGCATCCGGACCTCGAGCCGGGGGAACCGCTATGCGTTCGTTCAGCTCACTGATCAGGCGGGGGTCACCGAAGTCACCGTGTTCTCGGAGGTTCTGGCGACAAGCCGCGATCTGCTGGAAGCGGGGCAATCCGTGCTGGTGAAGGCCGATGCGAAGATCGAGGACGAAGGTATCCGTCTCACCGTCTCGCGCCTCGAAGCGCTCGATAAAGCGGTCTCTGGAACGGCGGCCGGGCTCAAGATCTATCTCCGGGACCCCGGGCCCATCCCTCACATCTCCGAGATGATCGCGAAGGAGAAGCCCGGCCGGGGTAAGATCAAGCTCGTCGTCGATACCGATGACGAGGAGGTCGAGTTGGCGCTTGGCAGGACCTACAACATCTCTCCCGATTTCCGTGCCGCGGTGAAGTCGCTGCCGGGGATCGTGGACGCGCGCGATATCTGAGGTAAAAGCGGCGGCCGCCATGGATGCCCTTATCCAGAAGATCCTCTTCCTGACCGGCGGCACTGCTGTCGCGTTCGCTGCGGCGTACGGCCTCTACACGCTCTGGGAAGAACACACCGCGACGGGCCGCTGTTTCTCGGCGGAGCGGAAACTCGAGCAGCATCGTTTCGGCATCGATTTCCAGAAGGCAATGAGCCTCGCGGACGATGCGGCCAACCGGAAGCGTTCGGTCGAAATCTGCCTGACGGATGACGGCGTTTGCCTTGAGGGATTCGCCCGCGACCTGCAGGAATTCTGCAACGCGGAAATCACGACCAGATAATACTTGTGACAAGTGTCAGCCTGGCGCGCCGCTCCGGGGACCTTCCCGGTGCAGCTCCGTCAGAAGTTTGGCCATGTACTCGATCGTGCGCCGAATCTCGGGAACGAACCGTTCTTCTTCGTGTGAAACCAGCCACTGATCGTGAGAGAGCTCGGCGATCGGATCGGTCACGCGGGTCAGGGGTGACTCTCGGTCTCCGATGAAAGTCGGCAGAACGGCGCGCGCCTGTCCTGACATGGCAAGATCGAGCGCGCTTCGCGGCGACGTGACTTCTACAAAATCAGCGCAGCGGATCTCGTCCCGAAGCCAGAGTGCGGACGGCGTGGTCCCGAGAACCTTCACCCATGTTTGGATCTCCGGAGTGACCGCGTAGCCGGCGAAATGCACGCGCCCGACCGTCCGGCAGGCAAGCCCGATCTGTTCCGGCCGGCGGTTGCGAACTCCGATGACGGCTTCGCGATGTCCGATATCGAGAACCGCCTCGTCCGAGATGAAACGGAGCCGCACATCTCCGCTGCCGCCGGTCAGCTTTTGTATGTTTCGTGCCAGAAACAGCGTGACCCAGGTTCCGGCGGAGATTTTGACGAGAGTTGTCTTGCTGTCCTCTGCGGACCGGTGCAGCGGCGCGATCCGGGACGCAATCTCATCTATCTCTCTTTTGAATTTGTGACCGTCTTCGGTGAGGTCGTAGCCCCTGGCATGTCTGTGGAACAGCTCTTTTCCGAGCTCTTTTTCCAGATGCAGCATTCGTCGTCCGAGTGTGGGGGCGCTTTTCCCGGTTCGCTCGCTGGCGGCGGCGAGACCGCCTGCCCGGGCAACCTCGAGAAACAGGCGTAGATCGTCCCAATCGAACTTCGTTTCATTCATGAAATGCACATTACAATGCGTTGCATGGGAGATGGTAGCGGAAAACCCGATAGTGCCGTTCCCGATACGAACGAGGAAACGGACGCATGAGATTTCTGGACACCGACATTCCGCAGCTTGGGCTCGGAACCTGGCCGCTTGGAGGCCCGTTCTATGCGGGCGAACAGTCGCTCGGATACGCCAACGCGGATCCCGGCGAGGCCATCAAGGCGATCGATGCGGCCTGGGACGGCGGCATACGTTTGTTCGACACGGCCAATGCCTACGGCGCCGGGCATGCCGAATATCTATTGGGCCGTGCTCTGGAGAACCGGCCGGACGCCATCATCGCGACCAAGGTCGGTATGAGCTTTGACGAAAGAACGAAGCAGATCGGCGGCGATGTCACCGATCCGGCCCAAATTGTCGCTTCGATAGAAGACTGCCTCCGGCGGCTCCGACGGGACCGTATCGACATGCTGTTTCTGCATCACAACGATCTGCCGGTGGAGCGCGCGGAACCGATTTTCGAGATCTTCGCGAAGGCCCGTGCCGCGGGCAAGGTTCGCGCGTTCGGATGGAGTACGGATTTCCCGGCGCGGGTCGAAGCGATGGCCGGAAGGGACGGGTTCGCCGCAGTTCAGCATGTTATGAATGTGTTTTTCGATGCGCCGAGCATGCAGGCGACGCTTGAAAAGAACGGGCTGGTCGGTTTCATCCGCTCGCCGCTCGCGATGGGGGTTCTAACCGGAAAATACCTTGCCGATAGTTCGGTGCCGGCCGACGACATCCGGTCGATGAACTCGGAGACGCGTGACTATTTCAGGGATGGCAAACCCGGAGCGGGATATCTGGCGGATCTCGATGCCGTCCGGGAACTTCTGACGAGCGGAGGGCGTACTTTGGCCCAGGGAAGCCTTTGTTGGCTCATGACGAAGTCGTCCGGGAACCTTCCGATCCCGGGGGGACGAACCGCCGCGCAGGTCGAAGAAAATATCGGTGCTCTCGACCATGGCCGGTTTTCTCAGGATGTCATGGAAGAGATTGAGGCGGTGCTGAAACGGGAGCCGGAAGGCGAGCCGCGTTCCCGATAAGTCGGTTACAGGGAAGGGAGAAAAAGGGCAGGTGAGGGGGTCGGCAGAACTCGCGGTTTGGTCTAAAGTCCTCTTCCCACCCTTTGTCCTCGCCTTTCCCGGGACCGGCTTTCCATGAGTAAGAAACGCATCGCAATCTGCGGGTTCAATCTCGAATCCAACCGCTTCGCCCCGACCTGTTCCAGGGCGGATTTCGAGGAGAACATGTACTTTCGGGGCAAGGAGATCGATCTTCAGGCCCGGGCAGAATATCCCTCGATCCATCTCGGGATCTGCGGCTTCTACGACATCATGGACGAGCAACTCGGCGGCCCGACGGGCTGGGAGCCTGTGCCGGCGCTGGTGATCGGCTCGACCCCGGCGGGACCGGTCGAGGAGACATTCTTCAAGGAGTTTCTCGGCGAGCTTCGGTCCGATCTCGAAGCGGGCGGCGCGGTCGACGGCGTTTATATCTGCCAGCATGGCGGCGCCTGCGCGACCCACACGCACGATCCGGACGGCGACGTCTTCCGGCTGGTGCGTGAGGTGGTCGGCCCGGACGTGCCGGTGATCGCCACCCTCGATCTCCATGCCAACGTCTCCGGTGAGATGATGGAGGCGACCGACCTGATGATCGGCTACCGCACCAATCCGCATGTCGATCTCTACGAACGCGGTTGCGAGGCGGCGAAGGCGATGCTGGAGATGTTCGGCGGGGTGAAGACGGCCGCCTACAAGGTGCGCCTGCCGCTGGTCGCGCCGTCCGTCACTCAATTGACGGCGGAGGGACATCCCTATGGCGATCTGATCCGGCTCGGCCAGACCAAGCTCGACGAGAGCGTGATGAACGTGACCTGCCTGTCCGGCTTCGCCTTCTGCGATACGCCGAAGAACGGCATGACGGTGATCGTCACGACGCGGGGCAACGAGACGGACGCGAGAGAGGTAGCGACCGACCTCGCGGAGGCGGCCTGGGCCGACCGGCACCGCTATGTACCGAAGATGATGCCGCTCGACGAGGCGGCCGCGCTCGCCAAGGCGGTTGGCGACGACATGAGCCGCGAGACCGTCCTCTTCGCCGACCCGGCGGACAATCCGGGGGGCGGCGGTCGCGGCAATACGACCTATATCCTGAAATCCTTCCTTGAAGCTGGCGTCACAGGCTGCACCCTCGCGGTATTCTACGATCCGGCTGCCGTGAAAGCGGCGGAGAAGGCGGGCGTCGGGGCGACGATCGACATCACGCTGAACGCGGAGGAGGAGAACGCGTTCTCCGACAAGCTCGACGTTTCCGCCGAGGTCCTGCATCTCTCCGATGGGATCTTCGTCGGCAATCACGGCATGGTCGAGGGCAAGACCACCGATCTCGGCGCGACCGCAGTGCTGAAGATCGGCGGCATCAAGCTGGTCTGCATCACCAAACGGACGCAGTGCCTCTCTCCGGACTATCTCTCCGCTTTCGGCATCGATCCGGACGGAGAGCGCTGCATCGTCGTGAAATCGCGTGGCCATTTCCGCGCCGGCTTCGCCCACATGTTCCCGCCGGAGCGGATCGTGGAGGTGGATGTGCCGGGGCTGACCTCGCCGAACCTCGCCAATTTCGACTGGAAATACGTGCAACGCCCCTTCTTCCCGGTGGACGGAGAGAAGGCGGTCTGGGACAGGAGCAAGGCATGAGCGACCGGCAGACCTGGGAAGCCGTCGACGGATACTTCACCGAAACCCTGGTGCCGGAGCAGACGGCATTCCAGAAGGCGCTGGATGCGAGCGACGCGTCCAATCTGCCGGCGATCAGCGTCTCCGCCAATGTCGGCAAGTTCCTGCATCTTCTGGCCCGCATGATCGGTGCGAAGAAAGTGCTCGAGGTCGGCACGCTCGGCGGCTACAGCACGCTCTGGTTCGCGAGTGCTCTGCCGGAGGACGGCAAGGTGGTGACGCTCGAATTCGAGCCGCTGCATGCCGAGGTGGCGCGCGCGAATTTCCGCGACGCGGGGCTGGCGGAGCGGATCGAGGTCCGCGTCGGCGCCGCGATGGAGAGCCTGCCGGGAGTCGCTGCGGACGGGATTGGCCCGTTCGATCTTGCCTTCATCGACGCCGACAAGAAGAACAATCCCGGCTACTTCGAATGGGCCCTGAAGCTGGTCCGCCCGGGCGGTCTGATCCTGATCGACAATGTGGTGCGCGGCGGCCGTGTGCTCGACGCGGCAACCCGCGACGAGAACGTGCAGGGTGTGCGGGCCGTTCTCGACCTCATCTCGAGCGAGCGGCGGGTCGATGCGACGGCACTGCAGCTCGTCGGAATGAAAGGGTATGACGGGCTCGCCATCTGCCTCGTCAAACCGTGATCCCTCCGGGCTTGCGCCGAAAGGCGCCTCTGGCAAGATAACCTTCGAGGGACAAGAGGGAGCGAACGCCATGGAACGCGATTTCACCGCGCGCGGGCATCACGATATGGGCGGCCTGGACGGCGGCGAGATCGACCGCGCGGAGCACGATTACGCGCTCTGGGAAAAGCGTGTCGACGCTCTCATGATGCTTTGCACCAACAGGCTGAAGCTGATGACCGTCGATCAGCTCCGCAAGGGCATCGAAGCGCTTCCGCCCGAGGCTTACGACGAGATGACCTATTACGAGCGCTGGATTTCCTCGGTGACCAACACGCTGCTGGAGCGCGGCGTGTTCACCGCGGATGAACTCGGTGCGAAGATGGAAGAGGTGCGGGCGCGCTATCCGGACGGCGTGATGCCGGGCGGCGCCGCTGGGGGAGGCTGCTGATGCCTCGTTTTGCCGTGGGAGACCGGGTGCGGGTGCATAAGCAGTTCCCGCCGACTCCGCCGAGCCATATCCGCACGCCCTATTACATTCGCGGCCTTTCCGGCACTGTCGAGCGCATCTGCGGCGCGTTCAAGAACCCGGAAGAGCTGGCCTTCGGCCGCCCGGGAACGCCGGAAGTTCCGCTTTATCGCGTGCGCTTCCGTCAGAAGGACGTCTGGCCGGACTACGACGGTAACGAGGCTGACAAAATCGAGATCGAGATCTTCGAGTTCTGGCTCGATGCGGCGGGAGACGGGGCATGAGCGGCAATCATCACGATCGTCACCACCATGGTCATGACCACGACCACCTGCATCCCTACGATCCCGAGCACCATCACCCGCATCGCCCGGATCAGGACGACACGATGACCTACTACCGCCTGATGGAAGAGGCGGTGCGTGAACTGATGATCGAGAAGGGGCTGGTGACGCCGGACGATATCCGCGCCGAGGTCGAGGCGATGGACGCCCGGGTTCCGGCGAACGGCGCGAAGGTCGTGGCGCGGGCCTGGACCGATCCGGATTTCAAGAAACGCCTCATCGAGACACCGAAAGAGGCGATCGCCGAAGCCGGTCACGATATCGGGCCGATGAAGTTGGTGGTGCTGGAGAACACGCCGGAGGTGCACAATGTCGTCGTCTGCACCCTCTGCTCCTGCTATCCGCGATGGATCCTTGGCATTCCGCCGGACTGGTACAAGAGCCGTTCCTACCGTTCCCGCGTGGTGCGCGAGCCGCGCGCTGTGCTGAAGGAGTTCGGCACCGAGATCGCCGGCGATCGCGAGGTGCGGGTCCACGACAGCACGGCGGACATGCGCTACTTCGTGCTGCCGATGCGGCCCGCAGGGACGGACGGCATGAGCGAGGAGGACCTCGCCGCGCTCGTCCACCGGGACGCGATGATCGGGGTGACGGAGGTGAGTGGTGCGCGATAAATAATTAAATCTACAATTTAAAGTTGCAATTGAGTAATTTAATACTCATTCTCTCCGGGAACGGTCCGGGACGAGGTCCGTTCGTGCGTAATCGAACCCGGAGAGAATCATGTATAAATTTCGCGTCAGTTTGGCCGCCGCAGGGCTATTGGCGGTGGTTTTCCTCCCGAACGTAGCGGCGGCCGCCGAGAAGCTGTATTTCGCGGTGCCCAGCCTGAACGGCAAGGCGCAGCTCGGGCCATCCGAATTCAATTTCGAGCTGGGATATCTTCTGGTTCACCGGAACAAGCAGAATGCTTTCGGTAACTGCCGGGTCGTCTTTACCACAGAGAATGAGAAGGACGGACACTGACCACTCGCACATCCGGAAGGCGGCTTTTTCGCCGCGCCGGGTGACGGAGAGGGACTCAAGCTGAATAAGCCCAAGGGATATTCGGGAGCGAAGGCGGCGAATGCCGTGTCGGAATGGGCTGAAAAGAACCGCGAGAAAGTTGTGGAGCCGGGGGATACCGGCGCCAAGTGCGGATAAGTTCGGAATATCGCACCGCTGCGCTGCTGGGTGCCTCGCCGGTTCGGAAAGGCCCCCAGCATGGGCTCTTATCGGACGGTCCCCGATCGCCGGTCAGGCCAGGTAGATCCGCTGGAAATACACGGCCGCCAATATCACACCGAAGCATATGATCCCGGTGCGCAGCCAGCGCGTATTGACGCGTTTGGCGAGGCGGCCGCCGAGGTAGCCGCCGATCGTGCTGCCGGTCATCATCGCGATCGCCGCCGGCCACGAGATCAGGCCGCCGATGCCGAAGATCGTGACACTCAGGATGGTGAAGAAGGTGGCCACCAGGTTCTTCACGCCGTTGGCGGCGTGATATCCCTCGAAGCCGAACACCTGCACGACTCCGAGCAGGATGATCCCGAGCCCGGCGCCGAAATAGCCGCCATAGACCGAGAAGGCGAACATCGTCGCGAGGATCAGCAGGCGGCTGCGGCTGTGGCCCAGTGTCTGGAGCAATGTCGCCCTCAGGCGGTCTCCGAAAGCGAAGAGAGCGGTCGCGATCATCAGCAGAAACGGGACGATCTCGCGGAACATGTCCGGATCTGAAACCGTCAGCAGCAGCGACCCGACGACGGCACCGAGTCCGGAGATCACCAGCAACGGCACCAGGCGCCAGCCGGCGTCTCTGAGTTCGTCCTTATAGGCGGGCAGGGCGGCCGCTCCGGATGGCAGCAAGGCGAGGTAGTTCGTCGCGTTCGCGACCATCGGCGGGAGTCCGGTGGCCATCAATGCGGGAAATGTGAACAGCGAGGCGCCGCCGGCAATGGCGTTCCAGGCGCCGGCGAAGATTCCGATCATGAGCAGGATGCCGAGAATTTCGGGAGACATGCGAGATCCTTGAAGTCGGTTGCGTGAAGTGCGGCCGCTGCTCAGACCTAAGCCGAAGGTGGCGTTCAGTAAAATGAATTGATTTGATCGAATCGATAAATAAAATCGAACGCATGCTGCCGAGCTACGAACAATTGAGGGCCTTTGTGGAGATTGCCGAAGCTGGCAATCTCACCCTCGCTGCGGACAGACTGAACCGTACGCAGTCCGCGATCAGTGTCCAGTTGAAGAAGCTTGAAACGGCAATCGGTGTGACGCTCTTCGAGCGTGGTGCGCGCGGGATGGATCTGAGCGTGAATGGCCGGAAGTTCCTTCCTGCGGCGCGACGTGCGCTGACGGAGCTCGAGCGTGCGGGACGTCTATTTGAAGTGCCTCTTGCCGGACGCTTGCGGGTCGGGATTCCGGACGATTTCGTCGGTGAGCTTCTGGAGCGCGCACTCGCGGAATTCGCTGCGCGCAACCCGGAAGTGGAAACCGTCGTCGCATCGAGCTGCGCCTCGCGGTATCCCGATCTGGTTCGCGCCGGAGAACTGGACCTGGCTGTCTGCTCCGGTCCGGGAGACGTCCCCGGCGATTTCCTGATGTCCGAACCGACGGTCTGGTGCTGCCGCGAGGGAATGGCCCCGGACCCGGCTGTTCCGGTGCCTCTGGCATTGCTGGACCGGAGTTGTTGGTGGCCACGTATTCCCGTCGAGGCACTTGATGCGATCGGTCGGTCCTGGCGAAAGGCTTATCTTGGTGCGAGTTTCGAGAGCCTGATTTCGGCGATCCGGTCAGGGCTTGCAATCGGCGTACTGCCGAGTTCGTGCATCGGGCCCGGACTTGCCGTCCTCGGGCAGGAGGAGGGATTTCCTTTACTGCCTGTCTCGAACCGCTCGATCCTGATCGGCGAACGGGCTCCGAAAGCTCTGGCCTCCGCCATGTCCGGCGCAATCCGCAATGCCTGGCACGGATCGGCAAAAGCTGTCTGACGTCAGGTCGCGAGATGTACTGTTATCCCTTGCAATTAAGTGACGGGGGCATTAGAACCCGCCGCATTCATCACGCACACGGGTGTGCGCTGTGCCGGGGAGACATCCCGGCAAGGCGCTCCGGTGTCGGGGCAGGTGTCCCGGCAAAACCCGTGGAGGCATAACCGGAGAAAGACGGAAAGATGAGCGTCCCTACGTTTACGATGCGCCAGCTGCTTGAAGCCGGCGTCCATTTCGGCCACCACACGCGCCGTTGGAACCCGAAGATGCAGGAATACATCTTCGGCGTCCGTAACAATGTCCACATTCTCGACCTGCAGCAGACCGTCCCGATGCTGCACCGCGCGCTTGCCGCGATCCGCGACGTGACCGCGTCCGGCGGCCGCGTGCTCATGGTCGGCACCAAGCGCCAGGCCGCCGACGTGATCGCCGAGACCGCGTCGAAGACCGGCCAGTATTACGTCAACCACCGCTGGCTCGGCGGCATGCTGACCAACTGGAAAACCATCTCCAATTCGATCCGCCGCCTGAAGGAACTGGAAGAGCGTTTCGAGGAGGGCATGCAGGGCCTGACCAAGAAGGAACAGCTGAACCTCTCCCGCGAGCGCGAGAAGCTCGACCGGTCCCTCGGCGGGATCAAGGAGATGGGCGGTCTTCCGGACATCATGTTCGTGATCGACACCAACAAGGAGCAGCTCGCTATCCAGGAAGCCAATACGCTCGGTATTCCGGTCGTGGCCATTCTGGACAGCAACTGCGATCCGAAGGGTATCAGCTTCCCGATCCCGGGTAACGACGACGCCATGCGCGCCGTCACGCTTTATTGCGACCTGATCGGTCAGGCGGTTCTGTCCGGTCTGCAGGAAGAAATGACGGCGTCCGGCGCGGATATCGGCGAGTCGGAAGAAGCCCCGGCGGAGCCGGCTGTCGAGGCCGCAGAGGAAGCCCCGGCGGAAGCCGCGGAAACCGAAGGCGAGAAGACCGAGGCGGAAGCCGCGAGCGCCTAAACCGGCCCGGTTTGGTATACTTGTTCGTGACAGCGGCGGCACGCGAGGGCGGGGCCGCCGCCGTTACGAGGTGGGTTCGAAAAGTTACGATTGTCTGACAGGTCCACCGGCGCCAGCGGGGCGCGAGGGCCGCTTGAACAAGAAAAGAGGAAGACGATGGCTGCTGTCACCGCTGCGATGGTTAAGGAACTGCGCGAGAAGTCCGGCGCGGGCATGATGGATTGCAAGAAGGCGCTCGGCGAAACCGACGGCAATATCGAAGCCGCGATCGACTGGCTGCGGACCAAAGGCCTCGCCGCCGCGGCGAAGAAGTCAGGCCGTGTCGCTGCCGAGGGTCTGGTCGCCGTTGCGACCGACGGTGGCAAGGGCGCGCTGATTGAGGTGAATGCCGAGACCGATTTCGTCGGCCGTAACGCCGACTTCCAGGGTTTCGCGACGACGCTCGCCGGCATGGTTCTGGCCAATGGCGACGATGTCGAGGCGCTGAAGGGCCTCGCGTATCCGGATACCGGCCGTACCGTCGAGGAACAGCTGACCCACAATATCGCGACGATCGGTGAGAACATGAGCATCCGCCGTGCCGCGACGATCTCCGTCGATAACGGCGTGGTCGTGCCGTATGTGCACAGCGCAGTCGTCCCGGGCCTCGGCAAGATCGGCGTTCTGGTCGCGCTCGAGTCGACCGGCGATGCGGGCAAGCTCGCCGAACTCGGCAAGCAGATCGCGATGCATATTGCGGCGACCTCCCCGCAGAGCCTCTCCACCGACGATCTCGATCCGGAAGTTGTCGAGCGCGAGCGGGCCGTGCTGGTCGATCAGGCGAAGGCTTCGGGCAAATCGGAAGAGATTGCTCAGAAAATGGTCGAGGGCCGGATCCGTAAGTTCTATCAGGAAGTCGTTCTGCTGGAGCAGACCTTCGTGATCGACAACGAGACCAAGGTTGCCAAGGTCGTCGAGAATGCCGCCAAGGAGCTGGGCACCGAAGTGAAGCTCGTCGGCTTCCGGCATTTCGTGCTTGGCGCGGGCATCGAAAAGGAAGAAGAAGACTTCGCAGCCGAAGTCGCGGCCACGCTGGGCAGCTGATCGGCGGAAACGGAACCCGAAACCAACCAAGGGAGCACGACATGGCAGAAGATCAGGGGCCGGCGGCTCCCAGGTACAAACGGGTTCTGTTGAAAATTTCGGGCGAGGCCCTGATGGGCGATCGGGCCTATGGCCTCGACCCGGACATGGTCTCCCAGGTTGCCAACGAGATCAAATCCGTGTGGGACCTGGGAGGCGAGGTTTGCGTCGTCATCGGTGGCGGAAACATTTTCCGCGGTGTCTCTGCTGCCGCTTCCGGCATGGAGCGGGCGACCGCCGATTACATGGGCATGCTGGCGACGGTGATGAACGCGCTCGCCATGCAGAGCGGACTTGAGAGCATTGGGGTGCCGACCCGCGTGCTTTCCGCGCTGCCCATCTCGGCTGTCGCCGAGCCCTATATTCGCCGCCGCGCGATGCGACACATGGAAAAGCGCCGTGTCGTGGTTTTCGCGGCCGGCACCGGCAACCCGTTCTTTACAACCGACACTGCGGCGGCACTGCGCGCATCGGAAATGGGCTGCGACGCGATGCTGAAGGCAACCAAGGTCGACGGCGTCTACGATGCCGACCCGGCTCTCGCCAAGGACGCCGTCCGCTACGACCATCTGACCTATATGGACGTTCTCTCGCGCGATCTGCGGGTCATGGACGCTTCGGCGATCTCGCTCGCCCGGGAGAACGGCATTCCGATCCTTGTCTTCTCGATACAGAATGTGGGAGCCTTCGCGGATGTCATCCGCGGACGCGGTACCTTCACAATCATAAGCGAAAAGGCCGAATAACAATGTCTGAAGGACCCGATCTCGACGACCTGAAGCGCCGCATGGACGGAGCGCTGAATGCCTTGGAGAAGGAATTCCAGGGCCTTCGAACCGGCCGTGCCTCGGTCAACCTGCTTGAGCCGATCATGGTCGATGCCTATGGCTCGAAAATGCCCATCAACCAGGTCGGGACTGTTGGCGTCCCGGAGCCGCGCATGCTGACGGTTCAGGTCTGGGACAAGTCCATGACCAAAGCGGTGGAGAAGGCGATCCGGGAATCCGACCTCGGCCTCAACCCGCAGGTCGACGGGCAGCTCCTGCGCATTCCGCTGCCGGACCTCTCGGAGGAACGCCGCGGTGAGCTCGCCAAGGTCGCGGCGAAATATGCCGAGTCGGCGCGCGTCGCCGTGCGCAATGTGCGCCGGGACGGGATGGACAGCCTGAAAAAGGCCGAAAAAGACGGCGACCTTTCCCAGGATGAGAAGCATCTCTACGAAGAGGAAGTGCAGGAGATGACGGACAAGTTCGTCTCCCGCATAGACGAGGCGCTGAGCGCCAAGGAAAAGGAGATCATGCAGGTCTGATCGATGGCGGAGTCCGACGCAGAACAGCAACCGAATACCCCGCGTCACGTCGCGATCATCATGGATGGCAACGGGCGTTGGGCCCGCGCGCGCGGGCTCCCGCGCACGATCGGCCACCAGCGCGGTGCCGAGGCCGTCCGGCGTACGGTCGAGGCGTCGCTCGAACTCGGGATCGGCTATCTCACGCTGTTCGGCTTCTCCTCGGAGAACTGGAAGCGCCCGAAGACCGAGGTGTTGGACCTGATGGGGCTCCTTCGGCGCTATCTGAAGAGCGAGATCGCCGAACTGCATGAAAAAGGCGTTCGGTTCCGCGTTATTGGGGATCGCGGCCGCCTCGACAGAGACATCGTCAATCTGATCGAGCAGGCGGAGCGCCTGACTGGGGGTAACCGGGACCTCGTCCTGACCATCGCGCTCAGCTATGGCGGGCGGGACGAGATCGCCGGGACCGCGCGAAAGCTCGCACAGCTGGTTGCGGACGGCGCGCTCCAGCCGGAGCAGATCAGTGAGCAGGTATTCGCCGAGCAACTCGAAACAGCTGACATCCCCGACCCGGAGCTTCTGATCCGGACCAGCGGCGAGAAGCGTATTTCGAACTTCATGCTCTGGCAGTGCGCCTACTCGGAATATGTTTTTATGCAAACGCTCTGGCCGGATTTCGGCAAGGACCAGATGATCGAGGCGATCGACGAATTCTGTCAGCGGGACCGGCGTTTCGGCGCCGCCGTCGGCTGACTCCGGAATGCCGGATCCGGAAAAACGCGCTGCTCGCGGCGATTCCGTAAACGGTTCCGATAAGACCGCTGTACCCAACCCGCGTGCGCGGGAGCTGACGCTCCGTGTCCTGTCCTCGGTGATCATACTGCCGCCGGTGTTACTGCTGTTTTGGGTAGGCGGCCCTTATTTCCTCGCCCTGGTGACGGTGATGGCTGCGGCAATGGCTTGGGAATGGGCCAATCTGGTTGCGCCACGCTGTCCCGCCAGCCTTCGCCGTCTGGCCGGACTGATCGGCGCGCTGCTCGTCCTTGCGGCCTCGCTCGCCTTCGAAAAGCCGGTGGCTTTGGTGGTTCTGCTTGCGCTGCCGCTCGCCTTCGCGGGCGCTGTGAGGATCGGATCCGGGAGTTGGATGCCGCAGATGCTTCCGGGACTGCTTTTGGCGCTATGTCCGGCGATCGCGATATATTGGATTCGCGAACTGCCTGATTTCGGTCTGGAAACGGCGCTCTGGCTGGCGCTATCGGTGGTCGTGACGGATGTGGCGGCCTATTGCGCGGGCAAGTCCATCGGCGGGCCTAAAATCTGGGTCCGAGTGAGCCCGAACAAGACCTGGGCAGGGCTGATCGGCGGCATGCTGGGAGCCGCCGCCTTTGGAGCGGGTCTCGGGATGCTTGTCGGACCCGCGAACCCGCTGGTGCTAGCGGGTTGCGGCGTGGTGATCGCACTTCTGGCACAGGCTGGAGACTTTGCGGAGTCCGCCATCAAGCGCGCGTTTGGAGCGAAGGATTCCGGCCGCCTCATTCCGGGACACGGCGGTATCCTCGACAGGGTCGACGGCCAGATTACCGTGCTGCCTGTCGCGGCTTTGGCGATGCTGGCCACCGGTGAGAGCATTTTGCTCTGGTCGTGGTCCTGAGTCCGAGACAGCAAGCGGAAACGATTGACGCGATGCAGGACACGGAACGGAAAACGGTTTCCATTCTTGGCGCAACAGGGTCCGTGGGCGGCAGT